>JADYYE010000058.1 GCA_020853815.1 Phycisphaerales bacterium
GCGGGGAGAAGTAGTTGTGTGAGGGAGCCCACCCCGGGCTTTCGCGGGCTTGGGGTGGGATTGACAGTTCGATTCGTGATCTTTGAGCCGGCGCGGGCCTTCGAACGGACTCGGCGCCACGGCAGCCGCGGGACTTCCTCCAGGATTTGGGGGCTCCCGCGGTTCTGGCAAGGCCACACCCGCGCAGGGACGCACGGGAAACTGGCCTCGGACGACCCCGCGAGGGGTGCCACGGAATCTCCTGACCAGAGGTTCTCGGCCTGATCCGGCTCTCGTGCCCGGGCGACCCACCAACGTCCGGGCGCATTGACTGGCGGCGGGGTCTCCACCCACCACTCGCCCGCCGCCGATCTCACTTCCCCGCCCGTGAGCCCACCCTCGCGGGCGGGGTTGTTTTTGAGAAGTCAGAGAGAGATTTGCGAGCGGTGGCCGCCGCGATATCTCACTCTCCGGGCTTGGTGAAGGCCATGACGACCTCGCGTCTCATACGCCGATCGATCGAAGCGGGATTTGCACCATTCTTCGGAGGTGGCATGTATCGACGGTTCGCGGGCAACGATCGTGAACGCTTTTCTTGCAGAACAAGCCCGTGTTTTTCCGCGACAGCCTCGACGATTGCCGAGTTGCGGACAAACGTTCCGCGCACCGTCGAATCGCCCACCACATACACAGCCCGCCCGCCAGCCTTTAGCACTCGCGAAACCTCGGACAAGGCGGTACCCATGTCCAGAACATACCGCGCCAACAACCCCGCATCGCGCGCCGAGAGCTTGGGCCTTAGGCCAAGCTGCTTGATGAGTGCCTGCACCCAGGGCGTCTCCAGCGCCACTTCGGATGACGCCTCCGTGCCCACACTCTCACCGCGAATCTCTCTCAACTGGTCCACGTTGTACCCCATCCACACGAGCGAGAACTTGCTGCACCGCATGTAGTCAATCGCGTTGAGGTACGGCGGCGACGTCAGAACAAGATCGATCGACGCCGTTTCGATCCTCAACTTTCGAGCGTCGCCTTGACGTACAACCGTTGGCGGACCGACTGGCATGCCACCGGTCTGCGGGCAGTTGGAAACCACGAGGTCCACAGCCGCGATGAACCGATTGAAAGGTTTGACCGGCGCGGTCTTGAACTCTTTGTGCGGACGGCTGTGCGACAGATCCATCGCCAGCGACGCTCCCGCGCTCTTGGTGATGATGAGCCGTGAGAAGCCGCACCAGAGGACATCGCGGGTTGCGTCATCGCGCACGCGGCTGATTGCGCCGGACAGGGCGGTCAACTGGGCTCGTGCATAGTCATCGAACCAGTACCGGATGAACTTGCGGGTATCGTCATCGCTTCCGGCGGGATACGCCGAGCCGGACGGCAATGTACGGGCCGCGTCCTTTGCGCGATCCAAGACCTCGGCAGCCTTCTCGGTAACGGCCTCTGAATCAGCGGTTCTCGTCCACACGCCGGCAAGTAGGACCGCAAGGGGATCAAGGTCCACGCCGATCGCCCGATGGCCCCTGGCACGCGCGACGGCAAGCACCGTGCCTGAGCCCGTCATCGGGTCAAGAACGCGGAGCGGAGTCGTGCTCTCGCCGAGGGCATCGAGGGCAATACCGGGGGCCATGCGCGCGGGGAATGGGTGGATGGGGCCTCTACCCAGTGTCTCAGCGATCGTCTTTTTGTGGGAGCGGATCATCTTCACGGTCACTTTCGCCGTTGCTCACGCCTGTTGATTCTGTACAAACTGAGCGGAGCCCGTGTTCTTGTAAAAGACACGAGCTTTCCCCTTCCCGTTGTGGAAGATCTTGACGTGGTGGACGGCGTTGGGAAACCGCTGTGGCTCCAACTGGGACCTACCGATGAATCCCTTGACGCGCCGGATCAACTTCTGATCTGTTCCGCTGCCCTGCCCTTGGATTGAGCTTGCCTTGTGAATCGCGAGGCTCTGTGGCGAGTTGGCGACCTCCGCACGCAGGTACTCGATGAGAAAAGAGGGGACGGACCCCTTCACCTTCTTGGCCAGCGCTTCCAATGTCGCTATCGCAAGCGGTCCAGAATCGACAATCGCGTCCATCGCGGGAACGTCTGTGCAGTCGAACAGGGCGAACGACATCTCACCTCGATTAAAGTCCACGGTGGTGCGGTCGATGCTCGACGACGACGCGATTGCGATCCGCTGGTCGCCGATCCACACCGGCGAATCTCCGCCCTTCTGAATGGAGTCAAGGGCCAGCCTGTGAAACGAGAAGCATCGTTGCCAGTCCACGAACAGAGCGGCGGGGATAGTCAACTCGAAATGCTGGAGGTAGGCTCCTCGGGAGCCGAACATGCGAGCCCGTTGGATGTAAGTGTCCTGCTGCAACTTCGTCTGCACATTCCGGGTGAAGAACATCGCGAGCAAATTGTCGAATGTCACGCCCCGCGAGACGATATTACCACCGATGATGATAGTGAACGGGCAGGTCGGCTTGGCTCTGTTGCTACCGGCTGTTGACTTCGGGGCATTTTTGTTCAGCACGACCGTCGAGTTTCGGGACGCATTGGCGACGACATACTGAGTCAGGGCGATGGCATCGTCGGCTGGATACAGCGATTGCGCTTCCGCGTGGAGCATGGCAACAAATGTGTTGAAGGCGGCTCCGGACTGGCCGACGAGCACGTTCATCGTCATCTCGATGGTGCCCCGATCGGTGTCGTGGTCGGTGGTCTTGCCGCTCGTGTGGACAAGGAAGCTGAAGTTCTTCTCTGGATCGCCCGCGCTTTGGGCGGCCAAATTCAGGTGAGCTACGGTCACGCAGAAGCGTGCGAGCGCACGCTTTGCGTCGTCCGCGCTTCCGGCCCCCGTCAACAGAACGAGTCGGTACGGGCGAGGGCCCGCCTGAGCAAAGAAGACCTCCTGACCCGTGTAGGCAGGGTGTGGCTTGAAACGCACCCATGTCTCTGTCCGGTTGTTGAAAGTGTTGTTGAGATTCAGTCTTGCTGGTGTCGCTGTCACGCCAATGTAGACCCCGTCGGCACCCAAGACCTCAGAGACCGCCCTATTGATCGCGGTTTGCTTCTTCTGATTGACCTTGCTATTAGGCGTCGCAAAGTCTGCTTCGTCGTCTATGACGATGACCGGTCTCACATTGACGACAGCATTGATCAGCTTGGCCAGGTCTTTGCCGTTCTTCTTGCAGAACAGCAGGGCGTTGTGACCCTTGGAAATCGGTCCGCCGACGACTTCCGTCACGTTCCGCGGCGAGGGCGCGAGTCCCGCGAGTTTGAAGCGGTCCAAGTTCTGCGACAGCAAAGACACGTTATCGTTCACAAGGTGGATGATGGCGTGGTGGCCCTCGTCGAGCAGACGGGCCGTCAAACCGATCATGAGTTCGGTCTTGCCGCTCTGCGGCTCTCCGTAAATCACGAGGGACGTGCCAGCGGCCTGCGGGATGTTCTTCAGAACCCCATCGACGGCTTCTTCGATCATCGACGTGCGATTGCCCTCCTTCGTGATCCGCTCGAGTTGCTTCTGATACTGCTTTGACAGCTTCGCTCCCGCCAGGATCGCTTTAATATCAACCGTTGTTGTCATTATGCTGATCTCCAGACGGCTTGAGCTTCTGGCCCTAAATCGCGCAGAGCTCAGGCGGTTCATAGCCAGTGTAGCACCGCTGCGCTCCCTTCGACCAACCTCGTGACATCTATCAAGGATCGTGAAAAGCGACGACCAGTTCAGCATCCCGCCCTACAGGCTCAGCACGCCCGTGCTGTCCGCAAACTGGTCGCGCGGGCAGCCGGCCCTTTCCAGCATCGAGAGGTACAGGTTGCACAGCGGCGTTTCACGCGGCGATTGGATCAAGCGACCGGTCTCGATCGTGCTCCCGCCGCGCCCCGCGAGCACGATGGGCAGGTCCTCGTGGTTGTGCTTGTTGCCGTCGCTGATCCCGCCGCCCAGCATCACGAGGCAGTTGTCCAGGAGCGAGCCTTCGCCCTCGCGCGTCTCGCCGAGCTTCTTGACGAAGCGTGCGAAGCCCTCGACGTGGAAGCGATCGATGCGCCTGATCTTCTCGATCATCTCGTGGTTGTTCTGATGGTGCGAGAGCTGGTGGTGCCCCTCGTTGATGCCGAGTTCCGGGAAGGTGCGGTTGCTCCCGTCGACCGCGAGCATCAGCGTCGCGACGCGCGTCGTGTCGGTCTGAAACGCCAGGAGGAGCATGTCGTACATCAGGTCGAAGTGCTCGCTCAGTTTGTCGGGGATCCCCGCGGGCGCGCTCATCGCGGGGAGCTTGCGCGGCTCGGTCTCGTTCCGCGCCCGCTCGATGCGCTGCTCGATCTCGCGCACCGCGCTCTGGAACTGATCGAGCTTCCGCCGGTCGCCCGCGCCGAGCTGGCTTGACAGCGCGCGGGAATCCTCAAGCACGAAGTCGAGGATGCTCTTGCGCCGGCTCAGGCGCTCGCGGGCGGCGGCCGCCTGGGTCGCATCGCCGAAGAGACGCTCGAACGCCGCGGCGGGATCGACGACCTTCGCCATCGGCGTGGCCTCGTCGCGCCACGAGATGTTCGACGAGTAGGCGCACGAGTACCCCGAATCGCAATTGCCCGACGACGGCGCCATCTCGCAGCCGAGTTCCAGCGAGGGCAGGCGCGTCTCGTGGCCGATCGCCTGCGCCGCGACCTGGTCGATGCTCACGCCGTTCTTGATGTCGTTTCCGGCGGTCTTGCGGGCCTGCATTCCGGTGAGGAACGAGGCGGAGGATCGCGCGTGATCGCCCGGGCCGTCGCCGTTGGCGCGGGCCTTCTGGAGCGTGAGCCCGGTGAGGATGTTGATGTTGTTGCGGACGGGCGCGAGCGATTCGAGCGTGGGCGAGAGGGCGAAGTCGTTCGCGGTCGTGCCGGGCTTGGGCATCCACGCGTCGTAGTTCACGCCGTTGGGCATGAAGACATACGCGAGGCGCACGGGCGCGGCGCCGGCCCCGCGAGCACCGCCCGCCAGCGTGCGCGCGACACCCGCGCCGGCGCTCCCGGCGCCGCGAGCGCTTCCCGCCATGCACTCGAGCATCGGCAGGGCCATCGAAACGCCCAGGCCGCGCAGCATTGTTCGGCGTGAAAGCCCGCTACTCATGTGTCTGGCTCCTTCCGCGGCAGGTTCTGAACGTCTCGCTCAGCACCACCGACTCGATCAGCGTGTTCATGCGATCTCCCGCCGCGCGGGTCCGGCGCGCGATCGCCCGCACCGCCGGGCGATCGAAGGGCTCCATGCCGCGCCCGATCGCGTAGGTCAGCGCTTTGCCCGCGAGCGCCTCGACGAACTGATCGCTCCGCGCGAGGATTGTCTTCTTCACGTCGCCCGCGCCGTTGAGCGCGACGCCGCCGGGGAGCGAACCGCTCGCGTCGATGGGGCGCCCTTGCTCGGAGTCTCGCCACTTGCCCACGGCGTCGAAGTGCTCGAACGACAGCCCCAGCGGGTCGAGGCGGTTGTGGCACGCGGCGCAGCTCGCGACCGTGAGATGCGCCGCCAGCCTTTCGCGCGTCGTCGCGCTGGGGCCGACGTTCGCCGCCTGCTCGAGCGGTGGGATATCGGCGGGCGGCGGGGGCGGCGGAGCGCCGAGCAGCTGATCGAGCACGAAGAGTCCGCGCTTGACGGGGCTCGTGCGTGTCGGATAGCTGGTGAGCGTGAGCACCGCGCCCATGGTCAGCACGCCGCCGCGGGGGGAGTCGGGCGGGAGCAAGACCTTGCGAAGCTCATCGCCGGACACACCGGGCACGCCGTAGTGGGCCGCGAGGCGCGCGTTGAGGAACGTGTCGCGGGAATCGACGAGGTCGAGCACGCTCCGATCCGACGCGACCAAGTCGGCGAAGAAGAGCTTCGCTTCCTGGAGCATGTCGGACCGCAGCCGCTCGTCGCACTCGGGGAACTCGCCCGCATCGACGTTGTGCTTTTCCAGCGCGCGGAGTTGCAGCCATTGCCCGCTGAAGCTTTCGACGAACGCCGCCGCCTTCGCGTCCTTCAACATGCGGGCGGTCTGAGCCGCGAGCACCACGTCGTTCGTGAGCGTTCCGTCCGCGGCGATGGCGAGCAGCTCGTCGTCGGGCCCACTGCTCCACAGGAAATACGACAGACGGCTCGCAAGCTCGTAGCCGTCGAGCGTGTATCGGGCCTCGGGGTTTCCCGCGTCGGGATGAGCCACGCTGCGGAACAGAAAGTTCGGCGATACAAGCGCGGCCGACAGCGCCGTGCGGACGGACTCTTCAAGCGGTCGCCCGGACTCTCGCTCGCCGGCGAACACCCGCGCGAGCGCTTCAACTTGCCCATCGCTCGCGGGTCGGCGGTACGCGCGCCCCGCGAACTCACGAAGCACAAGCCGCGCCCGCTCGGCGTCGGTTCCAGGGCCTTGCGCCGGCGCGAAGATCCGCGACCACGCCGCGGATCTTTCTGTGGTCGCATCATCGAGCGGCCCGGCGATGCTGATGGACTCGATCGCGAGGTTGCGATCGGCCTTGTCCTTCTCGTAGAAGTCGTTGGTGAAGTGGGCCGCCACCTTGTGCGCGCCGCGCGAGAGGCGAGCCCGGACGGAGAACTCCTGCGGCGAGGCCTGCGTCGCGCTCACGTCGAACTCGCCGACGGACTTCCCGTCGAGGCGCACACTCATGTGCGATCGATCCGGGCCGCCCGGCGTCTCCCACGCCTTGACGCGAATCGTGTAATCGCCGGTCGCGGGCGCGTCGAATCGCGATCCCGCCGGCCCATTTGAATAGAGGAAGAATCCGCCGCGCGGGAGCGGTTGGCCGTTGTTCCCTTCGAGGGGACGGAGCGTGCGCGGCGTGTCGCCGATCTCGATGATCGGCCCGAGCGCGATCTCGATCGCCTGCTCCGCCGACGCGAGGTACTGCTCGACCGCGACCGGAGACGTCGAAAGCACGTCCGCGATGTTGTCAAAGCCATAGCCCATGTCGTCGGCGGGCAGCTTGGCGGCAAGGTCCACCTTCGCGGGATCGACCCCGAGAAGGTCGCGCATCGTGTTGCGGTACTCGGCGCGATTCAGGCGATGGATCGTGAACCAGCCGGGGTCGATCGGCGCATCGGTGGGTACGTAGTCCAGGGCCGCATCGACCCACTGCGACATGATGAGCCGCTCGTGCTCGCTCGGTTGCTTCTCGTTCTTGGGCGGCATGTCGCCGGACGAGATCATGTCGCGAAGGACGCGGAGGTCGAGCTCGCCCGTGAGGGCGGCACGGACGCCCGTGAGCTCGTCGAGACGCACATCCGACTCGGCGTCATCACCCGCGTGGCACGCCAGGCAATACGACGCGAGCAGCGGACGGACATCGTCTTGGAGCCGACGATCAAGCTCCGCCGCCAGTTCGTCGGAAGGTTCGTTCGATGGCGAGCGCGTTCCCGGCGTCGGGGGCTGTAATGGCGGGTCCGCGTTCGTGCCGCTCGCCGGCGGTCGGGCTGCCCAGGCAACCGACGCCGACACCACGCCGACAGCCGCCAGCACACACCACCCGCCGCGTTGTCGCAACACCCTCCGCATCAGCGGCCAAGTCTACCACAATCGCCCATTTCCGCGAAGACGATCCGCCCTCTCAGGACCAATCCGCGGGCGTTCCGACCACCTCATCCGGTCGTCAATCCACCTTGACGCGCGTGCCCACCAGCACCTTCACCGGCCCGAGCAACCCCGATTCCGGGAGCGTCGAGTCCTTGTGCCAGTGCTTCCAAGTCGTGAACGTGAAGCGCCCCTTTTCGGGCCGGTCCCTCAACGGCGCGGCACTGCCGGCCTTGAACCAGTCCGGCCACTTCTTGATCGTGATGCCGTTCCACTCGCAGTCGTCGGGAAGCTGTTCATCGCCCACGAGTCGGTTGACCCAGGTGTTGGTGACACGCACCCGGAGCGTGTTGCTCCCGTCCTTTACGAGCGAAGAAACATCGCCCTCGAACGGGTCGCGCCACCACACGCCGAGGCTTTTGCCGTTGACCCAGACTTCCGCGATGTCGCGCACGCCGCCCAGCGACAGGCGCACCGCGTGGTCGCGCCCCGGCGTGCCCGCGGGGAGCGTGAACGTCGTTTCATAGTCCGCGGCGCCCGAGAAGTACTTCACGCCGTCAATCTTGGACTCAGACAGCGACGCAAGCCTCTCCATCGAGACCGATTCCGGCGCGCCGCGGTCCTTCTGGAACTTCACGCTCCACGGGCCAACGACCTCGATCGGCATCGGCACGCTCTTCACCTCGACCCTGGCGGCCTGGCCATCGGCCCGGGTGACGCCGTACACGCCGGCGCGGAACGCCTGCAACTCCACGCCCGATCGCCCCGCCACCGCGCGATGCGTGAACGGCACGCCCGGCCCGCCCGAATCAAAGATCACGAGCGTGGCGTTCTCGTCGGCGGACTTGTTCATCTCCTTGCCGTCGATCGTATACTCGACGCGAAGGCGCTTGACGTGGTTGTAGGTCGGATCGCCGAAGAGCCCGTTGTTTGCCGGGATTTCGCCCTCGCCGCTTTCGACCATCAACGCGACGATCTTCGTCACGTCCACGGCGCCCGCTCCGTCGATCGCCTCGTACATCGCCTTCTTGACGACGACCTTGGGCGCGCCGGGAGCATCCTGCGCCACGGGCGACGTGATGCCCGCGACGTGTGCAAGGCTTGCCTTCTCGCGGAACACAACGAACGCCGACCCCCACGATTCCAGGCGCAGCGACACGCTGGTCCGCCCGTCCTTGCCGACGCTCCACGCGGGCGCCGCCTCGGTCTCACCTGTCTCCGCGTGCCACAACTCCGGCGTGCGATCGCTCACGCGGAATGTGAGCTTGACCTCCTCGGCGCGGGCCTTCTGATTGCTGACGAAGTACACATCCGTGCCGTCGATGTTCCGGTGGATCCAGGCGATCTTGGGCCTCATGCCCCCTTCACGGGCGGCGTCGAACGAAACGTCGGGCGCGACGTTCAACGCATCCAGCACCTCCATCGGCGACCGGCCCGAGTAGACCACGCCGCCGCCATACGCGTGGCGCTTCACGCCCGCGCCATCGCAATCGCCCCAAACCTCGGCGCCGATCGCGGCGACTTCCAGGCTCGCCCCGTCGCCGCCCGCGTTGCTGGGCGACGCGAGGGGCCGAGGTCCGATCACATTCGCGCCGGCCTTGACCAGATCGCGCACCTTGGCCGCGAGCTTGGGCGTCATGAACGGCGTGTCGGGGAGCACCAGGACGCGATAGCTCATGCCGCTCGGGAGCACCAGGCGCCCGTTCTTCACGCTCATGCGCTCGATCAGCACGTCCGTACCGCACATGTCATAGTCGAACCCGGCGTTCTTCAGCTCGTCGTGCATCGCGTAGCCGTTGGGAGAGCTCTCGCCGATGAAGTACACGACATCGCCGACGAACGTCCCCTGCTGGAGCAGCGACTGGCAGCGCGAGAGATACGTGATCCACGCCGCCCCCGGCTCCCACCACGTCGTCGTGCGCTCAAAGTGCGTCCCCCACTGGCCCATCGTCATGCCCGGGCTCACGTCGGTCCACGGCTGGTGCGCGTAGCGGTGCATGATGTAGCGGTTGATGCCCGATGTGTACATCAGGTCGCCGATCCCCTTGAGCGAGCGCGGCGTGTTGAGCCACTTGCCCAGCGTCGGGAACGCGGTGAACGCTTCCGCGCCGATGAACTTCTTGCCGTATACATGCCCCACGCTCGACGCCAGCTTGCACGAGCCCGGCATCCCGCCGCCCACCCAGAACTCGCCCATCACGATGTCCGCGTCGCGCCCGACCTGCTGGCACTCGAACGGGCCGTCGTAAGGCTCGACCGACATCATGATCCCCGCGCCCTTGCAGAGTTCCGCGAAGCGCGTGTAGTAATTGTCCGTGAAGAGATCGCCGATCGTGCGTCGGAAGTCCCACAGAAACCTCTCGGATTCCGCCGCGCTCCCGACGACGCGCCCCGTCACCACGGGCAGGTACAGCAAGGGGTCATAGCCACGCCGGGCCCGGAACTCCTCGCGGAACTTGGGCGTCCAGTTCTGCGGGCCCATCTCATAGCTGTCCACCAAGCTGTTGTTCAGCACGCTCCCCGCGAGCGGGCCCAGCGATTTGAGCAAAGGCTCCATCCCGCCCGCCCAGAACGCGTCGAGGGCCTCGCGGCTCATCTTGTCGACCTCGAGCCCCCGCCCCGAAACCGGCGACGGCGCGTTCATCGCGCCCGTCAGCGTGTGCCCGATGCGCAGCACCGTCCACTCCCCGCCCGCCGGCGCTTCCCAATCGAGCGATCCATCCGCGCGCAGACGCGACGTGATGTCCACGATCGACCCGAAGCCGATCGCGGCCTCGCGCGGCAGCGCGCCCGCCACCGGCTGCAAGCCGTACTGCGACTCAAACAGCGCCTTGGCGCCGAAGCTCTCGATCCGGGCCTTGTCATCCTTCGGCGTCGGGAACGCCAGCACCGCGACGTCGCGGTAATAGCCCCCCACGCTTGCGGGCGGGGCGAGCGACCCCACCTTCGTACCGCCCGCGATACGCGTCTCCCCGATCGTCAGCTTCTGCATCGCGTGCTCGGGGCTGACCCACGGCCCGCCGCTGCTCGACCAGCCCGCGCAGTTGTGAATGCACAGCTCGATCCCGACGCGCTTCGCTTCTTCGGCCGCGAACTTCACCAGCCCGCGCCACTCGTCGCTGTTGTATTGGATCGGCCCCTCAGGGATGCCCTCGGACACATTGAAGATCTGCGCTCCGCCCAGCCCGATCCGCTTCATCGCCTCAAGGTCCGCCGTGATCCCCGCCCGCGTGACGTTGCCATTCATCCAGTGCCACCACGTGTGCGGCCTGGCCTCGCGCGGCGGATCGCGGAACGACTTCTCCAACGCCGATTGACCGAGCGCGGTCGCGGCGGCCAGCGAAACCAGAATCGACGCGGAGAGAAGGGCGGCGCGCTGCATGGAAGACTCCTTTGGCAAGAGCCGCCATGCTACACGATCACGGCAATGAACGATGCGCGTGTCTTCTGCTCGCGCCTTTGTTCAAAGAGCACGACGCTCACGCGAACTTCGCCGAAGCAAGGGCGATCCACCCGCACGAATCGCATCAGGCGCTCTGCTTCGACCACCGCTCGACCACCCCACGCAACTCATTCACGTCAACGCCCGCGCCCGGCGCCACGGGCCCGAAATACTTGAGTTCCAGCTCGGCGATGTCGCGATCAAGCTCGCCGTTCGACGCCGCATTCCTCGCGGACCGCAAGCGGCGCAGCGATGTCACCACGCTCAACGGCGTCATCTTCACGCCCGCCAAGGGCGAACCCGCCAGCGATACCTCCACCCGCGGGCGGCGCGCCAGCCACACCAGCATCACGATCACCCCGCCCGCCAACGCCGAGAGCGTGATCACGAGCGGCGTCCAGAACCGCGTCGACACCGCGACGCTTGCGCCCACCACGGGCACGATATCCAGGTCCGCGTAGGTGCGAGCATCGAGCGTCGCCTGTTCGCCCTCGCGCAGCGTGGGGAGCGTGAAGCGGCTTGCCACGCCGCCCAACGAGCGCTTGAACGGAATCAGCGTCGTTTGCTCGGTCTTCAGTCGGTACATGCCCGTCTCGTCGGGTTCGGGATAGCCCTCCTTGGGCTCCTCGTTCGACGACATCCACGCGTACCGCCCGCTCGACACCGAGCCCTCCTGCAGCACGATCACCGGGCGGCGCTCGATCTCCTCCCGATCGACC
This sequence comes from Phycisphaerales bacterium, assembly GCA_020853815.1. Taxonomy (GTDB): domain Bacteria; phylum Planctomycetota; class Phycisphaerae; order Phycisphaerales; family UBA1924; genus JABWBC01. The sequence continues at coordinate 11,682 of JADYYE010000058.1, forward strand.
TCGTAGCCCGGCAACGCGCTCTCCACTCCGTCGAGGATGTCCTCGATCGCCGGGAGCACGCCCTCGCCCTTCAGCATGACCTCAAGACTCGGCGCCTCGTTCTTCGGGCCGGGAGACTCAACCGGGCGAACGTCGACAAGCTGCGACACCGCCAGCTTCTTGACGGGGCGGCGAGCGCTCGCCTCGCCCTGCGCGAGCAGCGGCGTATTGCTCGGGAGCGCCAGCGTCACCGGCCCGGTCTGATCGGTGAACTGCATGTCCATCACCATCTGCGGCAGGCGATCGGTGCTCGCGTCCTTCCGCGTCACGATCACGTACGCCATCGGCTTCTCGACCCAGCCGTCCTGCCCGTCTTCGACCACGCCGCGTGCGGGCATGAAGGGATCAAAGAAGCCGATGGACTCGACGCTGAAGCCCTTGGCGAAGGTCGACTCGACGTTTTTCCTCAGTTCGTCGCGATAGTTCATCTCGCGATAGCTGTTGCCCACGCGTCCGTACACGCCATTCTGCAGATACTTGCCGAAGCCGCCCGTCTCGCGCTCGACGGAGTTCGTGTAGCGCAGCGACACCAGCACGCCGAAGGGCTTGTTCACGCCGACTCGATCATCGCCGTCGATCGTGAGGCGCAGGCGACGCTCGTTCTTGACCAGGTCGAGATACACCTCCTGCATCGCGCGCAGCCCCGCGCCCGCGGGATGGTCCTTGATGATCCGTAGCGCGTGCTTCACAAGCCGCGGCTTGACCTCCGGGTCCGCTCCCCCCACCGCCCCCATCACGTCCGAGGCCAGCGTCGCCAGGTGGCGGTCGCGCGCCTCGAGCGGCATGGAGTCGATCGACTTGCGGATCAGCTCGATCTGATCGTCCTGGGCCGTGCCCTCTTTCGGCAAATCATCCGGTCGCAGGAAGTTCAACTCCGCCGTCCCCATCGCGGCGCCGAACCAGCGCCGGTAGATCGTCGGATCGTCCCGCTCCGTCCCCGCTCGGATCGCCGCGCTGTATCGATCCGCCGCCCTGGCGAACGCCTCGAACGCCTCGCGCCGATAGTCGTTCTGCTTGCCCGCGTCGGCGATCTTGCCTTGCGTGAGCTGGAACTGCACGCGGTCGAACGCGATCCCCGCGCGCACCCCCGCGATCTTCCACGCCGAAGGATCGCTCGCCATCGCGGCGTCCATCAGCTCCAGCGCCAGGCCGTAGCCCTTGTCGACCATCGCCGCGATCTCAACGTCTGTGCGCTTCGCGCCCGTCTTCCGCTGCTCCTGGCGGCTGCGCCAACTGCCGTTCAGCCCGGCGGCCATCGACTGCGCCAGCGTCACGCTCGTCGCCGCGGGCATCGAAGGCACCGCGCCGAACACCCGCTCGATGTTGCCCTTGTCAAACACCTCGGTCACGGCGTGGCACGCCTTGAACGTCGGCACCAGCCCGGGCAGGCGGCTCGTATCGACGCCGGCGGCCTGCAGCTCTCGCACCAGGCCCGCGAGGCGATCGAGATTCCGCTGCTGCCGACCTCGCGTCAGCGGCGCCATGGGCAGAAACTCGCGGTAGTAGAAATACCACTGATAGTCCATGTCGTTGTTCTGCGCGGGTGGATTCAACTGCTTTTCCCAGTGAACCAGCAGGTGATCCGCGACATTGGCCGCATCCGCGGGCGCCGTCGTGATCGCTTCACGCAAGAGCGACAGCGCCTGCTCCGTCTCGTCGGCCTTGAGCGCGATCGCGATCGACGCCTTCCTCGCCCGCATCGACAGGCTGGGCTCGAGGCCCGAGAGCCATCGCTCGTTCGGGATCGCGCGCAGCAGCAGCTGCGCCTCGCGCGACACACCCTGCCCGCCCATCATGCCGCGCCGCCCGCCCCGGTTCTGATCGTTGCCGTCGACCGCGTGCTCCATCTCCGTCACCAGCGCGGTTGTCAGCATTCTGAGCGGAACGCGCAGCGTCGCCGAGTCCGCGTCCCCGCGCTCGATCAGCGCATCGACGCCCTCCTTCAGCGTCAGGATCGTCTGCGCCCGCTCCTCCTCCGACTTCTTCGAATCGCCCAGCCCCGCCGCTTCCAACGCCATCAGCTCCAGCGCCACCGGCCCGAGCACACGGTCGCTGAACACCTCCGACAGCCACGCGCCGTACGACGACTTCGGCAACTCGTGCATCATCTCGATCGCGAGCTTGAGCGCCTGCTTCCGCGGCTCGGGCTTCGCGCTCGCCAGGAGCGCCGTGCGCGTCAGGATCGACCAAGCCTCCTGCTTCAGGCCCGCGCCCTGCGGCGACTGGCCCGCGCCGTCCGCGAGCGCAAGCTTGTACTTCGCGTGAACCAGGAGCAGCTCCGCGTCGCCCGCTTCCATGGCCTTCTCCGCGGGCGACAGATACTCATACGCCTCCTTCACAAGTCCACCGCCCGACAGGAATTCAACCGTGCGCCGGCGCGAAACCTCGTCCGCGTTGCCGAACAGGCGGGTGCCCGTGCGGATACGCGCGAGCATCGCGCCCGTGCTGTTCTTTCCCGCGGCGGTGCCCAGCATCTTGCCCAGCGACTCCATCATCCACGGCTTGAACTCTCCCGGGCACGCCTCGGCAACGTCGAGCGCTTCTTCCGGCAGCAGCCCCGCATCGCCGCGCGAAAGCCCCTGCAGAATGAACGAGTAGATCGCGTCGCCCTCGGGGAGCGGCCTGGACTTCAGGTACGACCCGAGCGTGCTCCACTCTCCCGCGAGCGTGTGCAGGTGGATCCAGCGCGCGGTGTCCATCGGCGTCGCCTTCTCCGGGTTCGGGAAGGGAACCTGCCCGAATCCGAGGCTCGAACGCGCGCCGAGGACCGCCGCAGGCGTGCGCTGAAAGTTCATCGCGCGCATCGCGTTGACGATCTGCATTCCCTTGCTCATCTGCGCATTCCGCGCCGCCGCAAACCCGAACTCCTGATCGAGATCGAGGCCCAGGTCGGCGTAGTACGCCATCATCTGCGCCTGCTGATCGGGCGACAGCGCGTCGTACATCGCGCGCAGGGCCTTCTTCTGCTCGGGCGGGAGCACTCCCGCGATCGCCGGCGCCGCGCCTTGCTGCATCGCGTCGGGAGGCGTCGCCATCTCCGGCGTGCCGGCGTCCATCGGGGCTTCACCCTCGGGCGGCTCGATCATCGCGCTTGTGGCCGTAGCTCCGATCGGCTGCGCCCACGCCGCGCAGGCAACACCCAAGCTCGCCGTCAGCCCCGCCGCCCACACCAGCCGCGACGCCCACACCAGCCGCGACGCCCACACCAGCCGCGACGCCCTCGACCCGCGCTCACCATGATCGCTCAACATTCGTAAGCCCTTCATCGCGATTCCCTGTGCATTGCCCGTCCTTCGCTGCGCACCACCCACGCCGCCACCAGGCGTCACTCACCAGCCCGGCCCGACCTCATCACCCATCCCCGCGCCGTTCTGAGGCGGGCCATTCCCGTTCGGCCCTCGCCCGCGCTTCTTGCCCTTTCCGAGGCGATTGCCCGCCCCGATCGGCGAGTCCTTCGGGCGCGCCCTGGCATACAACTCGTCGAGCGAGCTCTGCTCGAGGTTCAACACCAGTTCGACGTTCCGCCGGTTGTCGTCCGCGGCGCTCGCCATTGGCATCGTCCCGCCGCTCGCATCCACGGCCTTCGAACCAGCCACGCCGGATGCGCCGCGCGAGGCACTCTCGTCACCCACGTTCGCAATCGCGCCGCGCGGCCCAACCCCGGCCGGCGTCGTCGCCGACTCGGGCTCATGCTCCGCCAGGTACCTGAACTGCTGCCGCGCCTGGCCCGCGACCTCCCTCCACACCTCCGCCGGCTTGCCCGACATCCGCAGCAGCCGCGCCCCGTAGTAATACGCCGTGCCGAGCTCCGCCCGCGCCTTCCGCGCCAGCTCGCTCTCGCCCTTGCCCTCGTTCGCCAGGTCGTCCAGCAATGCCTCGAGATCGTCCGCGCCCTCGCCGATATCGCCCGAGCGCACCGCCGCGTGCGCCCGCGCCACCCGCAACTCCCGCTCGATCGCCGCATCGCTGTCACGCATCAACTCGATCGCGGGCGACAACCCATCAACCACCCGCCGCCACGCGCCCTCCGCCTTCGTCGCCGCGACGCTCTCAACCTCCGCCGCGTCCGCGGCCTGCCTCGCCAGCGTCGCGTCCTCCGTCCCCGTCGCTTTCATCCGCGCCGCCAGCGCCGCGAGATGAGCCTCATACGCCTCGCCCTGCAGGCGCGTCGCCTCTCGCTGCGCCGCGTCCGCGCCGAGGATCAATCGCTCCGCCTGCTCGCGCCTGTCCCAGCGCTGCGCCGGGCCGAAGTGCAGCGAGAGCGCCGCCACCGGCACAAGCGCCCACAACGTCCAACCGATTCTCGACAGCCAGACTTTCACGTCCGTCACTCCCTGCTTATCCCAAGCCCGCTCACGCCGCCCGCGCCGCCGCTTGGCTCGCCGTCCGCCTCACGCTCCTCGCATAGCTCCTCGGCACGCCGAACACGCGCAGCATCGGGCCGATCAGTCCAACAAGCCCAGCACCAGCGCCGATCGCCGCCAGGCCCGCTTCGCGTTCGCTCAAGAGCCGCGACACGCGCGGCGCCAGCGACGCGAGCTTCTCGACGACCTCCGTCGGCAGGTGCTTGGTATTGCCCTGATGGAAATACGCGCCGAGCTTGGCCGCCACCTGCCGCATGGTCCACTCGTCCTGCCGCGACGAGTGCCCGTTGATCTCCGTCGCGCGATCCGGATCGCCCACGCCGATCACGATCGCGTCCGCGATCGACGCCGGCGCCTTCGGAATCGCGGGCACGCCCGAGAGGTCCCCGTCGCTGATCACGACCAGCGTCGTCGACCCCCGCGCCCATCCCCGCGACAGCTCAAACGCCTTCTGGACCCCCGCCCCCATGTCCGTCTCGCCCGCGCGGAACGCCGTGTACAGCGGAACGCCCCCCATCACGCTCGAGATCAGGTTCTTGTCTGTCGTGTCCTGCAGGAGCGGCACGGCGCTCGAATAGAACGCAACCATCGTGATCCGCGTGTCCTTCATGTCCAGTCGATCGAGCACGCCCTGCACAACGCGCCCCGCCCACCGCATCCGCGTCATCTTCTCCGGCCCGGACCCCGCGTCTTTCAGGTTCATGCTGGGAGACGCATCGAGCACGACGAGCAACTGCCGCGATGCGCGCGGCGCGGGAGTCACCTCGACCGCGACGGGGTCGTACTTCAGGAGCACGATCGCGCCCCAAGCCGCGAGCGCCACGCCAACGCAGCGCGCCGCGGGCGCCACCCGCGCCCACGCCGCCGCTCGCCCGCCCGGCCCGAACGCCAGCCGCGCCACGCGACCCACGCGCCGCGCGTGCAGCCACTCCGCCAGCGCAACCACGCCCAGCCCCAGCATCGCGATGACGCCCGCGATCACCATGGCGTGTACCTCATGCCAAGGAGACCGATCCCGTGCAAGCCGAGCGCCGCCAGCGCCACGATCGCCAGCGGCCCGAAATGGTCCATCGGCACCGTCCCCACGCTCGCATACTTCGCCGGCTTCATCCGGTCGATGTGCCGGAAGACGGCCTTGATGCTCTGATCGTCCGTCGCGCGGAACGACTCGCCGCCGGTCTGCCGCACAAGCTCGGTCGTCTCCGACGGCGCTTCCGACTCGTCGACGTGGATGTAGTACACGACGATCCGCGATTCCAGCAGCTCATCGGCGATCTCGTTCTCCTGCCCGCTCCCAAGGTCCGCGCTGAAGCCGTCCGAGACGAGGATGATCATGCGATCGCCCTCCGCGCCCTCGGCCTCCATGTTCGCGCGGCAGAACCGCAGCGCCGCGCCGATCCGAGTTCCTCCCATGTGGCTCGGCTGCGTCGACGGGTCCGCGAACGGCATCGCGTTCCGCACCGCCTGCAGGTCCTTCGTCAAGGGCAGCCAGCGGATCTGCTCCGTGCCGAACAGCGTCAGCCCGAACGCGTCGCCCTCGCGTGCGTGCGTGAAGTCCTCGATGGCGCGGCTCGCCACCTCGTAGTTCCGCCCCGTCATGCTCCCCGACACATCCATGCAGATCTGAATGTTCGTCAGCAGCCGCTCCTGCTTGGGCTGCTTCATCACCTGCGGCCCGGCGAGCATCACGATCGCGGCCGCCAGCACCACCAGCGGCGCCGCCTCAAAGAATGCGAGTACACCACGAATCCACGGGTGGCCATGGCCGCGCGAAGCGCCCCGACCGCTCCCACGATCGCCCCCACCGTCGCCCGCTCGATCGAGAGTGGGCTCGTGGTCGCTCGGAAGCACAAGCCCCGCCTCGCGCACGACAATCATCCACCCCAGCAGCACCGGCAGCGCCAGCACGAGCAGCACCCACGGATGCGTGAAAGTCATGCGCCACCTCCGGCGCTCTCCACCACTCGCTCCGGCCCAACCACGCGCTCCCGCTCAACCACGCGCCCGGACCCAGCCACGCTCACCGCCGCCGCGACGGCCTGGTCTCTCGCGTCGCCGCGCTCCGCGTGCGTCCACGCCTCAACCGCCCGCACCACCTCGCCGGTCCCCTCGCCGCGTCGAAGCGACGCCAGCGCCGACGCGAGTTCACGGGCCGATCCCGCCGCGGGCGCCTGCTCGCGCATCGCGCGCAGCAGCAGCAGCTCCATCCGCGCCCGCTCATCCACCGAAAGCTCTCGCTCGCCCGCCTCGCTCAGAATCGCGCGCAGTCGCTCGATCGTCGTCGGCTCCCGCGGCGTCATCGCGACCGCCTCGACCGGCTTCCGCGCCAAACGACGCCGGACGATTACCATGACGGGCACGAGCAGCCACGCCGCCGCCAGCGCGATCAACGCTTCGCGATACCACACCCGAAGGCCGAGTTCCTCCGGGCGTTGCCCGAACACATCCGTGCCCGCGTTCGCCGGAAGGCGGCTCTCAAACCGAATCGGAATCGACCTCAAATCCGCGGGCCGCCCGTCCACCCGCTCGATCAGCGTCGCGAGGTCGAACTCGCCCGTGCGCAGCCCGAAATACTCGATCGTGTAAAAGCCGGCCCTCGACGCCGGGCGCACGCGCACCAGCACCGGCGCGTTGGGCTCGCCCGCCTTGGCCCGCAGCGCCGCCGCCGCGTGCTCAACCTCGATCGATCCCGCAGTCCCGCGATACGCATGAATCTCCCGGCGCGCAACGCCCTGAGCCCCACCGCCCGCGCCGTCCTTCGTCTCCTGGGCTTGCGCGCCCGCGCACATGGCGAGCGCACCGGCCGCAACGACACGCAGAAGCCGCCCGCGCCGGACATTCCTCGCGACGCGCGCACGAGCCGCACTCCCGCCCGTGCTCTTCATCCGCGCCCCCTTCCCACTCCCGCGCGCCCGGTGATAAACCGGCGCAAGGGCGCGATGAAGGCCTCGTCCGTCCGCAAAGTCAGCGCATCCGCCCCGCAGCGCAGCAACTCGAGCCTGAGCTCGCCCGCGTCGATCCTCGCCCCGCGCCGCGGCACAAAGAAGTGCGACCGTCCCGTTTCCGATTCGCGCACCCTGGCGAACCCGCCACGCCACGAGGAGAGCTCGACCGGATCCGCGAGATGAACGACAAGGCACTCGTGCCGCTGCGCGCACCGGCGTATCGCGTCCATCGCGGATGGGTCGTGCAGGTCGCTCAGCACAAAGATCAGGCTCCGCCGCTCGGCCCGCGCGCTCAGCGTGTCGAGCCGCTGGCCCAGCGTCGTTCGCTCCGAGAAGCTCCTGGCCCGCAGCGGATCAAGCCCCGCCCACAGGTCGGTCCGCGCGAGGCTCGGCGTGGTTCGCACCTCGCGCTCGCCCGCACCGTGGATCGCGACCGGACTCAATCGCCGCTGCGCCACCAGGCCGAGCGCCGCCGCCATCCACACCGCTAGGTCGTGCTTCGATCTCGCCGTCGACGCAACGCCCATCGACGCCGACGTATCCACGACGATGTGGACGCCGATGCGCTTGAGCGCCTCGTACTGGCGGATGTACGCGCGCCCCGTGCGGGCCGTCAGCCGCCAGTGGATCGCGCGGATCGGATCGCCGGGCTCGTACGGCCGCGCCCCCGCGTACTCCAGCCCGCTCCCCACGAACAGCGACGCGTCCGTGCCGAACGCAAGGTCGTCCGCCAGCCGGCGCACCACCAGCTCAAAGTTCTCCCGCGCCAGCGTGTCCGGCGCCGGCAGCGTCACTTCGCCGTCCTCGATGGTCGCGTTCGGCATCATGCCATCGAGTCCAGGATCTCGCGCAGCACCTCGTCCGACCGCCGCCCCTGCGCGATCGCGTCGTAACGCAGCCGCACGCGATGCAGCACGACGTCCTCCGCCAGCGCGAACAGGTCCTCCGGGATCGTGTACGAACGACCCTGGATGAACGCCCGCGCCCGCGACGCGTGAACCAGCGCCAGCGCCGCGCGCGGGCTGCAACCAAGCTGGATGTCCTTGTGGCGGCGCGTCAAGTTCACCAGCTCGACGCAATCTCGCACGAAGACCTCGGACACATGCACTTCCTGCACCGCCGCCATCGCGCCCGACAGATCGCGCAGGTGCATCTCCTTCCCCGCGTCGATCGCGTCGAACGCCGACATCGGCACCGCGCCCTCGCCCTTCTTCTTGAGCTTGAGCGCCAGGCTCCGCCGCACCACCTCCGCCTCTTCGTCGGGCGTGGGATAGGTCAGGCGATGGCGCAGCATGAAACGGTCCAGCTGCGCCTCGGGAAGATCGAACGTTCCCGCCTGCTCCACCGGGTTCTGCGTCGCGATGACCAGGAACGGCGCGGGCAGGTCGTGCGTTGCGTTGCCGATCGAAACACGCCGCTCCTGCATCGCTTCCAAGAGCGCCGACTGGACCTTCGGGCTGGCGCGGTTGATCTCGTCCGCCAGGAACAGGTTGGTGAAGATCGGCCCCTTGTGCACCCGGAACTCGCCCGTCCGCTGGTCCAGGATCTCCGACCCGATGATGTCGCTGGGGAGCAGGTCGATCGTGAACTGCACGCGCGCAAAGTGCAGGTCGATCGCGCCCGCGACCGCCTGCACCATCAACGTCTTGGCGATCCCCGGCACGCCCTCCAGCAAAAGGTGCCCGCCGGTCAGCAGCGCGATCAGCACACGCTCCACCACCACCGACTGACCCACCACCGTCCGCGCCACCGTCGCACGCACGTGCTCGGCAAACTCGCTCGGCCGTTCCGCCTGCGCCACACCCTTCCCGTTCGACATCTGCGACATTCCACGCCCACTCTCTTGATTCTGGCACGACGCCATCCGTCGTAACCCGGCTGTCCCAATCTCGCGGCCATCGGACTCCGCCGCACTCCACGTCACCCGCGCATCTTTCCCCCGCGTTCCGCTGCTCTTGTCGGATTCCGCTGCGTCCACTCCTCTTCGGTGCGCCCTCGCGCTCTCCGATCCCTTCGAGTTTCAGTCTTCTCCGATCACCGAGCTCCGAATCTCACTCCCCGAGCAGCGCCTCCACCACACCCTTCAGCTTCTCGGCCTTCACGCCCGCGGCACGCACGTTCCCCGCCCGATCCACCACCACCAGCGCCGGCGCGAACCTCACGCCCCACGCGCTCGCGTTCACGCCCATCGCCTCGCCTTCCTTCGCGTCCCCGCGGGCGGCGTCCTGCACGAACGACATCGCCACCTTCGCCGCCTTGGCCGCGGGCTCCAGCCCCTTCCACGCATCGCCCTCCGCGCACACGCCGACAAAATGCACGCCGCGAGCGCCGAACTCCGTCTCCAGCGCCGCGATCTGCTGAAGGTGCTCCGCCGTCATCGGAAGCCCCGGATTCGCGAAGTACACCACGCCGACCTCACCCTTGGGGAGCGCCTCGCTCGGCCTGGTTCCCAGCCACGTTTCGCCCGCAATCGCCGGCGCGGCCTTCCCCTCCATCGCGCGCAGCGACTCGGGCCGCTTCGCCCCGCCCGCGAACACCTCGGGCCCAAAGCCGTTGGCGACCTCCGCCTCGCTCGGGCCTTCCTCCGCGAGCAGCACCTTCACCACGTCCTCAACATGCTGCGGCATCAGACCCGCCGCGCGCACGATCCCCTTCTTGTCGATCGCCACATAGGTCGGCCAGAACTGGAGCTGATACGCCTCCGTCGAGACGCCCGTCTTCGCGCCCGACTTGTCCTTGCCCACCGGGTAGTTGATCTTCTTGTCCTTCACCACCTGCGGCGCGCTGTCCCACCCGCTCGACGCGTCGTGTACGCCGACAAACGCGAGCCCCTTCTCCTTGTACTTTTCCACAAGCTCCACATTCTCCGGGATCGCCGCCATGCAAGGACCGCACCAGGTCGCCCAGAAATCGACGACGACCACCTTCCCGCGCAGCTTCGAGAGCAACACCGGATCGCCGATCCACGTCTCGATTTCCAGATCCTTCGCCGGTTTGCCCTCCAGCGACTTGAGCGGCGCGGGCCGATTGGGCCCGTCAAAGAACCACGCATCCGGGAACGGCTCATCGCCTGCTGATATCTCCAGCACTCCCGCCGCCCGCGCGGCGCCAACCCCAGACCCAAGCGATGCCATCGCCGAGATCGCAACAACTCCGGCCAACCACCGACGCGCGGCTTGCAATTTCATGGTGCGGAATATACCGCATCCACTCCGCGCGGGGTTCACCCGTTTCTCACAACTTGTCCAATTCCGCACCGGCGGCTCAGGATCCGTCCGCGCCGAGCAGGCCCACCATTCCGGCTTCACCTATTGCCCATTGCCTCTTCCCATGGCCCGTTGCTCATCAGAACTCGACGGCCAACCCGATCGTCCCGATGAACTCGTGCCCGTCCCCCTCGTTGTAGTCGCGCATGTTCCGCCCCAGCACCAGGAGCGACGCCCCGACGTTCAGCGTCCACTCGCCCATGCCGCTCGGCATATCGAGAGGGATTCCCGCCTTGGCGCCGAACTGCGCAAACCCAAACGTGTCGTCGTTCCCGTCGCCGTCCTCGTAGTACTCGTGCAGGCTGAAGCCCACCGTCACCGGAAACCGAATCTCCACCGTCGTCTCGCCGAATGTGGCATCCGGCCCCGGCGCGATCCCCAGCTCCAGGTACGTCCCCCTCCGCGCGTCCGCCCCGTCCGTGAAATTGCTCCCCGTCTCAAACGCCAGCAATGTCCGCGGCCTCATCGTCCACGCGCCAAGATACTCCGAGTCGTCAATCGCCGCCGTCAGATTCACCTCGTCCACATGCTCCCACGCATCGCTCGGGCTCGTGTACACGATGTATGACGCGCCGAACTCCCACTTGCCAAGTCCAAGCGTCAGCCCGCCGAAATAGTCGATCTCGTACCACGATTCCTTCCACTCGCTCTCCGTATCCTCGCCCGTCTCCTGCCCGTGAAAGCTGTTCCACACCCCCGCGTACGCGCCCAGCGAATAGTCGTCCGTCTCCGAGATCGTGTAGCTCAGCGTCAGGCCCGGCTGCAGAATCAGCCCGCAATCCTCCTGCACAAAGCCGCGGAAGTAATACCCCGTCGTGTAATCAAGCGTCAGCGACACCCCGAACGGGCTCTCGCTCTCCGCCGCCTCCTCTACGTTGGTTGACCCCTGCTCCGTCGCGGCCGCCGCCGCCTCTCCGGTGGTCGCGCTCGCGGCCGGCTCTTTGGCCTCCTGCCCGTGCGCAACGCCACCCAACGACATCCCCGCCGTCAACCCCGCCGTCATCGCCAGTTCATAAACCTTTTTCATGGATCGCTCCAGCGTGTACCGCCCCTCCGGGCGCTCCTCGGGTTATCGACCGAACTTCGCACGCCCTTGGAGAGAATCCGCCCCCCGGCCGCATTCTGTTCGCAATTCAACGCGACGCCCGCCGCCGACAAACCCCGCCACGCAACCCCAAGCGGTTGGGTGTCACCCCGCCAAGCACTCGCGCCCGCGCAATTTCCGGCTGAGCCAAAGAGTTCAATCTGTCCCCGGACCTCGCACATTGAGCCAAACAACTCATGATCCGGCCCGTGCGGCGTGAGTACCTTCGCGCGCCAAAGGAGAGCGAGCCGCCGCGGGCACGCCGCACCCGGCCGAAGTCGAGCGCGACAGCATCGGGCTGGCCCGTTGCAAGGCTCGCAAGGAGAGGATATATGAACCGCTCGCGCGAACCGTTTTGCCCGCCATGGGCGCACGGCTTCAACCTCAATCGCACTGCGATATCCATCGCGGTGATGGCGATGGGATCGTTATGTACCATTGCAGATGCGCAGGACGTCGACTGGTGGCCGATGCTGCCGAACGTAAACCCCGTGCTCGACGGCCAGGCCGCGCCGCCCGTGGGCGAATGGGACCGCGCCGATTATGTGCTCAACCGCCAGGGCGACGGAACCTTCCGCGCCCAGTGGCAGCGCAACTGGATTGCAACCTCGGCATCGCTCAACCAAGTCCAGTACCCCGGGGTCACGCTCTTCGACATGCATGATCTCTGGGGGTACCTGACCTCAGACACCGCCGACTACAACACGTTTGAGTACACTCTCGGCGCCACAAGCGTCCGGGGATGGGTCTTCGCCAACGATGACGAACCCGATGACTCGTCGTGGATCGGCAACTCTGAACTCGGCTACACCTCGGTCGACGATCGCGGCTTCATCGTCCGACTCAACGGCAACTCGGCGACCGATTTCCACTGGCTCCCGGGAATGCCCGAACCGGGAGATCCGCTCTGGAACTGGGACAGCAGCTACGGCTTCTTCGGCCGGGCCGGGTTCAACAACTCAACCTTCACGGAGGCTCTCCCGCTCAACGGCGGTGGACCACCCGGTGAGGTCTACGAAGTCGCCCTCTTCGGCGGAGCCCAAGTCTGGCTCAATGCCACCGGCGGCAGTGGCTTCACTCCGTGCTCCACTACCATCGACGTGATCGTCTTGGACCCGAAGAGCGGCCAGCCGCCAATGCCCTTGGAAACCAAGATTTTCGGCCCGGGGCACGTCAATATCCCGGCTCCGAGCGCCCTCGCACTCTTCGGCCTCGCAATCGCGCTGCGCCGCCGCCGCCGCTAGTCCTCATCTGCTCGCCTGAGACAACCGAGCCACGCCGGACACGCCGCACCCGGTCGGAACCGAGAGCGACAGCATGGGCTCGCCCGTCGCGAGGCTCGCAAGAAAAGAGATAGGAGAAGTCCATGACACACCGCAACCTCACCATCGCCGCCGTGTTCTGCGCCTGCGGCTCCGCGCTCGCGGACGTTCATGTGACCAGCGTCAACGTCAGCGCGAATGTGAACGGCTCGCCGTTCACGATCACCGGCAACGCTTCGTACTCGCAGTCGGTGCCGAGCGACGTCACAAACGAGTTCACGTATTCATCAATCCCGGACGGGTACCACGCGTTCGTGATCATCACGATCTTCAACACATGGAAATGCAGTGCGATGGACGGGGCGGTCAACTTGGCCGATGCCACCGGCGGCGGATTCACGCTGAATCGAAGCGTCTCCATCTTCGATGGCGCGACGAACGTCGGCTCGTTCCTGATCTCGGGAACGGTGCATGAAACGGGCCCGCTCACGGGCGTGGCGGACCTGACGCTGACCGGCGACTATTCAGGCCCGCTCGATCTGGTGGGAGCGTCGGGTTACCACCAACTTCTGCAGCAGGCCGGACCGAACGAGATTCATGGGGCGTTCACGCAATTCCTCAATCGTTCCGGCGGGAGCCCGCTCAGCGCGGAGGTGCAGAACACCTGGACATACACCGCGGGGCCCGGCCTGCCCGGTGATGAGTACTCCATCCTCGAGATCAGTTCGCTGACCTACGACGACGCTTCCGGCGTTCTGAACTTGACCGGGTCCGGGTGGTACGAGATTCCGGCGCCCGCTTCGGCCTTCCTGCTGGGCCTCGTCGGTCTTCTGATGTCCCGTCGTCACCGCTAACCCAATCATCACGCGCCCGAAAGCGCCGTGGCGCTGACGCACACTCCTTCACACCCCGGGCGGCCGCACACGCGACCACCCGTTTTCATGCGCCGCATCTCTCCCGCCGCTCACACCGTCCCCACCTACGCGAACAGCGCCACCACGCCGAAGCACACGCACGCCGACGTCACCACGCCCAGCGCAGCGCCCACCGCGTAGTAATCCCAGCTGTCCCGCTCGCGCCACACCCGCCTCAACAGCGGCACCCACATCATCCCGATCAGCGGCATCAGCCCCAGCAACACCGCCACCAGCCATCCTCGCTTCGGAAACCCAAAGCTGCCGTTATCGATCATGTTGATCGCCAACTGCCCGAAGAGAGCAATCAGCCCGATCGCATACAACACGCGATCGCTCGCGCCGGAGCTGATCACCTTGCTGGTCTCACGCTCGGCCATTCGCGGCTCTCCGCGCCGCCACGCTTCACTACGCCGCCGCACACAATCCGACATGAACGGAACACGCCGTCACTCGCCACTCCCGCCGCACACCTCATCAGGAGCCCGACCGTCAGGGAGAGTTCTTCTCTTCGTGACTTCGTGACTTCGTGACTTCGTGACTTCGTGACTTCGTGACTTCGTGACTTCGTGACTTCGTGACTTCGTGACTTCGTGACTTCGTGACTTCGTGACTTCGTGA
>JADYYE010000059.1 GCA_020853815.1 Phycisphaerales bacterium
CCTCGATCAACCTCGCCGCCAGCGGCACGCGCAAGGAGCACCTGCTCATGTCCGAGCGCGAGATGAACACGATGACGGCCCTGCGCCGCCGCCTGCTCCAGATGCCGCCGCCCATGCAGATCGAACAGCTGCTCAACGCGCTCAAACGCTTCAAGACCAACGATGAACTCGTGGGCAGCGCGGGGTAGCCAGTTCGTCACACGGATTTCAACTTCAATCCGGGTGTCTTGGGTGGTCCGCTGGTCCCCGGCGGCCTTCATGTTTTTCCGTTCTCCACTCCCCTTCGCCCGGATTTGAATGGGAATCCGCATCATCGGCCGGGCCGAGGACAGCGGTCCTCCGAATCGCGACAACGATGGTGACGGCGACATTCACACCCTCTACGTCCCCGACGGTTCGTGGCCTTGGAGCGCCCCGGGATTCGACTGCGACGACTTCGCCGACGCCTTGGCCGCATCCCTCAACAGGCACTTGATCCCGCTCGACCCGGCCGGCGCGAATCACATCCGCGCCCTCGTCGCGTCGCCGCGAGCACGAAGAGTCCGGCCAGTGTTGCCGCGCCCGGCGCGGGGACCATCTTGAAGTCGAACGAGGTGACGATGCTCCCGTCGTGCATCTCCGGGCCGTGGTTCTCGATGAGCATCGCGGACTCGACGAGGAAGGCATAGCGTGCGGGCTGGAGCGTGAGCGTTCCGCCGCGCGTGACGTGTCCCGACGTGATCTGCTCGTTCAGAAAGATGGCGCTGTCATCCAGGCGCATGAGGAGAATCTGGGCGTGGGCCTGGCGGGTGTCGCCTGCCTCCATGTTGATGAAGAAGTCGTAGGAATAGGCGAAGTCGACGAAGTTGTGGATATTGAAGTGAACCAGAAATTCGCTGCTGCCGGTCGAGCGTCCGGTGGCGGTGCCGAGGGTTCGGACGAACTGGGTGACGTAGGCCGTGCCGTCGAATCGCGTGGGGGCGATGCGGGTCGATTGCGACGAACGCGAGTCGACGGTCATGGAGTTGCGCGCGAGGTTTGCCTGCACCGTGTCGGCCCAGACACCCGGGACAGAGTTCAGCTTTTCGCGGAAGTCCTGCGAAGTGGTCGCGTCAGCCAGCAGCGCGCCGGCCTCGATCTGACGCGAGATGTTCAGGCCCGTGAAGTCCGCGTGGGCGGTGGGGGAGGCGGCGAGGGCGGCCAGCAACGTGATGCGGATCGGCGTGTGCATGAGTCTGTCTCCTTGTCGGATCGAACGATGAGAAACCAGCTCCCGGCGCACCCGCGGAGGAGCACGGGCGGTCCGGACCACCATCGACCCCGCCCGTGCGCGGGCGCGGCTTGAGCGACGCCGTGCCCGCGATATCGCGGCGCGCCGGCGGTACAAACCGGGTTGACCTCACGTCCTGCGAACATCGGCGCAGAGAACCCGCGCCGGGATGTCCAGTGTTCGCCGGACGCCCCGCCGAGGTTCCGTGCGATTCACGAAGATTGCGCGAAGTAGCCGGCACTGTCCAAGTCGGCCCGGGTGCGAGAGAACCCGATCGGCCGACGCCGTGCCCCTTCCGGTTTCAGTGTGCTCGCGAGCCGCGTCCCCGATTACACTGCTCCTATGAACGCACTTCTTCTGCTCGCCGCGCTCTCGCTTGCGCCTTGGGTCGCCGAGCCCCCGAAACATCCCACGATCACCGAGGTGCTGTACGCGGTGCCCACGAGCGAGGGCGACGCCAACGCCGACGGCACGCGCGACGCGGTCGGAGATGAGTTCGTCGAGCTTGTCAACGCGACCGACGCGCCGATCCAACTCAAGGGCTACCGCCTCAGCGATCGCAACGACGCCTCTCCCGATCGCAAGGGCGGCTGGAGTTTCGTCTTCCCCGAGCTGTCGCTGAAGCCCGGTGAGGTCGCGGTCGTGTTCAACGGGCACGGAGCCAAGTGGACCGGGCCGGTCGGCGACACGAGCCGAGCGCCCGAGGGCAAGAACGAGAAGTTCCACGGCGCGTATGTGTTCACGTCGCGCAACGACTCGGACCGCGTCGGTTTCAACAACACGGGCGACTGGGTGATGCTGTCGGGCCCGGACAACAAATCGTTGGAGTGCGTGCTGTGGGGGAACGCGGACAAGGGCGAGCCCAAGGCCGCCGCGCCCAAGGTGTCGAAGATCACCGAGCAGGTGCGAGACGCGTCGGTGCAGCGGCGGAGCGCGAGCGAGGACTTCGTGTCGCACCGCAAGCTCGCCCCGCCGCGCGACAAGCCCGCGCGGGGGGAGCCGGTGGCGAAGGAGGCGTCGACGCCGTTCTCGCCGGGGTACTTTGACGTGCGGGGCGGCCCATCGACCGGCGCGCCGGGTGAAAAGCCCGCCCCGGACCAGACGCCCGATGCTCCCGGCGACAGGGCCACTCCCCCTGACAAGGCCAAGCCCGCCGAGAAATCAGCGGAAAAGCCCAAGCCCAAGGGGGGCTGACGGGGCGACGCCCGTTCCGCGACGGGTGGCACAACGCCGCTACCATTGCCGCTCTCGGAGACCGACATGGCCTGGATTACCAAGAACTCGGGCGGGATGAAGATCGAGACGCGCCAGGAGCCTTACCTGACCCCGGCGATGCGGGACACGCTCTCGCGCGTCATCCTCCCCCGCTACGAGAACAAGCACGGCGCCCTGCTCCCCGCGCTCCACACGATCCAGCACGAATACGGCTGGATCCCGCACCAGGCGATGATGGAGATCGCGGCGTTCCTCGACATCGCGCCCGCGCAGGTGATCGACACCGCCAGCTTCTACGAGGAATACTGGCTGCGCCCCAAGGGGCGCCACACCATCTCCGTCTGCCGCTCGCTGGCCTGCGAGTTCTGCGGGCAGCCGGAACTGACCGACGCGATCAAGAAGAAGCTCGGGATCGACGTAGGCGAGACCACCGAGGACGGCGAGTTCACGCTGGTCGAGGTCGAGTGCCTCGGCTCGTGCGATTCGGCGCCCGTCGCCCTGATCGACGAGACGCTCCACGAGTGGCTCAAGCCCGACAACTTCCTCGCCAAGATCGACGAAGCCCGCAAGCACAGCGCGCACGGGCATCACTGAGCGAGCCAGACCCGCCATCGCGAATGAAAAACCCCGAGCCGGGCTCGGGGTTTGTTGTTCCGTCGTGACGCGAGGCCAGCGGAGCGCCTTCTTTCAACAGCCCGCGTCGAAGTGCTCGGCGAAGAGGTCGTAGTCGTCGCCGTTGACGAAGCCGTCGTTGTTGAAATCGCCCGCGGAGTCGGCGTTGTCGAAGGCCTCGGCGAAGGCGTCGTAGTCGTCGCCGTTGACGAAGCCATCGCCGTTGAAATCCGCCGGGCAGGGCTGGGGCAGGTTCGCCATCCACGCGCCGCGTCCGTAGGTGCCGGCCGTGAGCGTGCGGGCGATGGGGTCGATGAACAGGTCCGCGACGTTGACGTTGGGGAGCGTTGCGTTGTTCTTGGTCCACGTCGCGCCGTTGTCGCTCGAGTAATACATCCCCGCGCCCGCGCCGACGTACAAGGTCGGCGGGGTGAAGGCGAAGTCGACCGCCAGCGCGCCGGCGCTCGCGCCCGAGGGAAGGCCGGCGCTCATCGGCGTCCACGTCACGCCGTAGTCCGTGGTCTTGAGCACGCGGTTGCCCGACGTGTTGTAGTACGCAACATACGCGGTCCCCGGCGCGCTGGGCGCAATGACGATGTCGGAGATCTGCCCGTTGGGGAGGCCGGTCGAACGATTGTTCCAGGTGGCGGCGTCGGTGGTGACGTAGACATCGCCGGTCGACGAGCCGGAGTAGATCGTGTTGGACGCGCCGGTCGCGACGGCGATGGCGTTGATGGTCCCGCCCGCGCCGACGGCGTTGGTCGAGATCGCGGTCCAGGTGGGCGTGGTCGCGGTGGCGTTGGTGGTGCGCCAGATGCGGTTGGTGCCGCCCAGAAGCGTGGCGCCCGAGTTGGGGTCGCCGACGAGCGGCGCGATGAAGTTCACGGGGTCGCTTCCCCAGGGCCCGCTGATCCCCTTGGACGCCGAGTTTGTCCAGCGCGTGGTGGTCAGATACACATAGGTCGTGTAGCGCCGGTTGGTGGTGGTGCTGGGGTCAAAGACGCTGTAGCCGCCGTCGCCGACCTGGAGCTGGGCCCACGAGGTGGAGCTGGACGAGCGTTCGGGCGTGCCGTTGTCCTGCGTGCCTCCCAGGGCGCGGAGCGTGAGCGACGGGTGCTGGACGAGGTTGTAGATCTGGGCGACCGCGAGGGTGGCGTTGCAGTTGGTCCAGCTCGTGCCGCCGGTCGTGCTCTTCCACACGCCGCCGTCGTTGCCCTCCCAGATGACGCCGGTGGGCCCGAAGGCCATGCAGTGGTGGTCGGGGTGGACCGAGGGGGGGCCGAGTCCGACTTCGGTCCAGGTCGCGCCGCCGTCGAGTGAGCGCGAGATGCCGACCTCGGCGTAGCGCGAGTCCACGCCGCCCACGAAGAGCTTGTTCTCGTTGGTGGGGTCGACCGCGACGTAAGCGTTCCAGTAGCCCTGGGGCGAGGGGAAGTTGGGCGCGTTGGTGAGCTTGGTCCAGCTGGCCCCGGCGTCGCTGGTGCGATAGAGCCCCTCGATCCCGCCACCGGAAAGGAACGCGGCGTAGAGCACCTGCGGGTTTGACTTGGAGATATCGATGAGCACCTGCGTGAAGCCCGAGGTGGGCAGGCCGCCGGCGAGCTTCGTGGGCGACGAGCCGTCGGTGGTTGACTTGTAGACGCCCTGCCCGTTGCGTCCGATGTAGACGATGTTGGGCGAGGTCGGATGGATGACGACGGAGGAGCAGGCGGCGGTGATGATGCGGGTCCAGGTGCCGCCGCCGTTGAGCGTGCGGTAGTACCCGCCCGAGCCGGTCACATGGAGGGTGCCGGCGCTCTGCGGATGGACGACGACGCGGTTGATCTGGGAACCGACGTTCGCGGTGGTGCCGATGCGGCTCCAGGTCGCGCCGGCGTCGGTGGACTTGAAGATTCCGTCACCCGCCGAGCCCGAGTGCGTCGAGCCCGATCCGATGTAGATCACGTTGGGGTTCGAGGGATCGATCGCGATCGCGCCGTGGTTGAGGATGGAGAGTTGATCGGTGAGCGGCGTCCAGTTGGCGCCGGCGTCCGTGGTCTTCCACACGCCGCCCGTGTTGGCCGCGAGGTACACCGTGTTGGGATCGGTGGGATGGGGCGCGATGGCGGCGACGTGCCCGCCGGCGTTGCCCTCGCCGGACCAGTACTCGCTGGCCATGGGCTTGGGCCCGATGAAGGTCCAGTTGAGCCCGGTGCGCGTCTGCGCGCCGCCCCAGGTCCAGTTGGGCACGGGCTCGCCGATGATCTTGATGTAGCCATAGGGCGGCGGGCCGGACTCGTGCTCCTCGCGCTTGCCGCGGGTGACGATCACACCCTCGGGCTTGACCGCGGGCAGGCGCCCGTCGATCGCCAGTTCGTCGAGCTCCATCGTTCGGACGGCCCGCGTGCCGGGCTCGCTGGAACACGCCGCCAGCGCCAAGGCCATCGCGCCCAGGAGAGTCGCCGATCCGATCTGGTTGAGCGTCTTCATCTCGATTCCCTTGGGTGGCGGGTTGTGCTGGCACGCAGGGTCGCCCACGGGGCATTCTCTCCTCGCGCGGGCATTCGGCCGCCCGCGCGCGGAGTCCCCATCGCCCGTGAGTTCCTATCGGACGCGGAGCGACAGCGGTTCCGTCCGAGTTTGAGGGATCGAAAAGATCGCTGCGCTCCGCGGTCGCAAAGCCTCGGATTCCGCCGCGTGAATCCAAGCGCCGCTCGGGGATCGCGGCCGATCTCCCGCCGGCATCGGCGGATCGCACCGCGGGATCACCCGGCGCGGGCCGCACCAAAGCGCCCGCCCGCGGAAGCAAGGACGTTTTCCCGAGAGCCTGAACAGGCGCGTATCGGCCACAAGCGGAAGCGGCGCCGCGGGGTAGCGCGCGCCGCCCGATGCTTCATTTCAGGGCCATTCGCGGACCATGACCCCGCGCCCCGATCCATTCGATCGCAGGGCTCTCAGAGCTTCCGGACCCAGACGTTGCGGTACTGGACGAAGTTGCCGTGGTCCTGGAGCATCAGGCCGCCGGGCTTGGTTTCGTCCTCGCCCATCGCGCCGCCGGTGGGGCCTGTGATCTCGCTGTTGTTCTGGATCAGCACGCCGTTGTGGAGCACGGTGACGCGCGGGCTCGCGGTCTTCTTGCCGGCGGCGTCGAACTTGGCGGCGGTGAAGATGATGTCATAGGTCTGCCACTCGCCGGGGGCGCGCGCGACATTCACGAGCGGGGCGTGCTGCTTGTAGATCGAGCCGCACTGCCCGTCGGGGTAGGTCTCGTTCTGATAGGAATCGAGGATCTGGACTTCGTAGCGGCCCTGGATGTACACGCCGCTGTTGCCGCGGGCCTGGCTCTTGAGGCCCGCATCGGCGTCGGCCTTGGGGGTGGCGAACTCGATGTGGATCTGCATGTCGCCGAAGGTCTGCTTGGTCATGATGCTGCCCGAGCCGGGCTTGCAGGTCATGGCCGAGCCCTTGGCCTTGGCGTTGTCGAGCGTCCACTCGACGGGCTTGCCGTCGGTCTTGGTCCAGGCGTCGAACGACGTGCCGTCGAAGAGCACGACGGCGTCGGACGGCGCAAGCTCGGGGTGATTGGGCGCACCGGGCGTGATGACCTTGGGCTGCGGGAGCTCCTTGGCGGGCTGGGCTTGCTGGGCGAGCGCGACCGCGCCCGCGGCGAGCACGAGGGCGATCGAAACGGGCGCGACGGTACGAGCGATCGACATGGGTCCACTCCTCAAAGAGATGAGCCACACTTTATACCGCGCCGCACGCGCAGCGACCAATGCGGGGTTGGCCCCGGCGACTCGCCCAGTTTGATAAATCAACCGACGCCGCCGGACGACGGAGTGGCGCGCCGGCAAGCGCGAGCACGCCGCGGGACAGATCAGGTCCATGTTCGTCGCGCCGGGGCGTCGCAAAACGCATCGCCCGCCGGCCCCCAAGGGGACCGACGGGCGGGAGTTGCGCTGGAGTGTCGTCCGAAGGATCGTCCGGGGGAGTGTTGACCGGACGAGTGGTGAGCGTGCACCCGTCAAGAGAGGCGGCGCCGGCCTTTTCCGGCGCGCCTCCAATGCCCGCGCGCTACGCGGCGCGCTTTTCGATGTATCCGAGGCGGACCAGGAACTCGCTCGCCTGCTCGATCTCCCACTTCGTGTACGGCGCCAGGCAGTCGGGCTGATCGGGCGTCCCCATCAACGCCGCGGGGTAGACCCACGCGCCGTTGTTATGATCGGCGAACTCGACCGCGGCCTGGAGCGCCGCTTCCGCGGCATCCGCGAGGCGATCGGGCGGGAGAACGTCACGAGGGCGGGACATGGCTGACTCCTTCTTCTTCCTCCGCACGCGACGCGCGCCGGAGTCTCTTCAGTCAACATTGTTTTCGGAGAACGAGGTGTCACGGTTGCGTTCAGACATCACGAATTTCGAGGGGGCTTTCCCTCGCATCGGCGACATGCCGAAACGGCAGTCGCGTTTGTGTCTGGAAAATGTGGGAACCACCGGATTCCCACGGGCATAGCACGCGTCTTGACCAACGCCGTGCCGACGCCGGACACCCCCAGAACACGCGATATACGCCGACTTGGCATATCGACGACCATCGATATGCGGTGCCCCCCTCGTCACACCCGGCGCGAGCGAGTGCTCGCGCGCCGGCGCGCCGAAACACGGCGCCTCGCCATCACGTCGTCCCGGCGCGCCGTATGCTGCGCCATGTTCCGCGGAGGATGACCATGAAGACCGCGCCCTCGTTCCTCACCGCCTCGATGCTCTTTGCCGGATCGCTCCACGCCGCCGACGATCTCGTGCTCACGCGCGACGGCACAACCGACTACGTGATCGTCGTGCCGCGCGGGGCGTCGCCCGCGACCGGGCGCGGCGGGCAGGAACTCGCGCAGCATCTCAAGCTCATGAGCGGCGCCGACTTCAGGATCATCGACGACTCCTCGCCCGCGCCCGCCCACGCGATTCTGCTCGGCGTCGCTCCGCCGGGCGAACGGCTCGACGCGGGCCCGAACACGGACCTCGGCGCCGACGGCTTTGTTATCCGCACGGTCGGGGAGCGTGTCTATGTCGCCGGCCCCGGGGCGCGCGGCACGATGTACGGCTGTTCCGCGCTGCTCGAATCGCTCGGCGTGCGCTGGTTCACGCCCACGGTCACCAGCGCGCCCGCGCGGCCCACGATCACGCTCGCGCCGATCAATGCGCGCGAGGTCCCCGCGTTCGAGTATCGCGAGCCATTCTTTGCCGAGGCGTTCAACAAAGACTGGGCGGCCCGTCTTCGCCTCAACGGCAACACGCCCGCGCTCGACGAATCAACCGGCGGCAAGGTCGCGTACGCCGAGTTCGTGCACACCTTCGACTCGCTCATTCCCCAGGGTCTCTTCGAGACCCACCCGGAGTATTTCCCGCTGATCGACGCCAAGCGCACCGGCGGCTATGTGCAGCGCTGCCTGACCAACCCCGACGTGCTGGCGCTGGCGATCGCGGGCGTGAAGCGGGCCTTTGCCGCGCGCCCCGACGCGGTCATCATGTCCGTGTCGCAGAACGATTGCGCGTCGTGGTGCCAGTGCGACGCGTGCAAGGCGATCACGGAGAAGTACGGCGCCCACTCCGGGCTCTATCTCTGGTTCGTCAACCAGGTCGCCGAGGCGATCGAGAAGGACCATCCCGGCAAGCTGATCGACACGCTGGCGTATCAGTTCACCGAAGCGCCGCCCAAGGGCATCGTGCCGCGCGACAACGTGCGCGTGCGTCTGTGCCCGATCGCGGTGTGCGAGGCGCACCCCTACGAGCGCTGCGACTTCCCCGCGACGCGCGAGTTCGTCGCCAACCTCCACGCCTGGAGCACGATCACCAGCACGCTCTACATCTGGCACTACAACACCGACTTTGCCAATTACCTCATGCCCTTCCCCGACTTTGACGAGTTCCCCGCCGACCTGCGCCTCTACCAGAAGAGCGGCGTGAAGGGTGTCTTCTTCCAGGGCGCCTACGCGCCGGGCGGCGGCGGCTCCGACGGCGAACTCCGTTCCTACGTTATGGCGAAAATCCTCTGGAACCCGGCGCTCGACGCCGACGCGCTCGTCAGCGAGTGGATGCAGGGCGTGTACGGCCCGGCGTGGAAGCCTCTGCGCGAGTGGTTCGATCTGCTGCACCAGCGCGCCCGCGTGCCGCAGAACCACCTTCGCATCTACGACCCGCCGAGCGACGCCTTCTTCCCGCCCGAGGTGCGTGCCGCGGGCGACAAGCTCTTCGACGAGGCGATGAAGCTGGCGACCAACGACCAGCAGCGTCGCGACGTGTCCAGGGCGCGGATGTGGCTGCGCTACGTGAAGCTCGTCATGGAACCGCGCGACGACAAGGTGCTCGACGCGTTCCTGACCGACGCCCGTGCATTCGGCATCACGAGCCTGAACGAGGGCGGCACGCTCGAATCATGGGCGGGCTGGTATCACTCCAGATGACGCCGAGACATCACCGCGTGCGGGCGACTCACGCTACTTCGGCTTCATCGCGGCGCGGAGCTCCTCGCCCGTCACCTCGTTCTTGACACCCGGCCACTCGAGCGGCCAGGTCGTGATGCAGCGTTCGACTTCCAGCCCTTGCTTCTCGATGTACTTCGCGAGCGTGAGCGATCGCCCGGTCAGCGCCTTGCCCGGGCGATAGAACAGCAGGTCGCCCGTCAGAATCGTCCTCGTCCTCGGCATGTACACGACAAAGTACTCGTCGGTGTGGTCCGACTCCTTGTCATTGATGATGACAACCGCCGACGACGCGTCCTCGTGGATCCAGCGCTCGCCGACCGGCTCGATCAACGCCTCCCTCGCCCCGCGCGACCATGCGTCGGGGCGAAGGTCGAAGGGCGCCGACAGCATCTCCGTGATGAGCGGGGCCGACGACGGCGGCGCGAGGATCGTCGCGCCCTCATGGGCCCACGCCCGCGCGCCGCCCACGTACTGCCCATGAATATGGCTGAACGCGAAGAACTTCACGGGCTTCTTGAATCGCTCGCGCACCGCGGCCGCCAGCGTTTCGGCGTTGCGCGTCGTGTACACACCCTCGTAGACAAGCAGGTGATCCTCGAACTCAATGACAAAGACGCGAGCGTTGGCGCGCGCCAGCTCGCACGCAAAGAGCCCGCCGCCCAGATCGCGGAAGACGAACTCCTCCGGCGGGATCACCATCGCGGCGTCGCGCTTCGGATCGCCCTTGGGCGTGCGGAAGTTCTCGATCGGCTTCGGATCGGCGAACGTGAGCGTGGAGACGATCGCCCCGGCGCGGCGCACCCGCACGGTGCTTCCGTCGTAGTCGATGTTCTCGTACGTCGAACCCATCACGTCGTGATGAATGCGACGCCAGAGATAGGTGATCTCGTGCGGGCCCTGCATGTAGTTCTGTCCCGACCACGCCCTCCACAAGGCGTCGTTGCTCGCGATCAGATAGTGCGTGGTCTTGATGTCGTTGCGTGGCCCCGTGACTTCGGGGTTGAAGTTCTCCGGCCGCTCTCGCCAGTACGCGGCCAGGAGGCCCGGGTGGATCATCGCCAGCGTCGCGGGCGACAGATCGCCCACGCTCTCCGGCGGCCGGTCTTCGCCCGCGTCGTTGGATTGAAAGACGCGTCCTTGCCGCCAGTAGTAGCGATCGGGCGGCGAGTCCGCGCGCTCCTTGTTGCTGATTGTGATCTCGCCCTCGCCCGTTTTGCTCATCGATCGCCACGCGCACCCGCGCGTTCAACGTTCTAAAGTCTCCGGGACGATTCGGGTGCGTCGAGTCCGTGATCGTGCCCTCTCCGATCGCTTCCCAGCTTTGCGAAGCAACCGCTCGGGTCGTCGTGCGAGTTGCGGAGTTCGAGGTGGGTTGCCCGTACGCGAGCGAAACCAGAACAACCATCAAACACGCCGCCAATGTTCGCGCCATGATCGCACCACTTTCCATTCCGGTCGTGCCGCATCGCCATCCCGCCGCCCGACGCGGCTCACCTTCCCGCGCCCGAAGCCCCTGAATCCCTCGATCAAACTTCACTCAATTGTCGCTTTGGCTCTTGTACGGATCGTTCACCCCAAGCATAATTCATAAACGGCTCCAAGTGCGTGGACACGCGGCGTCTTTCGCCGTGCCGTTGCGCGATATTGACAAAGAGAGGTGTGTGATGAAGAGCACGAGCAAGCTTCTGGCGGCGGCTGGTCTGGCGATTTCCTGCGGGAGCGCGGCCGCCCAGACATCTTCCTGGATCGCCGGCGACGGCAACTGGAACAACCCGGCCAAGTGGAGCGCCGGGGTTCCGAACTCCCCCTCCGCCACCGCGATCATCGCCGATCCGGGCGGGTACGCGATCACGCTCAACATCAGTGTTTCGCTGGCGAACCTGCTGAAGCTGATCCCCGGGCCGCAGCTCAACATGCCCGCGGGCACCTTCATCGATCTCTACGGCGGGTCTTTCGCCAACGACGGCGCGACGATCGTGAACACGTCGGCCTCCAATGCCGCCACCGCGATCCGCTTCCACTCCGTCAATCATCTCATCTCCGCCGACCCCGGCGAGGCCGGCGAGCTGACCCTGAACGCCTACAGCGCGAACCTCGACACCGCGTACCTCCAGTCGCTCGACGGCATCACCGTCACCAACGACGAGGATCACACGATCAACGGCTCCGGCAATATCTACGCGCGCATCAACAACCTCGGCCTGATCGAGGCCGACCGGCCCGCGCGCACCCTGCAGCTCCTGGGTGAACCAAAGACCAACGGCGGGCTCATCATCGCCCGCTCCGGCGCGCACCTCTCACTCAGCGGCATCTCCCTCACGCAGGGCCCGCCATTCGGCGTGCTCGTCGCCGACGCCGGCACCGTGAGCATTGGAAGCTCCTCCATCACCGGCGGCGATCTCAACAGCGCGGGCGGGGGCGTGGTCCAATTCACCGCCAGCTCCACCATCACCGACCTCTCGGGCAACGCCTCGCCCCTCATCAACCCGGGCGTGGTGCTCTCGACCAACGGCATCATGGTGCTGACGGGCACCACCACCGTCAACCCCTCGGCCTCAAACGCCAACACCTACATCAACGCCTCAACCGACACCATCTGGGACGACGGCGTGATCCAGCTCAACGCCTACTCCCCCAGCCTCGACACCGCCTACATCCAGACCTCGGGCGGCGCGCTCTTCACCAACAACGCCACCATCCGCGGGCGCGGACGCATCCACGGCACGTTCCGCAACAACGGGTTGGTCGAGTCCGGCGCGGGCTCGGTGCTTGAACTGCTGAGCACCCCCAAGTCCAACCGCGGCCTGATGCAGGCCGTCGCCGGCGGGAGCCTGTATGTCACCGGCATCACTCTCACCAACAACGCCGACGCGGTCGACGGCGAGCTGCGCGCCGATGGCGGCAACGTCTACCTGAACGGCTGCGCCGTCTCCGACGGCCTGATGAACGCCCTCAATGCCGGACGCTTCGTGGTCGCCGCCAGCTCCACGCTCACCGGCGGCGTGATGGGTTCCGGGCCCATCGACGTCAACGCGGGCCAGCTCCTCGCTGTCGATCACGCCGCGTGGAGCCACGCCGGCACGCTGACCATCAACCCGAGCGCCAGCAATGCCGGCACCTACCTCCGCGTCGACCAGCCCTGCTCTATCTCCAACCTCACCGTCAACCTCAACGCCTACGCCCCCAACCTCGACACCGGATACATCCAGACCAGCGGCCCGGGTGTTGCAACCTTCGAGCCCTCTTCCCTCATCACCGGGCGCGGGAGAATCCACGGAGTGACGGTCCACAACGGGCCGATCACCGTGACCGGCGGCGCGAACACCATTGAGCTCCTCGCCACGAACAAGACCAACAACGCCACCGCCAAGGCCGAAAACTCCGGACTCCTCCGCATCACGTCGATCGCGCTCTCGCAGGGCGCGTCGGGTCAACTCCTGGCCGACAACGCCAGCGTGCATCTCAACAGCGCGACCATCAACGCCGGGCAGGTGAACGCGATCAACGACGGCCGGACCACCGTCATCAGCTCTTCAACCTTTACCGGCGGCGTCTCGGGCGCTGGCCCGCTCGACGTCAGCGCGGGTCAGGTGCTTGTGGTCAACCAACCCGCGTGGAATCACGCGGGCGAAGTGCTCGTCAACCCCGGCGCCAGCAACGCCGGCACCTACATCCGATTCGACCAGCCCTGCACAGTTTCCAACGCCGTCCTCCACCTGAACGCCTACACGCCGAGTCTCGACACCGCTTACCTCCAGACCGGCGGCCCGGGCGTCATCACCCTTGATTCCTCCACCCTCGTCACCGGGCGCGGGCGAATCCATGGCACCCTGGTCAATAACGGCACCATCCGCCCCGAACCCACGCGAACCATCGATCTCCTCTCCACCGCCAAGTCCAACAACGCCCTCATCGAGGCCAACGCCTCCGGCGTCGTCAACATCAGCGGCATCACCCTCACGCAATCGCCCGGCGGCACGCTCCGCGCCGACAACGGCGTCGTCAATCTCATCGCCTCCACCATCAGCGGCGGGCAGATCGTCGCGCTCAACGCCGGCTCGGCCGAGGTCTACTCCAGCACCTTTGTCGGCGGAGCTTCGGGCTCCGGGCCTCTCAACATCATCCAGGGTCAGCTTCTGTTGATCAATCAGCCGACCTGGAACCACAACGGCGTGGTCACCATCAACCCCGTATCGGCCAATGCCGGAACCTATCTCCGCATCGATCAGAACTGCACCTTCAACGATGTCACCATCCAGCTCAACCGTTACGCCCCCAATCTCGATTCCGCATACATCCAGACCAACGGCTCGGTCGGCACATTCGGCCCATCCGCCACGCTCGCGGGCGCGGGACGCGTCTACGGCACATGGAACATGGGCGGCACGTTCGCGCCGGGGCGCGACGCCGGCTCCCGCCACAACATCGACGTCGCGGGCTCCGTCACCTTCCAACCCTCGGGCGTCCTCAGCACCGACATCGGGAGCGGCTCGGCGTTCGGGCAGGTCACCGGCGGCGGCGGCGTCGGCGCCAACGGCACGCTCCGCGTCCGTCTCATCAATTCCTTCAACCCCACGCCGGGCCAAACCTTCGACGTCGTCAGCGTCGGGACGCGCACCGGCGTCTTCGCCGACACCGACATGGACCACTTCCCCGAAGGCCCCGATCGCTTCTACGTCAGCTATCCGGCCGGTAAGGTTCGCCTGCACGCACGCAAGTGCGCCGCCGACTGGAACGGCGACGCCTTCGTCAACGGCGATGACTACGACGCCTACTCCGAACTCTTCGAGGCCGGCGACCCCGCGGGCGATTTCAACAACGACGGCTTCGTCAACGGCGACGACTACGACGCCTTCGCCAGCGCCTTCGAGAACGGCTGCTGATCACGCCGCCTCGCGCGTGTTGTCGCGCCGGCCGCCAACGCACCTTGCCTTCGCACGACACGGACCCGCCTTCGGGTCCGTGTCTGATTGGTAAGCGAGGCGAATTCGGCGATTCGGCGGGGTCTCCCTACTAGTCCGTTCCGCTCCGTTCGCGCCGGCCCTTCCCGGTCTTCAGCAACTCCCAAACAAGGGCCCACGCTCCGACCGCCGCGATGCAGATCGAGGTCGTCAGGAACGAGTTGCCCCGGGCCGGCGAGGGCGGCATGGTGAACTTGGTCCAGACTCCAGCACCGCCGAGCAAGGCGAGTACGCTCATCACCGCCAGATAGATCCAGCGGCCGCGTGTACTCGACGATTCGTTGTGCTTCTCAACATGCTGCGCCATGCGATACACTTCCGGTGGCGATACCGCCGTGCTGGCGGCCGTCGGCTTCTACCGCCCCGCCCACTCCCGCAGCCACTCGGCGCGAATGCGCCGCGTCACCTCGCCCACCTCGCCGCTCCCGATCGCCTGGCTCTCCACCCGCGTCACGGGCAGCACGCCCCAACTCGAGTTGGTCAGGAAGACTTCGTCCGCGCTCAGGATCTCGTGGATCGTGATCATCCGCCGGCGCACCTCGAGCCCCACCTCGCCCGCCAGGCGCGTCACGATCTTTCTCGTCACGCCCGGGAGCACCGGGCTCGGGATCGGCACGCCGGTCCCGCCGCTCCGCGTCGCTTCCTGCTCTTCCTCGCCGCGCGCGATCGGCGTGTGAATCACGCCGTCCTTCACGATCATCGCGTTGCTCACGCACCCGCCCGCCAGATGATTGGTGATCGTGAACACCAGCGCTTCGCCCGCGCGCTTGGCGGCCGCCGCCTGCAGCTCGCGCAGCCTCGCCCAGTACGACAGCGTCTTGTGCCCCTCCAGCGGATTGAACGGATTGACGCGCAGGTCCGCCAGCGTCACCAGCACGCCGCGCTCGAACATCGCCTCGGGATACTCCGTCGCGCGCTGCGCGTGGATGAGCAGCGTTGGGTTGTGCTCAACCCCCCCACCGCCCCCGCGCGACTCGCCCGAGCCGGACTCCGCTCCTGATGCGGCATCAGACTCAACCCCAGACTCAACCGCACCTCGCCGCGCCCTCGACAGCATGTTGAGGTCGCCGCCCGTGATCGTCAGACGCACGCGCCACCGCGTCTCGCCCCCACCATTCCCCGCGCCGTTCCCCGGGCCGTTCGCCTCCCGGGCCGCCCGCTCCGCCGTCTCGACGACCGCATCGCCCAGGGGATCGCGCCGCAGAGAGTCCGAAAGCCCGAGCGCCCGGGCCGACTCGACCAGCCGATCGAGGTGATCGCCCAGGAACGGCACGCGTGCCTCCCCGCCGCTCACGCTCGCCAGCATCGTCTCGAACAACCCGACGCCGTGCTGAAACCCGGCGTCAAACGCCGACACCATCGCGCCGTCCGCGCCGCAGAACCGACCATTCAAGAAAACCGTGGGCATGAGGAAGGGTAGGTGCGCCTATGGGACATCTCGGCCACGTATTCCATTCTCGGTGGTTGAGAAGGGTGCCATCGTCCACTCGGCGGACTGGTCAACAGCTGGCAAGGCCTCTCTAGCGTGAAAGGACTTCGCGTGTCCATCGACAAACCAAACGCTTCCGGGTCGAAACGCGGTCTGATAGTCGCACCCATAAGTGTCAGTGGCAGGTAGCATTGGATTGAAATTAACGCCATGCCAGACCAGCGATTCATACGCGCCGATCTTGTTTGTTGGAAACACCACGTCGCTCAGCCGTTGCACGCGCGCGCCAATACCAACCGGATCGCGCGACGCATCAAATCGGAAATAATCCGGACGAACATATAGAGCCGCCGACAACTCGAAGTCGGTCCAATCATTCCAGCCATCGAAGCCTCCGCGTCGGTTCTGGGGGCAACGATAGACCTCCGAATCGGCTGCTAAGCCCGACACCCCGCTCCAGAAGCCTGTGATGAGCAAATACCATCGCTGTTCGTGATACACGATGCGAGCATCGCGATCCGTGCTGGCGTTAATGCTGTCCGAGACCATTGTCGGCGCTGAATCGTGGTTATCCACGCCGTACATCGCGACCATTCGGCCACACTGTGACAGATTTGATCGACATTTCAGTTCGACAGCGGATCGCCGGGCGTTGGCCAGAGAAGGCGCCGCAATCGCGAGCAGTACCGCGACCACCCCGATGCTCACCAAGATTTCTAGTAAAGTGAACCCGGCGATCAAGTGGTGCCTGCGCATACCAGCCCCCATCCTGCTTGACAAGATAGCGGGGGGGGGGGGTATTCTGCAACTCGGTTTTCATTCAAGGAGCTTTCCATGGTACGAGCAAGAATGATCGCGAGGGCGACTCTCGTGGGCGTTGCCCTGGTTTCCATTGGAATTCCCGCGTCCGCTCAATCTGGCGGCGGTGGCGTGCCGATTTGCCGAAAGCTGTTGATCCCCGGATCAGATGCGTCGCCGGTTACCCTCGATCCGCCTTGCGGGGTGTACGGAGACTGCGCCGTTTGGGCTACGGAGCCCACGCCAGATTCCTGCCTCACGGTTTCTTATCAAACGAACGTCTTCAAGTGCGGTTCTCAGGTGTCTTGGCAGGGCTGGACGATCTTCTATGTCGGAGGCACCTGCGTGAATGGGGTTTGCGTGGCGGACGAGACCACCCAGGAAGACCATCGCGACCAGACCTTCGTGCTGCGCTATGTTGGCACGGTGTATTGCACGAATCCGTGAGCAGCCTCGCCTATCGCGCGGAGAACCGAAATGAATGTTCAAACCCTCGCCTGTCGCGTCGCCGCATGGGGCGCTTCGGTAGCGTTTTCGTGCGCTTCCGGCCAGTCGCTACTCGATCAATGGATGGAATCGTGGCGCGAGCTTGAATCCGTCGAGGCCGTTTGGATTGAGCCGGCTCCGCCGGCGTCTCACTTTGACGACCAATCGAGCAAGCAGGTCTTTGTACCGCAAGTGGGAATCGAGAGGTCTTTCGCCCGCCTACCGAGCTGCTACAAGATTCTTCGATGGTCCGTTGACGGAGAGACCGTTCGTTCTTGGGAGGATGCCGCCGCACTCTATCAGCGGAGAGCCGCGCAACTCTCTGAGAACTCAGCCTCAATCACCGCGCACACGCCCGATGGCGAACTTGTGAATACGAAGGCAGGCACTCGCCTCGCAAGCGTTGCTCCCGGCATCAGAAAACATACTGATTCCCGTTCGGGGTTTCGTTCGCCACTGGGAATTCTGGCGGATTTCCGCAACTGGGCGCCTTCTCGGCTCCGCAAGCTGGATAGCCCCACGGGTTCCGAGCGCTACGAACTGGCGGAGCCATGTGTGGTCGTTGTCTTTGAACGGGACGCGTTGTCTGGCGCACCGTTTCTTTCCAGGCTAGACCGACTCGCGCCGAGCGGTGACATCCTGCTCTCATACCGATTCGATGAACTGCGAAAACCCGGTCCGTCTTCACACTGGATCACCACCCGGCGGCAGCTTCGCACAAGGAAACCGGTTTCCAGCGCGTCTGGCACGATTGCTGCCCAGCCCCAACAGGTTCCCGAGCAGCACATTGACGAGGAAGGTCTGCTAATCGGCGGTTCCTCCTACTTGGTGCTCTTGAAGGCGAACCCTCAACTGTCCGATCAGCAGCTTAAGCCGGACCTTTCGGGCCTTACGATCGTAGCTCCGGGGCACGAAGGAGACGCTTGGAGAGCATTGCCGAACGCCAGTGAGTTAGAGGCGGCCCTGACCAACACGTCCAGCCCTCGACTGTGGACGCTTCCCCTCGTGATTGGTGCTGGGGTGCTCACGATTGTAATCGGTATCGTGGTTTGGAGAAGGCGAGCATCATGAGCTGGCCACGGCGCGCCACGCTTACCGCACTGGTAGGAATTCTCGGATTATTTCTTCTCTGGACGGCGATTGAAAAGGCGACACACTTTGACGCCTTTGTTGGTCGTGTGGC
The DNA here is from genome assembly GCA_020853815.1 of Phycisphaerales bacterium. Lineage (GTDB taxonomy): Bacteria > Planctomycetota > Phycisphaerae > Phycisphaerales > UBA1924 > JABWBC01. Next base: position 18,392 of record JADYYE010000059.1, read on the forward strand.
CGCACACGGCCTCATGTCACAAACATTCATTCCTGCAATCGCTCGGGCAGTCGTCACCTTCGAAGCCGCGGCCGGTGCGTGCGCGATCTCGTCGGTCCTTTGGGTGCGCGTTCGCCCAATCTCGACCATTCTCTTGATGTCAGCCTTTGCTTGCTTTCTGACTTACTCATCTCTCCTTTGGTACTGGAGTGGTCCCGCCGCCGATTGCGCCTGTTCGCGAGCGATGGCGACAAGTGCTCGCGGAGCCGCCATCCGGGCCGCGTTGACGCTGCTTGGTCTTGGGATCGCGGTCCGCCTCGATCAGGCGGGCCGCCGTACTGTAAGAACCGTTCCGCCAGCCTCAACTACTTCCTGAACGTAAACGCCCCGCCGTCGTACTCGACTCGGATCGCATCCCCCGGGCCGAACTCGCCCGCGAGGATGCGTGACGCCAGCGCGTTCTCGAACCGCTGCTGGATCGCGCGCTTGAGCGGGCGCGCCCCGAACTGCGGGTCCCAGCCCTCGACCGCCAGCTCGGTCTTGGCCTTGTCCGAGAGCTCGATGGTCATCTCGCGCTCCGCGAGCCGCTTGCGCAGACGCGAGAGCTGAATCTCCACGATCCGCCCGACGTCTTCCTTCTTGAGCTGGTGGAACACGACGACCTCGTCGATGCGGTTGAGCAGCTCGGGGCGCATCAGCCCCCCGCTCATCGTCATGGCCGCCTTCGCCATCACGTTCGTCACCTTCGCCGGCAAGCCCGCGGCCTTGCCCAGTTCCTCGGTCATCATCCCCGCCGGGCCACGCTTCAGCAGCTCGCGCACCGCGGCCTCGATCTCCCAGTCCTCCGCGCCCTGCGCCGTCAGCTCCTGGATCTGCGCGCTCCCATAGTTGCTCGTCATCACGACGATCGTGTTCTTGAAGTCGACCGTCCGCCCCTGCCCGTCGGTCAATCGCCCGTCGTCGAGCACCTGCAGCAGAATGTTGAACACGTCCGGGTGTGCCTTCTCGATCTCGTCGAGCAGCACCACGCAATACGGCCGGCGCCGCACGCTCTCCGTCAGCTGCCCGCCCTCGTCATAGCCCACATACCCCGGCGGCGCGCCGACCAGCCGCGCCACCGCGTGCTTCTCGCCGTACTCGCTCATGTCGATCCGCACGATCGCCTCGTCCGTGTCGAACAGGAACTCCGCCAGCGCCTTGCACGTCTCGGTCTTTCCCACGCCGGTCGGCCCCAGGAACAGGAAGCTCCCGATCGGCCGGTTGGGGTCGCCCAGCCCGGCGCGGGCGCGCCGGACCGCGTCCGACACCGCGCGCAGCGCGTGGTCCTGCCCCACGACGCGCATCGACAGGTGCGTCTCCATCCGCTGCAGCTTCTCGCGCTCGCCCTCGACCAGGCGCGACACCGGGATGCCCGTCCAGCGCCCCACGATCTGCGCCACCTGCTCGGCGTCCACCTCCTCCTTCACCAGCGCACCCCCGCGTGCCTGGCGCTCGTCGAGCGCCTTTTCGGCGCCGGCGATCTGCGCATCGATGTCGCGCATCTCGCCGTAGCGGATGCGGGCCGCGGTCTCCAGGTCGCCGCGCCGCTGCGCCTGCTCGAGCTCGACCTGCTTGCTGGCGAGCCGTTCCTTCAGCGACTTGACCGAATCAAGCTCCTTCTTCTCTTCCGACCACTGCGACGTCAGCGTGCGGTTCTTCTCCTGGAGCTCCGCCAGCTCGCGTTCGATGCGTTCCAGCTCGCGCCGCGAGCCGTCGCCCTCGTCGCTGCGGCGTTCCTTGGCCTCGATCCGCAGCGCCTCGCGCTCGATCTCAAGCTGCATGATCCGCCGGCGCAGCTCGTCCAGCGCCGTGGGCATGCTGTCGTTCTCGATGCGCAGGCGGCTCGCCGCCTCGTCGATCAAGTCAATCGCCTTGTCGGGCAGGAACCGGTCCGCGATGTAGCGGTGCGACAGCTGCGCCGCCGCCAGGATCGCGCCGTCCTGGATCCGCACGCCGTGGTGCGCCTCGTAGCGCGGCTTGAGCCCGCGCAGGATCGCGACCGTCTCCTCCACGTTGGGCTGGTCGACATAGATCGGCTGGAAGCGCCGCTCAAACGCCGGGTCCTTCTCCACGTGCTTGCGATACTCGTCGAGCGTCGTCGCGCCGATGCAGCGCAGCTCGCCGCGCG
>JADYYE010000237.1 GCA_020853815.1 Phycisphaerales bacterium
AAAGGAAAATACCCATGTCTGAACTGCGTTTACCATCAGGTTCGGTGTCCAACCGCGAGGTTTCCAATACCGACGGCAACCAGATTACCGAAGACAAATTGTGGCATTACAGCAAATACACCGAGCGATTCGGCAAGGTGACGACGGACGCCCCCTCCGATATGACGGCCGTACTATTTCAAGCCGACAAGGCGGGTTCGATTGCTGAGGTGTTTGCTGCGTGCGTAGCGGACGGAAGTTCGGGCAGCACGACGTTCGACGTCCAGAAAAATGGTGTTACCATTCTGTCAGCGGTGATTACTGTTAACAGCAGTACCGGCGATGGCGTTTCGGTTTCCGGAACGATCAGCAGTGGTGACTACGTGGCTGATGACGTTATTACCGCCGTAGTGAACGAAACCTCCCACACCGGGGCAACGGGTCCGATGCTCAGCTACTCACGCCTCGAACAAGGCAACTAACCATGCTCAGGGACACTGTAATTCGCGGCGAGCACCGCTTGGAGTCGATCGCGCTCCGCGGCAATTGCTACCAGTTGGCGGGTAGGACTGCCCTGACTGCCAAGGGGGACTGCGAAGACCCTGCTTCCTACCTGCCGGTTTACCATTGCGTCCAATGCCGTCTCTGCTCGCCCTTCGGCAAGGTCGTCGACGCGGGCTTGATTCAAGCCTGCGAAACCTGCCTTGCCTACGCACATACTCTTGCCGAAACTCCGCAAACCGATCATTATTCATAATGGCCAGGAAGGCCAGAAAGGGAAAGGATTCCCATGTATCTCCCCGGTGCCTATTCCTCTCAATCCCCCCTGCCCGGTCAACGTCCTTACCGGATGCCCGCCACGCGCAGCCGGGGCAGTTATGGCAGTGATTTACTGACTACGCCGCCGGGATACGGGCCGCCGCCTGGCTATGGCAAGCAACCGCAGTTGCGGCCGACGCCGCCCGTGCCGACGCCGCCTACTCCGCTGCAATTTCCCTACGGTCGTTCCCCATTTTCACGGGGTACAGGCCCTTCGCAGATGCCTGGTGCGACCGGCTCGGTTCCTCCTTTCAATAATGCCTTGCCGCCTGGCGCTCGACCACTGCCGCCGGATTACGCGAAGTTCGGCATGATTCCGCCCAGCATGACAAAGGCGGGTTGGACGGTGCGGCGCAATCCTGCTGACGGACAGTTCTATATGATCCCGCCACCAGCTCCATCTCCGCCATCAAATGCAGTCCCCTATTAAGAGGAGCCTTCCTATGGCACTCCAACAAACCATGCCCGCTGGCATCAATCCAATCGACTACCTGAACTACTTGGCTCGGCTTCAAGCCTACCAGAATCAGACCAGCCAGCAGGCCAGTCAACAGCAAAATCAGTTGATGATGCAACTCATCAACGAGGCCAACGCTAAGCAGCAGGAAGCCTACGACGCCAATGCCGAGCGCCGCAATCAAATCTTGCAAGGCCGCACCGACACCCGTAATCGAATCCTCGACCAGTGGAACGAGTTTGGCGATTCGCTCATCAACGACACGAACCGAGGCTACCAGCGGAATCTCGATAATAGCTTGGCGGCCCTGAATGATACGGGGTTGCTTCATAGCACCGTCAATTCATCGATCCGACGCCAGAACGAACGAGACCGACAAGATTCCATGCGTCGGGTGAAAGACCAAATTACCGGCAACTACGCCAATGCGGACGAACGGTTGTCGAACGAAATTGATGCTTTCAATGAGCGGATTGTTGACCACTATCCTGATACGGGTGGGTTGGCGGGTTTAGCTGCCCAGGCGGGGAGCGTTATCCCCAGCGGCGGCGGTGCTTATGCGAGTGGCACACGTCGCTTTGGCGCTCGAAGTCGCGGCTTGGGTTCGGGCGGTGGTGGCTACTCAAGCCTGCCGGCCGTGCCGCAATTACACGCCCCGGCTACGCCTACGC
>JADYYE010000238.1 GCA_020853815.1 Phycisphaerales bacterium
CTTCGTCCAGCCAAGGTAGTCCTTTAGTAGATCGGACTTGTAGATGCGCGTCACGCCGTAATGCCGGAGCATGTCGCGCCGCTCGGGCCACGGTGTGTTGGGATCCAGCATCATCATCAGATCCGCGCGGCGTAGTGGAATACTGGGGCTCATGCCGGCTGCTCGATCCGGCAACACCACGTAACAGTTGCAGAGCATGACGACCATGCGGCCATCCCGCGGATGCGCCAGCACAATCGAACCTGGATCGACGTTTTCAACCAGAAATGCGCGCTGCCGCCGCAAGTAACGCAACCAGGCGTGCCGCTCTTCGGCTGGCTTGAGTGTGTCCTGCACGTACTCGCGCCACGAGTACTCCGCCCGATTCCAGATCGGGCCTATTGCCAACGCGATCACGCCGCAGGCCACCGGTACCCGCACCCACCAGCGGGGTTTCAAGCGCTCCACAGCCAGCGCGATCGCGCCCCCAGCCGAGATCGCCAGCACGGAGATCAGCACCGTCAGCAGGCGCAGCGCGATCCACCGTTCACCCAATATCTTGATCAGCAACGTGCATAGGATCGGCACGAGCAGCAGCGCCAGCACGACCGCAACAATCCCCCCCAACGCCAGCGCCTCGCGCCGCCGGCCCAAGGCGTAGAGCCCAACCAGCCCGGCCACGATGAAGCCCAACCGGATTGCGGGATGGTCGGCAAACAGCTTCTCGGCTTTCAGCACGACGCGGTCATGCGGCAGTGTGTGGAAGCTCTCGTTCTGCTCGCGCACGTCGCGCGTGATCTGATTGCGGGCATCGGCATCCGGCGGCGTGACGTCCCCCCAATAACGCGTGACCAGCAGGAAGGGAGCCCCCGCCAGCAACGCTGCGAGGCATGCCCACCGTGCCCATCCGGTCGCCTCGCGGCGGACCATCCGCGCAATGATCACGACAGCGAAAATCGGCGCCAGGACCATCCCCAGAAACACGGCGTAGAGTCCGTGGGTCTGGCCGATGACGAACGAGATCGCCGCCAGCTTCCAGGGAACGCCCGGGCGTACCCTCCCGTGCAAGAACTCCATGGCGACGCCCAATCCCAGCGGCAACAGCCACAGCGGCGCGAGCTGATTCGGATACGTGATGTACGGTACGGGCGCATTCGTGGCGAGACCGAACAGCGTCGGCAGCCACGCCGCCTGCTTCGAGCCCAGCACCCGCCACGCCAGGTAGTTCACACCCCCCGCCACGACCAGCTTGGCCCATGCCAGGCTTACGTACCACACGTCCAGGTAATCGGTGGCGGTGACCTGGCTGCACGCAGCATACAACGCGTGCTGCAGATTCGTATGGTACAGGCGGAAGAACGTGGGAATGTTCAGGTACGGACCCTGATTGGAAAATCCATGCGTCAGCAGGAAGCGGATGCGGCCGACATGCATCTCCGCGTCGCCGGAAAGAAAACTGCCGCGGCGCAGGCTGCAGGCCACGTCAACCGCCACGATCGCCAGCTCGAAGGCAACGCCCGCAATCAGCAGCATGCGAATCGGCTTCCACCACTTGCGGCGATGGATGACGATGATCCCACCCACGATCGCCACCAGGCAGGCGACGGAGAAGACGGCGACGGGCAGCTGCAGGACATAACAGAGGATGGATACGGGCGCGAGCAACGCGCACGCCCAGAAATACGACAGGCCAATCAGCCCGAGCAGGCCGCATTCGGCGTCGTCCTCGTCAATCAGGCGCGCCACGGCATAGCCGGGCAACAACAGCGCAACCCAGAATAATAGGGAAACGTACATGCAGAGGCGTTTCGCGTCGGGCCCTGTCGCGCCGCATGGCGCCCAAGTCCAGCGATTCAAGCTGGAATCGCGCGGCATGTCAATCGCCAGGACCGGCTGCACTTTCCCCCCTGCGACGCCGACGTTACGATGCCACTTTAACCACTGCCGCCCAGCCGCTCCGCGCGCTGGCTGCGGTTGGGAGCGAGACCGTGACTGATCCGGCGCAGACGCTCATCCTGATTCCGGCCCGCGGAGGCAGCAAGCGCCTGCCCGGCAAGGCGCTGCGCACCGTGGGCGGGGTGACGCTGCTGGCC
>JADYYE010000239.1 GCA_020853815.1 Phycisphaerales bacterium
CAGAAAGAAGCCGAAGATCGGGAACTGAGTTTCCAGGGCCGGGTTGAAGACGTTCATCATGCCGAAGCCCGTCTGCAAGTCCATGATCTGTCCGCCCACCTGAACGGTGGCGAAGACCAGCCCCACCACGAAGCCGACCATCAGGCCGATGAGGAACTCACCAATCGCCAGTCCGGAAAAGCCCAGGGCCGTCTCGGGAAGATTGGCCTCCAGCATGGGGAGGGTCGGCGTAACCAGCATGGCCCCAAAAAAGGCAAAGCCAATCTTCGCCTGCACTGGGAAGTTGCTGGATCCCAGAATCGGGGCCGAAACCAGCAGACCGGAAAAACGCACCATGACGAGAAGAAACAGTTTGAAGATTTCTAGCTCAGCCATCGCGCCATGCTTTCTTGATCGTTCCGCCGAAAACGCACCGGGCGCGGGGCGCCAGGGGACTACGGTAACACCAGCGTGTCGAAGCTGCCATACAAGTCGCGCACAAAGACGAGAATGACATCGGACATCCACGGGAGAAAAATAACAAAGGCCACGAGTACCACCACGATCTTCGGCACGAAGGTGAGGGTCATCTCCTGGATCTGCGTTACAGATTGAAAAATACTGATCAGAAGACCCACCACCATGCCGGAAAGCAGCATGGGCGCCGACGCCAGCAGCGTCACGATCATCGCGCCTCGCCCGATGTCTACGATATCATCAACCGTCACGATTCCAAACCTGCAGTTCGCCTGGGGGGCGTCTCCATTTCGACCGCCTTACCATACCACAACATATAGAGCCTGTCAAGAGACAACAAAGACATAAGACATTAAATCTCAATGCCTTGCACAATAAACGACCGGCCACACGTCTGCGCCAACGCAACATCTTGTGTCCAGAGCAGGTACACCAGGTGCCAGCGGAGATAAATGTCCCTCCCCCACCCAGTCCCAGCGGTGCGCACTTGCGTGAGTACCGATTCTGGTGGGGAATTTGGATTCCTCAACCGGCATGGCATAGGATCACCCTTTCCCCAGACGGTGCGATTCGCGCCGCCAAAGAACAGGATTCCCCCCTTGCCCGAGAACACCCCAACGCCCCCATCCCGCATGCAAGCCTTCAAGATGTTTGATCGGATTGCTCACCGCTATGACCTGCTGAACCGAATCCTCTCCATGGGGACCGATGTGGGCTGGCGGAAGCGGCTTAATCGCCGCATTCCGAATCAGCCCGGCCTCCACGTGCTGGATCTGGCGACAGGCACGACCGATGTGCTGATTTCCATGCATGGCGCCTGCCCGCAGGTCGAATCGGGCGTCGGCCTGGACATGTCTGGAGGGATGCTGAAGTACGGCCAGCTCAAGCTCAACAAGCTCGGCCTGAACCAGAAGTTCCGTCTGGTGCGGGGTGATGCAACCTGCCTGGGACTCGAATCGGAGCAGTTCGATGCCGTCACCATCTCCTTCGGGATCCGGAATGTACTCGACGTGCCCGCTGCCCTGGGGGAAATGCGCCGCATCCTCAAGCCGGGGGGCCGCGCGCTGATCCTGGAGTTTTCCCTGCCCGCGAACCGCCCCTTCCGTGCCCTCTACCTCTTCTACTTCCGGAACATCCTTCCCCGCATCGGCGCGCTCCTCTCGGGCGACTCCCACGCCTACCGCTACCTCAACGAAACGGTGGAAACCTTTCCCTACGGCGAAGATTTCTGCAAGCTCATGCGCGACGCGGGATTTGAGAGTGTTTCGGCGACGCCGCTGACCTTTGGGATTGCGAGCTTGTACCAGGGCGAACGGGGCCGTTGATAGTTGATAGTTGATAGTTGATAG
>JADYYE010000060.1 GCA_020853815.1 Phycisphaerales bacterium
CCTCGTCTCGATCCACGACAACCTCGCCGCCACCACAACCATCGCCGTCGCCGTCGCCCGCCCCGACCGCACCGGCGGCTTTGACCTGGGCGGCAACTTCACCGAGAAGCAGTGGGCCCTGGAAACGAAGCTCTACCGCCCCGATCCCCTGAGCTGAGTCGGCCGGTCGATCTCCTCGGAATCCGCGAGCACTCCGCCCGCGAATCCATCGCAGCGTCGCACGGAGCCAGCGAGCGTGACCACGGAATCATCCATTCAGGTCAACTTCGGGCGTCCCATGCCGCTCTTTCCGCTCGATTCGGTCACGCTGCTCCCGCAGCAGATCGCGCCATTCCACATCTTTGAGCCGCGCTACCGCCAGATGATCGACTCGGTCCTCGACACCTCGGGCCAGATCGCCATGGCCGTCTTCGCCGGGCCCAAGTGGAAAGAGCAATACCACGGCCGCCCGCCGCTCAAGCCCGCCGTCTGCGTCGGCCAGCTCGTCGAACACGAAAAGCTCGACGACGGCCGGTACAACATCATCCTTCAGGGTGTGTGCCGCGCTCGCATCGTCAAGGAACTCCCCGCCAGCGAGGATCGCCTCTACCGTGTGGCGATGCTCGAGCCGTTCGGCCTGGAAACACAGGAAACCGACGATCTCGCCGACCTCCGCCGCCGCCTGAGCGAATCACTCGCCGAGGGCCCGCTCGCCCAGATGCGCGTCGCCAAGCCGATGCTCGACTTCCTCCGGAATCCCGAGATCCCCACCGCCGCCCTGCTCGAGGTCATCTCCTTCACCATCCTCACCGACAACACGCTCCGCTACAAGCTCCTCTCGGAGGAGAGCCTGCAACGCCGCGCCGATCTCATCGAGCGTGAGCTCCACGGCCTGGAGGCCCTCATCCGCCGCGCCGCCAAGCAGCGTCCCCAGGACTGGCCCAAGGGCTGCAGCTGGAACTGACTTGCACTACTTCATCGCGTTCAGTCGGCGCTCCAACCGGGCCTTCACGCCCGCCCACTCGTCGTCCAGGATGCTGTAGTAAACCCAGTCCCGCACCGCCGGCTCGCTTCGATCCAGCGACGGCGCCATAATTCTTGCCTTGCGCAACGTGCCCTCACGCACCGCGCCCAGCTTTTCGATGGCGTGCCGGCTGTGCAGGTTCATCGCATTCGTCGTGATCTGCACGCGGATCGCGCCGGGCGACAGCGATTCGAACGCGTGGCGCAGCAGCAGGTACTTGGATTCCGGATTCACACGCGACCCGTGGTGGGCGCGCCCGATCCACGCCCGCCCGATCTCAAGAGCGCGATGCTCCGCCCGAATGTCCATGAACGTGGTGCGCCCGATCGCACGCCCCGCCGACTCGCCGCGCTTCGCGATAATCGCGAACGCGACCACGCCCGGGAGAGACCGCACCTTTTCGATCTCTTCCTCAAAGCCCCGCACCGACCATTCGCGCGGCGCCTGCGAGCCGTGCGTGAACAGCTCCGGGTCGGCGACCGCAAACAGATCGCCCGCGTGCGCGGGCAAGAGCGGCTCGAGCCGAATCTCTCGGGCGATCGCGCCATCCGCAAGTTCAACGGGCCGGACCCAAGCCACGGAGTGAGACGAAGGTGTTGACATGGTGCGAACGGTCGGGGGAGAAGGGCCCGAGGTCAAACCCAAGGCTCGTCACGCTCCAAGAAAGCGCGGTGGCTGCACCCCGAACCGATTTTCTCGATTTTGTCGGAGTTTCGCGCACGCCGCCGCGCTTCCGATCTGCTTCTCTTCCTGTGGGCTCGTTTCCGCTTAGGTCGGCCCAATGCGAATTGAACCCGAACAGATCGCCCCATATCCACCCCATCCCCCCACAGGCCCCGCAGGCGGAACTTCTCCAGGTTAGTGGCGTCTAAACTTTGTGCAACGGGGCTGGTACAATGCCGACAACCACTGGGGCGACGGCCAGCGTGCGTCCGCCCCTCGGATGAAGGAGTGAAAGCCATGTCGTGCGTCGTGGATCGTGGAATGAAGGCCGGTTCGTTCGGGTCGCGGACCGCGGGCCGTCGCGTGCTGGTCGCTGCGACGCTCGGCTCCCTCATGTTCGCCTCGGGCTGCAACAACGCGCTCGAAGGCGGCCTCTCCGGCGCGGCCCTGGGCGCGCTCGGCGGCATGGGCATCGGCGCCATGTCCGGCAACATGGGCGAAGGCGCCGCCATCGGCGCGATCATCGGCGGCATCGGCGGCCTGTTCGTCGGCGACCAGAACGAACGCAACTCACGCTATCGCGACTAACCGCGTAGAGCCCTCAAGCCTTTTACCTCATCGAGTCCAATCACACCAAGCCCGTCGCAACCGCGGCGGGCTTGATTGCCGTATATTCTTGCGGCTCGTGCAAAAGGCCGACGTGCCTCCTTTAGCGAGGTGGCGATGGACTCCCACAACCTGCGCTCAATCGCTCCTCAAGATGACATCCGTGCATCGTCGACTCGCGCGTATCAGCGTTCAAACTACCGTCGATTCCGGCTTGCGGTTTTTGTGTCGACGGTGCTGCTCCTCGTAATCGCGGCGGTCTTCGGCTACAGGAGGGTCAGTGTCTATGTCGTCGGCAACGGCACGCATGTGACGCGGTTCTCTCTCTTTGGCATTCAACTCTCATCGACCACGGTGAATTGTCGAGCCCACGACGAGCTGGCCTCATTGGGCATCGCGCAGCCAACACCGGAGTGCGGGATTGACGTCAAGCGCGGATTCCTCGATTCGCATCGAACGCCGAGCGGCCGAAATCTCCGCCTCTGGACCACATGCGAAACGCTGGTCATCTCAGCGGGCTATGCGGCGATGGAACGCGATAAGCGGATCACGCTCTGGCGTCAGATCTTCGATCGCGCCCAGAAGGGGGAAGAGATTAACGATCTGGTCGCCACGATCTTCGACCCACCAGCGGCAGATCGGTAAAACGTCGGCGCGGCATGTTGAATATTGCCGCCATCAGAACCCGCCCGGATCATCCACCACAGGCCGACGCCGCGGCGTGTCGGGCAGCGGTTCCTTCGCCGCCGCAAAGCACGCGCCCTGCAGCGCCTGGAACAGCTTCTCGTGCTCGGGGATCGCCTCGATCGCCTCCAGCAAGTCGTCGACGCGCCACGCCGCGGGCTCGCTGGCCTTCACCGCCGCGATCGCCGCGTTGCCCAGCGCCTCGCCCGCCTCGAGGAACCACTCGATCGGGGGCGGCGTCATCGAGCTGTCGTGCGCCGTGCCGTTCTGCGTGTGGACCATCCCCAGGGGTGCGGGACGCAGCACGCGAATCGCGCGCGACATGATCCCACCACCCGCGCGGATCGCCGCGACCGGCCACAGCCCGTTCTTGGTGATCGGCTCGCGCGTCAGCACATACACCGGCGTCTTCTTCCGGCGTGCGTGGTCGCGCAGCTCATGAGCGTCGATGGCGATCGCCGGCGGGCACAGGAGATAGCACCCCGGCGCGATCGCGCCCTCGGTGTACTCGTCCACCCGCGCCACCACCGCCCGCACGCCCGCGTCCTCCGCGATCTGGCGGATCTGCCTTCGCGCTTCCTGCCACGGCATGCAGATGCGCCCCAGACGCTCGAAGTCGTTCGCTCGCCGCGCCATCGCCGCCGCCCGCTCGCACTTGCTCTGGGCGATGAAATACTCCGCGTTCGCGAGCGACGCGCTGGCCTCGTCCATCAGACGATCGATCGAAGATGCGGTGCGCGCGCCGGTCATGCTCGCGTCGGACCTCCGGCGCGGCCTTCGCGGATCGCACGCGAGATGGCCGTCAGCATGACTTCCCAACGATCCACGACGCCCGACAGCCCATACTCCATCGCGTCCGCCAGCGCCGACCAGTCCTGCGCTTCCATCGCATCGCGAACCTCGCGCAGCGCCGAGGTCAGCGCGTCGACATCCTCGCGGGCGACTCGCGCCTCGCCATTCCCCACGTCGAACCGAACCTCGAAGAGGTGCGGCCCGATGACCTGGGCCGATTTCTCGAACGCGTCTCGCACCGCCTGCCACACACCAAAGGCGTTCTTCACCTCGTCGAGCGCCGAATCGACGTCGCCCGCCAGGAACTTGTCCGACGCGGCCGATTGATGCTGACGCGCCAGGCGCAGCGAGTCCGCCGCTTGCATGAGCGTTTCCGCGACCAGCAGCTTGGGATCGGCCGAGACGAGGCGCAGTTCGTGAATGCCCGAGGCGTTGTCCGGCGGCGCGCTGAGCAGTTCCTCCGACAGCGGCCGCCCGTCCCCATGCACTTCGATGATGATCCGCCCACGGCGCTCCGCTTCCTCAACGCCCGTCTTCAACGCCAGCGCAAGCGACTCGCGCGGCGTGAAGATCACATCGTTGTCGAGAAGCAGGCGCATGCTCATCAGACGGTCCCCCAAGAGGCCACCATCGTACCACGTCCTCGGAAAATGTCATCCCTTGTTTGGCGATTGGTCGCTCGGATAAGGTTCGGTTGCCGTCCCGCTATCGGCCGCCGCCTGGCGAGCCTCGCGCCGGCGCTGTTTGTAGATCAGCCGCAGGTTTCGGGCATAGATCACGATGCCCGGGGCCTGGCCCAGGATCCCGACCGGGTCCTGACGCCACACAAAATAGCTGAAAAGCAGGGCCGCTCCGATCAAACTGAACCACCAGAACGACTCGCTGATCACGCTGCGCCGGTGCTTCTCGCTCGTCAGCCATTGCAGGATCATGCGCCCCGAGAACGCGAGCTGACCCACCAGCCCGATGCCCACCCACACCACGTTCCACCAGGAGGTGATGTTCAGAACCTTGAACACCCAGTTCTGCCGCTGCGCGATGACGGTGCCGTACACCTCGTCGCCGAACAGGCCGCGCACCTCATTCCCATCGGCAAACTTGTGCGCCGTGGGCACGCCCTTCATGTGCAGATAGAACTCGGGCTCCGCACCCGACTCGCCGACGCCCCTCGCTTCAAGCACGCCGCGCGTCGTCCCCACGCGAACGTTGAGCTTGATCGAGTCATCAACGAGGTCGAACTTCGGCCCGCTCGAAGGCCCGAACGCCAGCCACGCGCCGAGAAAAAGCACCAGCACCATCGCGGCCCCGGGCTCCCACTTCAATCGCTTGCGGGGTTGGCTCATCGCACGCCCGTCCCGTCGCGAGGGACCTCCACGCCGCTCACCGGCCGCCTCCGGTTCCGCATGTAGCGCACCGCAAAGCAGTCGATCAGCCCCGGGATCGCACGCTGCATGATCCCCAGCCCATACTTCGGCACGCCCGCGACGCGGGGCCGGTGCTTCACGGGCATCTCGATCACGGTGTATCCAAGGTGCCGCGCCGTGACCGGGATGAACCGGTGCATGCCCCGGAACTCCAGCGGCAACTGCACCGCGATCTCCCGCTTCATCAGGCGCAGCGAACAGCCCGTATCACGGATCGTGTCGCCCAGCAGCACTTTGCGGAAGACGCGCCCGACCCACGACCCGATCTTCCTGATCGCATTGTCCTGGCGCGCGTGCGAGCGATCGCCCTGCACCATGTCCGCCCGCTGCGCCACCAAGAGGTCGAGCATCTGCGGGATCTCCGCCGGATCGTTCTGCAGGTCAGCGTCCAGCACCGCGACGTACTCGCCCCGCGTCGCGCGAAACCCGGCGTGAAACGCCGCCGACTGCCCGTTGCCCTTGCCGGGCGGCGTGCGCGTCATCGCGACGCACCGCAGCCACGAACGATCCTTCATCAGCGTCTGCACCAGGGCCCGCGTCGAATCCGTCGAGCCATCGTCGACCACGATGAACTCGAACGAGATCCCCCGCGGGGCAAGCGCGTCGTGGACCTCCCGCACCAGCCGGTCGATGTTCTCTTCCTCGTTGTGCGCGGGCGCCACCACCGACACGCGCGGCGTTCCGGGCCCCGAAGCGTCGGGGCTCATCGCGGCGGCGCGTTCAAGATTCGGCTGGGCGGCCTGTGGCGTTGCGGTCATGAGCCCAAAGCCTAGGCCCAATCACCCACATCGGGTTTCGAGACCCGTTTGTCTGGTTCACGCCGCGGTCACTCACGCTTCACCGTTGCGCCGCTCGGTTGTGGACGCGCAGGTCGAGATAATCTCGCGAGATCTTCGCAGAGCCTCTGACTCGCACGCGAAACGCGAGCTCGCCCACATCAACACGCCACGGTACATGTTGACGCGGCGCTATACTCAACCGCGGCCAAGATTCGCCCGCAACCTCTCCAAAGCACGACGGAGCCACTGATGGGCCTTCGCCACTCGGATCACATCAACGACCCGCCGATCGTCCCCGTGACCTTCGTCATGGAGGACCCGCACAGCCTCACCGGCAAGGACCAGCCCGAGGTCACCGTAAACGCGCCGCTCGGCGCGCACCTCCTCGAAGTAGCCCTCGAAGCCGGCATCAACATTGAGCACGCCTGCGGCGGAGTCTGCGCCTGCTCCACCTGCCACATCTACGTCGAACGCGGCATGGACCAGATCAGCGAATCCACCGAGGCCGAGGAGGATCGCGTCGAGGAAGCGCCCGGCCTGCAGCGCAACAGCCGCTTGTCATGCCAGTGCGATGTTCGCGGCAAGGGTCCGATCGTTGTGCGCATTCCCGCTTGGAACCGCAACGCCGTCAAGGAACTCCCCCACTAGCAGGTCGACGGAAAGGGCGTGGCATGGCACGCAGCTTCGGCTGGCTTGAAGTCGACGTGATCGCGGGTGAACTCGCCGAGCGACACGCGGGCGTCGATCCGCTCCGCGTCCGTTTCACCGAACTTCGCAGATTGGTAGAGGCCCTCCCGGGCTTTGCCGCCGATCCAGACCACCCGGTCAACGAGCGGATCCTCGAGGAAATCCAGCGCCTCTGGATCGAAGAACTCGACGACACCGACCGCGACGAGGACTAGGTTCTGTCTGACGGAGGATGTGTTTGGCGCATGTACGGCGCGGGGTGGGTGAGGTTGTTTTCGTTGGGAGTGGCGCGGCGCGTCTGACGGTGGGATGATTGGGCTTCCGGCAAGGAGGC
>JADYYE010000061.1 GCA_020853815.1 Phycisphaerales bacterium
CCCCCCCCCCCCCCCCCCCGCCCCCCCCCCCCCCCCCCCCCGTCAAGGGTGTTTTGCGTCCTTTGGAGTAATGCAATCATAACTACCTGATTGGCCAACAAGACCAAAAATCATCCGCGGCCGCGGATCACTCACACGGCCGCGGATGCTGTGGGGTAGGGAAGCGTCGATCCCGGTTCAGCAGCCCATCTCGAAGTGCTCGGCGAAGAAGTCGAAGTCGTCGCCGTTGACGAAGCCGTCGAAGTTGAGGTCGGCGGAGGCGGCGCCGGCGTCGAAGAGGGCGGCCCAGTCGTCGAAGTCGTCGCCGTTGACGAAGCGGTCGTCGTTGAACTCGGCGGGGCAGTAGGGCAGGAATGGGGGCTGGATCTGCCCGCGGATGTCGCCGCCGGGGAAGTTGGTCGTGTGGACGTTGAAGTAGGTCAGGCCGCCCTTGATGAGATGCTCGTCGGACTGCACGGCGCCGGAGGCCCAGCTGCCGAGCTTGCGTGGCCCGGCGGGGAGGGTGTGCTTGATGCCGGCGTTCTGCGTGGGCCCGCCGAAGCCGTGGATGTGGGCGGCGGTTTCGGCGGCGGTGAGGTTGGCGTAGCGGATGTCATAGGCGAGGTTGTTGCCGGCGAGGTCGAGGGCGACGAAGCCGCACCCGACGCCCGGGGAGCCGTTGGCGGGGACTTCCTGCGTGGCGTCGATGGGGACGACGGTGGAGACGATCTGCCCGCGGATTTCTCCGCCGGGGAAGTTGGTGGAGTGAATGTTCACATAGGTCATGCCGTTCCACAGGTTTTCTTCGTCGGCGTCGGTGAAGTTCCAGGTTCCGACCTTGAGGTTTCCGGCGGGAAGGGTGTGCTTGACGCCGGCGTTAACGCCGATGCGCGCGAAGCCGTGGATGTGGGCGGCGGTCTCGGCGGCGGTGAGCCCGGCGTAGGCGATGTAATAGTCGAGGGTGTTGGCGACGTTGTCGTACATGAAGAGCCCGTAGCCGCGGGCGGGCGAGCCGTTGGCGGGAACTTCCTGGGCGGCGTCGATGGAGGCGACGTGGGTGACGATCTGGCCTCGGACTTCGCCCCCGGGGAACGCGGTGCTGTGGACGTTGACGTAGATTCGTCCGGCGATGATGTCGGACTCGAGCGCCTGGGGATAGTTGATCACGCCGCTCTTGACCGGACCGGCGGGCAGGTTGAAGAGCACGCCGGCGTTGACGCCCGGGCCCGCCGGGCCGTGGATGTGGGCGGCGGTCTCGACCCCGGAGAGGTTGGTGACGACGATGCGGTAGGTGATGGTGTTGTTCACGGGGTCGATCACGAACGCGCCGCAGCCGTCGGCGCTCGATGCGTTGGGCGGAACCTCCTGCGTGCCCGTCAGCAGGCAGACGCGACGGAACTCGGTGTTGTGGGCGAACGCGAGGGCGGAAATCGCCAACGCCGTCACTCCGGCGATCATGCGGGACCAGTTCATGCTCTTTCTCCCTGTGTGTTTGCGCGGAGACATGCCGTGCGCCCCGGCGTCTCATGTCGCCTTCGCACCTCGGCCTTGCCTCGGTTGTGAGAGAATGTAACCGAGAATCGGTCGCCGCACGAGCCCTCTGTGCATAAACCATTGGTCCTGCTTTGGTTATGCCATCGTCAGTTGGGGTCTTTGGCGGGCTTGTTTTCCGCCGGCGGCGGCGCGGGTGGGTCGTTCCCGGAGTCGGGTTGGGGCCCGCCCTGAGGCTCCGGCGGGGGCTCCTCGTGCTTCTGGTTGGGCACAACCTTGAACTTCACGGTCGGCGTCGGCGCATCCTGGCCCTTGGCCCTTTGGATCGCCTTGGCGGCGTCCTCGCCTTCGGACGGCGGTTTGGAGACACGGGCGTCCTCTTCGCCGCTGCCGGGTCGAACGATGACGGTGCCGCTGGGTTTCTTTCGCTTGTCCTTGGCCTTGTCGCGGCTGCCGGGGGTGGAGACGGACTTGAAGAGGTCCCACGCCGAGCCGTTGGTCTGGGCAAGGCGCGAGCGGGGATCGAGTTTGACGTCGCTCGGGACGCTGGTGCTCCAAGACTCGGAGGCGGCCACACGACCCGGCATTGCACGATCCCACCAGATCAGGGGGACATAGCCCGCGTCGGCGATGCGCGAGGAGTCGCGCGCGACCTGGTCGGCGTCCGCGGGCGCGCCGAAATACTCCGCGTGGCGGGCGTAGCTATGGCTCGCCCAGGTTTCGTGCCCGGGCACGAGCAGGTCGGCCAGGTAGTTCGGGGAATCGATCAGGAGTTGCGTCTCGGGAGAGGTCGCTTTCTGATCGAGCGTGGCGCGGACCATGGTGGGCGCTACGACGTGGAGGATGTCGCAGGCCGAGGGCTCGAGGACGAAGCGGACTTTCGGGTAGCGGTTCTGCAGCGTGCGCAGCCACGGGTACTGCGTCCAGATGGGCGTGACGGCGTGGCGGAAATCGCCGAGCATGATCGTGGAAGCCCCCGCGCGGACCGCGGCGTCCATCTCGGCCAGCGACGCCTGCACATGGTCGGTGTAGCTCGGCTCGAGTGCTTCCCAGTCCACGCCCTCGAAAGTCTGCGACACCTGGCAGGAGCGCCCCCACCACAGCCCGAGCTCCGTCCCCAGCGCCGGGAGCGAGGGCAGGCCCTGCGTGCGATCGAGCAGCTCGGCGTACCCCGCCTGCTTGGCCCACGGCGTCGCCATCTGGAATGGCGCGGGGTTCGACGGCGCTACGCCCGTCTGCCCGCGCAGAATCATGCCGCCGGCCTTGGCGTCGCGCAGGTGCTTCACCAGCCCGGACCAGCCGCGCTCGTCGGGACGGAAGGCGGGGTTCCAGCCGCGCGGGTTGGCGGGCTCCATCCAGGATTCGGCGGCGGCCTCAAAGCCCTGCATGGCCTCGGGCCGGCGCTTGTATTTCACCACGCCGTAGAACTCGCGGAAGAAGTTGCGGTAGGGAACGAGGGTGCGTTGCCAGCCCTGGCCGCTCTGCATGGCACGGACGCAGACGATGTACGTGCGGGTCTCGCCGGGTCGAAGCTCGGCGTCGTGGACCAGCGAGTTGGCGGCGGCGTCGCCGAGGCTTCCGAGCTGGAAGCGGGCCAGCCAGCCGCGTCCGCCCTCGCCCGAGACCTGCTTGCCGCCGGGGCTCGAGATCGAGAGGCGGACGTCGTGCTTGTAGGACATGACCGGGTAGAGCAGGCTGACACCGAGGGTGTACTTGTCTCCTTCGAGCACGAAGACGGGTGAATAGAGCTCGTCGGGATAGTCGGCCCACTGGGCGGCGAACGACTGGGCGTCGACGGCGCGCTTGCGCGGCACGTCGCGGAAGTCCCAGTAGGAGATCTTGCGTCCGAGGGTGGCGATCCCGATGTTGATGAGGCCGAGGCGCTTGGGCGTGCCGGCGGTGTTGGTGAATCGGAAGATGAGGTCGCCGCCGGCGGGCTGTTCCTGGAGCGCCACCTCGGCCTTGATGGCGGGGTCGAAGTTTTCGAGGATGGGCGTGCCGCGTGAGAGCACGATCGGCGCGTTGCCGCGGAGGTCGCGGAGATCGAACTCGTCGTTCTCGCCGAGGGTCGCCTTGACGCTGGGCGAGGCGTTCTCCTTGGCGGGGAGGGGGACATGAACGCGCGCGGTCTGGGCCCGGGCAGCGAGCGCGCCCAGCAGCATGAACAGGAGTGTCACCCAGCGACGCATCAACGAGGATCCCATGGCCGTGGCTCGGCGCGGGCGCGCCGGCTTGGCTATCGGCACCATCGGCACGCGGCGGCGCGGACTCCACGTTCCCTCCCGCGGAGCGCCGGGCGCGGGCGGCGCAGACGCGCCAATCGGCAGGGTCTCCGTGGAGTCTCGAACGCGCGCGAGCGGCGAGGGTGATAACCCAAGGGAAGAGGCAGACACGAATCCGGCCAGCGCGTGAACACGCGAACCCGCGCGGGATGGCGGGCGAGCCAGTTCAGAGCAAAGCCCTGGAGCTGCCGCGCGGGTCCAAGGGCGTCGCCCGGCCGCGATCGGTCCTTGTTCGTCTGGGGTCCACCGGCCGGGGACCCCGGTGCGTTTTTCGACCCGCGCCGGGAACGTCCTTGGAGCAAAGCGGTCGGCGCGGTAGTTTGGAACTCCCTCCCGGACACAGTTCTTTCTCGTGCCGGGGCCAACCGGAGATCAGGTCATGCGTCGCTCCCAGCTTTTCGTCCTTGTTTCATGTGCCGCTCTCGCTTCGCTCACCGGAGCACAGTGGCTCGGCGGGCCCGAGATTCGTTCGCGCGACGGCGATGTTCCGGTCCATCGCTTTGATTCCGATCGCCCGTTGATCGGGGCGGAGTTCGGAGGCGGCGCGGACACGCGGGCCAACGCCTTGTTCGTGCATGTTGGCGGCCATCCCGAGGCGGATGCGCACTCCGGGGCCGCGATGCTCCCCGACGGCGTGTCGGTCGTCGTCTCCAACCGCGACAGCAAGAACCTGGTCATCTTCAACACGACCACGCGCGGGCTGGTGAAGGCGATCGCGCTGTCGGGCACGCCCAACGGCGTGGCGGTGACGCCGGACGGGAGCAAGGCCGTCACCCCCAACATTCTGGAGGGGACGGTGTCGGTGGTTGACTTGGTTTCCGGCGTTGAAGCGACCGTGGCGCTGGCGGGGACGAACCCGCTGATCGCGCGGATCACGCCGGACGGGACTCGGGGCGTGGTGCAGGACAACACCACGCAATCGCTGTACGTCATCGACCTGGCGAGCGCGAGCCTGATCCGCACGATTCCCACGGCGGGGCGGATCGTGTACAGCGTCTCGGTCAACTTTGAGACGATGGCGACCGGCTCGGTTCCGACCGGCTTTGAGCTTGCGGACAACAACACCGCGATCATCGCGGACTATTTCAACGACAAGATCCTGATCGCGGACCTCTCGACGGGCGTGGTGAGTTCGATCACGTCGCCCGACCAGCCGCGCTCGGTCGCGGTCAACGCCGCGGGCACCAAGGGCGTCGTGACGCACACCGGCGCGACGCGGAAGCTCTCCGTGGTTGACATTCCGGCGCGCGCGATCAGTTCGTCGATCTCGACGACCGCGGACCTGTGGGGCCCGGTGACGATGAACCCGACGGGAACGCACGCGGTCGTCGCGATCCAGAACAACTGCCGTGTCGTTGACCTTGCGACGGGCGTCGCCTCCGGCGACCTTGCGACCAACAGCGTGGACCATCTGTGGACCACGTCGAACGGGCAATATGTGCTCGCGTCCGGCTTCCGCGGGAGCATCATCAGCTATGCGACGCAGACGATTGTGAAGGAGACCAACAACTTCGTGCTATGCCCGCACGGCGCGGTCTCGCCGGTCTCCAGCCGCGCCGTGATGTTCAGTGATGTCTTCGGCGAGGACATGGTCGTCGTCGATACCAACGGGGCCTCGGGCTCGCTTCTTTCCGCCGGGCCGAGCGGGCCAGTGCCGGAGGGGGATCGCTGCCGCACCGTCGCGGTCAGCGCCGATGGCTCGCGTGCCGTCGCGGTCAGCCAGCAGAGTCAGACCGCCGCGCTCATCAACACGCAGACGGGCGCGGTCATCGGGTGGGCCACGACGGGGCGTCGACCGGGCGGCGTGGCGATCACGCCCGACGGGACCAAGGCCGTCGTCGCCAACCGCGACGGTACGGACGCGACCATCATCAGCCTCCCCTCCATGGCGGTCACCAGCGTCCCGATCTCCACGCGCGGCGACGAGGTCGAGATCTCGCCCGACGGGCAGTTCGCGTACATCGCGGTCGTGACGGGCGGCGACGGCGTGTGGCGCATCAACCTCAACACCAACACCGTCCAGGGGGCCAAGCTCGTCACCGGCGACATGGGCGGCGTGGGCTACGTCAATAGCCAGTTCAGCGGCATAACCCTCAGCCCCGACGGCAAGACGCTTGTCACCTGCAACTCGTTCACCAACAACATCTCCATCATCGACACGACGACCTGGAGCGTCGTGAAGACCCTTGCCGTCGGCACGTTCCCGACGCGGGCCGCGTTCTCGCACGACAACTCGAAGATCTACATCGCCAACCGCGACAGCGACAATGTGTCGGTGGTTACCAACGCCGGCGCCGCGTCCAGCGTGTCGGGCACGATCGTCGCGGGCGACCAGCCCTATGAGATGGCCGTCGGCCCCGACGGCACGCGCCTGTATGTGTCGAACTTCGGCGTCAACAACGTGCGCGTCGTCAACACCTCGACGCTCGCCACGCTCGCGACCATCGCCATGCCCGCCAACCAGTACATCGCGGGCCTGCGCCTCACGCCCGACGGCACGCGCCTCTACGTCTCGACCGGCAACGGCTCGGTCAGCATCTCGGCCAACTACTTCTGGCAGACCCAGCTGGGCACGATCAGCATCATCGACACCGCGACCAACTCGATCGTCGACAGCGCGAACACGGGGCGATCGAGCGCCATGATCGACATGAGCGCCGCGGGCAATCGCCTCGCGACCGCCGAATGCTGGGGCGACGGCGTGTCGATCCTCTCGCGCTGCCGCGCCGACTTCAACGGCGACGGGTTCGTCAATGGCAACGACTACGACGAGTTCGCGGAGCTGTTCGACATCGCCGACCCCGGCGCGGACTTCAACGGCGACGGGTTCGTCAATGGCAACGACTACGACGAGTTCGCGGACGCGTTTGACCAAGGGTGTTGAGAAGCGGCATCGGGGCCGAAGCTCGGGCCTCAGGCCTTGAGCATCAAGAACACTGCACCGGAACAGACGCTGGCTCTACGCCCCCGACCCTTCGGGGGCTTTTCATTGGCGCACCGCCGACCGCTGTGCGGGCCCGCACCAATCCAGCCAGACGACGGCACAACACACGAAAAGTCCGGCGTGAAACCGCTCGGCCCCGTTTCCCAACAACGCTGCGCCGGCGCTCGCCGCTCTCGCGGCACGATCGCACCAGCGCCGGCGGGGGGCTTTGTCCGATGCGGTATCTCCTGGCCATCCTCCTGCCGCCCGTCGCGGTGCTGTTCTGCGGCAAGCCGTTCCAGGCCCTGCTGAACCTCGTCCTCACCCTGTGCTTCTGGGTGCCCGGCATGGTCCACGCCATCCTCGTCGCCCACGACTACTACGAAGACCGGCGCGCCGAACGCCTCTTCGCCCGCATGGGCGGCGTGATGTAGGTAGAGCGAGGCAGCGAATCAGCGACTCAGCGAAACAGGGACAGAGCAGAAGCCACGAAACGCGAACGAGGGGCTCTGCCCTGGGTGGCCCGACGGCCCCGCTGGTCTGATACTCGTCTTGATCCGGGTGGCGAGGCCATGGCCCATCCCTGCCGGCTCGACCACGAATCCCCATGCCCTCGATGAGTGTCGCGAGCACGCGAACCGCGGGCAGGACAATTCCCAACGCTTCGGATTCGCTCGCAAGCTCGCTCATCCGCGGCATGGACCGACGCACCCCTCCTGTAGTTCCCGGCCGGCGCTGGTGTCCTTCCCTGTCTCCGTGTCTCCCTGCTTCGCTGTCTCGCTGTCTCGCTGCTAATACAGCACCCGCGCCCGGATCGTCTCCGCCAGCCCCTTGAGCCGCTTCACGATCTCCCCGGCGTTGGATGGGTCGATGTCGAGCACCACGTAGCCGTACTCGCGGTCGGTCTGCAGATACTCGGCCGTGATGTTCGCGCCGAGTTCCGCGATTGTGCGGTGGATCGCGCTCAGGACGCCCGGCACGTTGCGGTGGAAGTGCAGAATCCGGTGCCGCCGCGACTGCTTCGGATCGTCCGTGTGCTGGTCGGGCAGCTCGACCTGCGGCACGTTCACCGCCCCCATCGTGGTTCCCACGTT
Organism: Phycisphaerales bacterium; assembly: GCA_020853815.1. Classification (GTDB taxonomy): domain Bacteria; phylum Planctomycetota; class Phycisphaerae; order Phycisphaerales; family UBA1924; genus JABWBC01. The sequence continues at coordinate 7,770 of JADYYE010000061.1, forward strand.
CACGAACCGCAGCAGCTTCGTACACACGTCGTCCGCGATGCTCTCCTGCGCCTGTTCGGTGCTTCCGCCGATGTGCGGCGTGAGGATCACGTTGGGCAGGCCGCGCACCGGGCTCTCGAACGGATCGCCGCGCCCCGCCGGCTCCTCCGGGAAGACGTCGAGCGCCGCGCCCGCGACCTTGCCGCTCTTGAGCGCCGCGGCCAGCGCGCCGAGCTCCACCACGCTCCCGCGCGCGTTGTTGATCACGTACGAGCCCTGCTTCATCCGCGCCAGCTCCGTCTTGCCGATCATGTTCTTGGTGCGGCTCGTCGCGGGAACGTGCAGCGTCAGCACGTCGCACTGCTCCAGGAGCTCGTTCAGCGACTTGCACGCCCGCGCGTTCCCGAGCGGGAGCTTGGGCACGATGTCGAAGTACATCACGCGCATGCCCATCGCCTCGGCCAGGATCGACACCTGCGTGCCGATGTGCCCATAGCCCACGATGCCGATCGTCCGCCCGCGGACTTCGTGCGCGCCCTCCGCCGATTTGTCCCAGAGGCCCGCGTGCATCTCGCGCGTCTTGTCCACGAGGCGCCGGTGCAGCGCCACGGCCTCGGCGATCGTCAGTTCCGCGACCGAACGCGTGTTGGAAAATGGCGAGTTGAACACCGCGATCCCGCGCGACGCCGCGCACGCCAGGTCGATCTGGTTGGTCCCGATGCAGAAGCAGCCGGCCGACAGCAGGCGCGGCGCCTTGGCGAGCACCTCCGGCGTCAGCGTTGTCTTCGAGCGGATGCCCACCAGGTGCGCGTCGGCGATCGCCTTCTCCAGCGCCGCGCCCTCCAGCGCCTTGGCGAAGGTGCGGACCTTGAAGCCCTCGCGCTCCAGCATCGCGGCCCCGTGGGGATGGACCCCCTCCAGCAGCACCGCGGTGATCTTCTCCTTCGGATACGACGTCTTCATTTCAAGCTCCGCGGTTCTTCAACGGCATTCCGGCACAGGGGCGGGCGGCGGGCGACGCTGCGAACCAAACCAGACCATTCCTATCGGCACTTTCAGCCCGCGGATTGCGTTCGGCACGATCGCGCCCCGGGGTCAAAGAGGCTTCCTCTCCCCGTCCCTCGTTCGTCGTTCAGCGCGAACCAACGGCCGCCGCGTTCGTGCCACGCGCCTTCTCCGCCTTCGCGTCCGGCGCGATGCTGACGATCCCGCGCCAGATGAGCAGCCCCATCGCCACGCACAGCGCCAGGCGGTACCAGCCAAACGCCGTCAGCCCGCGCTTGTTGAGGAAGCCAACAAGCCACTTGACCGCGAGCGCCGCCGACAGCGCCGCGAACCACACGCCCAGGGCGCACGCGCCCCATCCCAAGCTCTGGAAGAGGTTGGGCCCGCCCGTGTCGTGCGCGTGCTTGAGGTTCTTGAGCAGGCTGTACACCGACGCCGCCCCGAGCGTGGGCAGGCCCAGGAGGAAGCTGAACTCCGCCGCCGCCGCCGGCGCCAGGCCCGCCAGGTACCCGCCCGTGATCGTCATCATCGAGCGGCTGGTTCCCGGCCACATCGCGACGCACTGGAGGCATCCGATGCCGAAGGCCTGCTTGATCGTTACGTCTTCCACGCCGCGCCGATTCCCGTGCGACGGGATGCCGAAGCGCCCGCGCCGCCACTGCTCCAGCGCCATCATGTACACACCGCCCACCGCCAACGCCATCAGCACCGGCACGGGAAAGAACAGGTATCGCTCGATCAGGTCGTGCAACAGGAATCCGACGACGGCCGCCGGAAGGAACGCCACCACCAGGTTCACAAACAGCCGCAGGCCCGCCGGGTCCTTGCCGAACACGCCGCGGAGCATCTGCATCACCCGCGCCCGGTAGAGCCCGAGCACCGCCAGGATCGCGCCACCCTGGATCACGATGTTGAAGTCGTCCACGGCCTGTTTCGTCGCGGGCCCATCAAGCCCGAGCAGCGACGACGTGATGATGAGGTGCCCCGTCGAGCTGATCGGAAGGTACTCGGTGATCCCCTCCACCAGCCCGAGAACGATCGCGTGCCACCATTCCAAGCGGAGTCCCTTCCTTCGTGCCGCGCACCGCGCGGGCGTGACTCTACGATCGGTCGTGACGCCCCGCCCGCTCAATTTGATCCCGATCGATCGCGCCGACGACCCCCGCGTCGCCGACTACCTCAACATCCGTGATGCGCAGCTGGCCAACGGTTTTTCCCCCGCCGGGCCGCGCTACATGGCCGAGGGAGAGCTGGTCGTTGAGACCATGCTCCGCGCCGCCCGCCCCGCGGAATCCGTGCTCCTGCTCCCGTCCCGCCTGGAAACCATGGGCTCTTTGCTCGCCCAGCACCTGGCGCCAGAGGCTCCTGTCTACATCGCGTCGCAATCGGTCATGGACGCCATCGTCGGCATCCACCTTCACCGCGGCGTGCTCGCCCTGGGCATGCGCTGGCCCCTCCCGCCGCTCCCCGAGGTCCTCCGCGACGCCACCAGCCTGCTGGTCCTCGAAGACCTCACCAACCACGACAACATGGGCGGCCTGTTCCGCACCGCCGCCGCCCTCGGCGGCCAGCGCCCCGCCATCATCCTCAGCCCTCGCTGCTGCGACCCGCTCTATCGCAAGTCGCTCCGCGTCTCGATCGGCCACGCCCTCCACGTGCCCTACACCATCGCGACCGATTGGCCGCATTCACTCGATGCGATCGCCGCCGCCGGATTCGCCACGATCGCCATGACACCCGCGGGCTCGGTCGACCTGCGCGAGATCGCCGCCACCCGCCCGGCGCGCCCCGCGATCGTGCTCGGCACCGAAGGCCGCGGCCTGTCCGGCGACGCGATGTCGCGCTGCACGCACCGCGCCCGCATCGCCATGCACAACAACGTCGACTCACTCAACGTCGTCGTCGCCGGCGCGATCGCGCTGCACGCGCTGGTGTGACAGTGTTTCCTTCAGGAGCGGACCGATAGGCAGGGTGTCTTTCTTGCCCTGTTTCGCTCCCTCGCTGCCTCGCTGCTTCCCCGACTCCCTCACCCGATCCTCGTCATGGACGAGAACTCCGCGTACCGCTTGTCGACATCCGCACGCGTAAGTTGCTGCAGACGTCCCAGGCTAAAGCTCTCGATCGTGAAGCTCGCGATCACCGTGCCGTAGCCGAGCGCCCGTCGCACCGAATCGAACGACCCCGGGTCCTTGCCGTCTCCCGCGGCCGATCCTGTCGCCGCGATCGAGCCCATCATGCCGCCCGCGAACGTATCGCCCGCGCCGGTGGGGTCGATCACCGTCTCCGAGGGGTACGCGGGCAACGCCGCGATCCCGTCGCGATGTACGAGGATGCACCCGTGCTCGCCCTTCTTCACCACGACGAAGCGCGGGCCCATGTCCAGGATGTGCCGTGCCGCGGAAACGACATTCGCCTTCTCCGTCAGCTGCTCCGCCTCGTCGTAGTTAAGGACCAGGCCGTCGACGCGCCGCAGGAGCGCCCGCAGGTCCGCGTTCGCGCTGGCGATCCACAGGTCCATCGTGTCCGCCACCGAAAGCACCCGCGACGGGAACTGGTCCAGCATCGCGCCCTGCACCGCCGGCGGCATGTTTGCCAGGAACACGAACCTCGAATCGCGGTACGCGCCGGGCACCTCCGGCGGCTTCTCGCCCACCACGCCCAGCTCGGTGAACATCGATTCGCGGCTGTTCATGCCGGGCAGGTACTTCCCGCCCCACGAGAACGTCTTGCCGCCGCGCCGCGTCTCCAGCCCCGCCGAGTCGATCCCCTTGAACGACAGCAGCGTCTTGCGGTGGGCGTCGGGGAAATCCTCGCCCACGGCCGCCACCATCCGCACCGCTCCGAAGAACGACGCCGCGGCCGCGAAATACGCGCACGACCCGCCCAGCACCCCTTCCGCGTGCGCCTTGGGGGTGACGATGGTGTCAATGCCGACGGTTCCGGTGACGACGAGACTCATGGCCGCGAGTGTAGAGCGCAGGGGCATCAATGTCCCATCCGCGCTCGCTCAAGCCGGAGCACGCTCGATCGAATCAGGCTTCGTGCAACCACGCCCGCCGCCAATCCCGCTTCCCGGTTTCCGCTCCCGTCTTCTCCGCGATCCGGTCTCTCTTGCCTCTGCGTTCTCTGCGGCCTCTGCGTTGAACTCTCCGCCCGTTCGCCGCCGATCTCACGCACTACCCTCCGTCATGCCCTATGTTCCCAGCGAAGACGAAGGCAAACGCGCCCTCCGCGATCATGTCCTCGACCGCGCCCGTATCGCCCGCGCCAAGCACGGCCCGTCCATCACCGCCGAGGTCGTGCTCCGCCTCCTCGCCGATCCCGAGGTCGTCCGCTATCCCGTGTCGGTCCGCTTCGACGCGCTGGGCCTCCAGCCCGGCGAGTTCGCCCACGCCGAGCAGATCGGCGCGCACCCGCGCGACGGCTTCACGCTCTTCGTGCATCCGTCGCTGCAAGCGCGCCCCGAAGCACTCCCACTCGTGATGGCGTATCACGTGCCGCCGATCAACTACGGCGACATCGCCGAGCCCGAAGACTGCGAGGCCTTCGGCGCCGCGCTGCTCAACCTGCCCGTCGCCGAGTACTACCGAAGGCTCTGCGAGATCGCGGACTCGCTGGGTTGAGCTTGTCGACGGCGCTCCGTTCCGAGTGCCTCTTCCTCTACCACGATTCCCGACTCCCCATTCCCCCTCTTCACCTCGCCTCTTCGTCTCTCGTGCTCTGCGTCTCATCTCTCCGATCCATCGCCACGCTGCTCGACAGCATCAGCACTCCGGCGATCGCCAGGACCCACCAACGCGCGATCGGGAGCTTGATCGGCGTCCATGAATCGGGCAGCGACCAGGCCGCGACGTGATAGCCGAGCACCAGGAGCGCGAGCGCGGTCGCCATCCGCGTCGGCACGGAGAGCCCCGCGCGCTTCGTGCCTTCCTTGGGTTCGCGCAGTAGCCACAGCCCCGCGATCAGCACGATCGCGCCCGTCGCGGCGCCCAGGATGGCGGGTGCGGAGATCGGCATGAAGCCCCGTCGCTTGCCGCGGGGAAGTGCGGCGACCAAGCCGGTCAGTTCATCACCATCGCCATGCTGGACACCATGCCCAACCCCTGCTGGTCCATCGCGGCGGTGTAGTTGAGCAGCTGGATGTCGCCCGGCTCGACGAGCTTCAGCGTGGCGACGAGGTTCCCGGTGGAGCACCAGCGCGTCGGGTTCTGCTGCCACGACATCGCCGCCACCAGCTCGTCGGGCTTGTTGCCGCGCACCAGCTCGATCATGTCGCGGTCGTGCTGGAAGACCTTGTTGCGGAAGGCGACGGCGTCTTTCTCCTCGCCCGCGAGCGTCTGGATCTGGTCGCCGAACGCCGCCCCGGCGTGCGAGAGGTCCGCCGACGACACGATGAGGGTGCGCCCGCCGACCTCCGCGATGGCTTTCTTCATGGCGTCGAGGAAGGCCTGGAGCGACAGTCCCTGGCCGTCGTAGCTGTTGCCGTTGTCAACCGCGGGGTCGTGCACCAGGACGCCCAACACCCTGCAGTGCTTGCCGTCCGGGCCCGCGCCCAGGCAATGCTGGATCCAAGGCACGTGCAACTCGATCGAGTGTTCGCGTTCGTGGTCGTAGCGATTCGCCAGGAGCTTGCCCGAGTTTTCCGCGCCGAGATTGGCCTTGAGTTTCTCGAGCAGTTCCGCATCGACCTCGCAGGTGCCAAGGGCCGTCTGGTAGCCCTTGTCGCACGCCACCACGCCCGTGCCGAATCCGAAGTGGTTGGTTCCGAGGATGACCACGCGATCGGGGCGATCCGCGACGCGCATGCGCCCGTAGACGTGGGCGTAGTTCAGCCAGCCGCGGCTGTAATCCAGGTGCGGCGCGACCACCGCCCGCGGGAGCGAGTTGAAGCTCGGCTCGTCGGCGTCCTTGAGCGCCTCGCCGATCCACTTGTCCAGGACCTCGCGGAGCTTGCCCGGGCCGGCGGCGGCCTTGTCCTCTTCGCTCGCGCCTTCGCCCAGCGCCTGGGCGATGATCGCGTCGACGAACGCCGCGGTGGACGCGGGGGGGAGGATGGCCGAGCCGTCAAACTCCTTGCGGACCTTGACCAGCAGCTCCTCAAACCGCGGCCCGAAGAGGAGCGCCGCGTCGTCGAGCTGCGCGATCACGCCCTCGAGCATCTCGTGGGTCAGCCCGCGTCCGACCTCGGCCACGATCTGGTCGACCGTGCGGTTGCCGTCCATGAGGGGGAGGATGAGCTGCACCGCGGGCGCCATGAAGACGACGCGCTCGGAGATCTGGCGCTGATCGGCCAGGCCCAGGACCATCTGCTCGCCCATCTGGGCCGGGAAGCCGCGAACCGGGCGCAGCTTGGGGCGTGCGTGATGGGGCAGGCTGGGATCAAACTTGGTCGTCGGGGCTTGGTCGTTCATGCCCCACAGTAGGTTCGCCGGGCCGAATGTCGGCCTCAATCGTCGCCAAGAGGCCGTTTGTTTGAGCGATGTTTGGGACGGGACGACGCCCCCCGGCTTGCCACCGAAGGTTTGCCGCCTAGCATTCAGGCCCCGGATTTCCGGGCCGACCGTCGGAGGTTCCATGTTCGATTCGCTCAAGCCCGGCCAGACCATCACCCTCACCATCAGCAAGGCCCCGCGCACGCCCAGCGCGATCAGCACGGTTGAGCGCCTGATGCGCCGCGATCTTGATTCGCGTCGCGGCCTGCGCCGCGCTCAGCGCCTCCGCCGCCAGAACATGATCATCTATAACCGCGGTAACCGCGACTGGGTGAAGCGCGAGCGTTGCGGCAAGATCGTCCGCCCCGTCATGGGCGCCTCCTGGACCATGAAGTGGACCCCCGATCTGGCCCCCGAGTTCAAGACCGTCGAGAAGTACCTCTCGGTCAGCGCGAAGTAATCGGCGCCAAGGAATCACGGCGCGTCCTCGAAAGCTCCGAATCCGGATCACCTCAAACCCTCGCGCCGCGAGGGTTTTTCATTTGGCGGCCTGACTCGCTCCTTCGATCGACTCGATCTTCCCCAGCGTGCGCAACTGCGGGAACGCAAGCGCCACGCCGATCACCACCAGGATCGTGCCCACGCCGCCGCTCACGACCGAGAAGACCGGGCCGAGGACCCGCGCCACGAGCCCCGATTCGAACGCGCCCAGTTCGTTCGAGCACTCGATGAACACCGAGTTCACGGCCGACACGCGTCCGCGCAGCTCCTCCGGCGTGCGCGCCGGAACAAGGATGTGGCGAACGTAGACCGAGACCGAGTCCAGCCCACCCAGAACCACGAGCGCCGCCAACCCCAGCCACATGCTCTTCGACAGCCCGAACACGATGGTGCAGACGCCGAAGCCCGCCACGCTCCAGAGGAGTGAGGCGCCCGCGCGTTTCATGGGCGGGCGGTGTGCGAGCACGAGCGACATCACCAGCGCGCCCACGAACGGCGCCGCGTTCAGCCACCCAAGCTCGCGCGCCCCGACGAGGTACACCTCCTTGGCGTACACCGGCATCAGCGCCGTCGCGCCGCCCACGAGGACCGCGAACAGGTCCAGCGTGATCGCCGCCAGCACGAGCTTCTCGCGCAGCAGGTGGCGCAACCCCTCGCCCATGGCGGCGATCGAGAGGCCGCGCGTGGCGCGCTTGGAATTTCGGGGGCTGGGGCGTGGCCTGGTCAGCATCGCCGTCACGCCGAGTGCCGAGCACCCGACCGCCGCGAGCGCCAGCACGGGCCAGGACGCGTGGAAATGATCGATCAGGAGGCCCGCGAGCACCGGGCCGGAGAGTGCCGCGAACTGGAAGAGCCCGGTCGTCCACGCGATGGCGTTGGGGAACGCGGCGTCGGACACCAGCGAGGGCATGAGCGCCGAGCGTGCCGGCCCGTTGCCCACGCGGCAGCACCCCATCAGCGCCGCCAGGCCGAGGAGCGTCCACGTCGATCCGCTTGTCGACACGACCAGCGCCATCAGCCCGATGATGATCGCAAAGCCGCCCTGCGTAGCCGCCAGCACCTTGCGACGATCGACAACGTCAACGAGGTGCCCCGCGGGCAGCGCGAGCACAACCACCGGCAGCGCCCGCGCCACGCCGACCAGCCCGAGCATGAACGCGTCGCGCGTCCGCTCGTAGATCTCCCAGCCGAGCGCGGTCGTCACCATCGACAGCGAGACGGCCGAAAAGATGTAGCCCGACGCGTACAGGACATAGTTCCGTTCGCGGAGCGCTGCGTACGGATCGTGGCGCTGAGCGTCCCTGTCCATGAGTGGCAAAGACTAGGCGCGGTGCCGCGGCCTTGTGGCGCTTCATTGCTCCGTCTCTTCGTCTCTATGTCTCTTCGTCTCTTCCCCTTCAATCCTCCGCCTGTTCTCCCTCCGGCGCCATCTTCACGATCGCCGGATCAAACCGCGCGATTGCTTCCACCAGGTCCTGCTGGCGCGCCATCACGCGCTGGATGTCCTTGTACGCCCCCGGCGCCTCGTCGGCGCCCGCCGACAGGAGCGTGATCCCCTGCTCGCGCAGCGTGCCGCGCACCGACCCGAAGCGGAACTTCTCGCGCGCCTTGGTGCGGCTCATGAGCCGCCCCGCGCCGTGGCTCGACGAGCACAGCGATTCGGCGCTCCCCTTGCCGACGACCACATACCCCGGGTGCGCCATCGTGCCCGGGATCACGCCCAGCACGCCCTTGCCCGCCGGCGTCGCGCCCTTGCGATGCACGATCACCTCTTCGCGCGTGATGCTCCCGTCCGCGTTCTTGATCTCGTGTGTTTCCTTCCACGCGAAGTTGTGGTGGTTCTCCACGTCCGCCAGCGCCTTGGCCCCGAGGTGCTTCAGCACCGCGCGATGGATGCACGCGTGGTTCGCCGCGGCATACTCGCCCATCAGGTTCATCGCGTCCCAGTACTCGCGTCCCTCCGCCGAATCCATGTCGAGCCACGCCAAATACCGCTGCTTGTCGGGCAGGCCGCGGCGCTTCCCCATCGCGACGTCGGAATAGTGCTTGCACACCGCCGCGCCCGTGCCGCGGCTTCCCGAATGGCTGAGCAGCGCCAGGTACGTCCCGGGCTCCAGGTCGAACCGCGCGTGCGAGCCCCCATCCGAGCGCTGGTCGATCCCGCGCGGCGCGTTCGGCAGCACCGTCAGCGTGCCGAACTCGACGAAATGATTGCCCGAGCCGCTCGTGCCCAGCTGCGCCCACGCGCGGTCCTTGAATCGGCGCGTGACCGGCGAGACGCCCCAGTCCATGTCCATCACCGCGTGCTCGCGCCGCCGGGGAAACTCCGCGCCGATCCCGAACGACGTCTGATCCTCGATCGCGCCCGCGAGCTGATCGCGCGTGTGCTTCTTGTCCAGCATCGATGCCGGCAGGTCGAGCACCGAGAGCTTCATGCGGCACGCGATGTCGACGCCGACCGCGTACGGAATGACCGCGTTCCGCGTGGCCAGCACCCCGCCGATCGGCAGGCCGTAGCCCACGTGCGCGTCGGGCATGAGCACCGCGCTCGCCGCGACGGGCAGCCCGCACGCCGCCATGAGTTGATCGTGCGATGCCTGGTCGAAGTCCTCGCCCACGACGCCCCAGAGCCCGAAGGGGCACGAAGAAGATCCGGTTGACATGCCGGATTGTTGGGGCTGCCGCCCCGGCCCGCGACCGGGGCGCCCAAACCGCGAGGTCCGCCGCAGGTTTCCGATCGTTTTCCTCTTGACACACACTTGAACGATCGTTCTACTACGCTTGAACGAGCATTCAACGCGTGCCCACTGTCCCGACTCCCGACTCCCGACTCCCGACTCCCGACTCCCGACTCCCGACTCCCGACTCCCCATTCCCCATCCCCGTGACCACCCCCGACACCAAGTCCCGCATCCTCGAGGTTGCTTTCCAGCTCTTCCACGAGCAGGGGTACCACGCCACCGGCATCTCGACCATCCTGCGCGAGGCCGGCGTGAACGCCGGGAGCCTCTACCACTTCTTTCCCAGCAAGGAGGCGCTCCTGATCGGCGTGCTGGAGTACGCCCTTTCCGCCATGTCGCTGGTCGTGATGGCGCCCGCCGAGGCCGCCGCGCCCGACCCCGTCGCGCGCGTCTTTGCCCTGCTGAACTGGTACCGGTCCAACATGAGTTCGTGGGGCTGCAAGATGGGCTGCCCGATCGGCAACCTCGCTTTGGAGGTCTCGGATAACGACGCCCGGGTTCGCGCCCTGATCGACGCCAACTTCCGCAACTGGGCCGACCACGTCAGCGGCTGGCTCCACAGCGAATCCGCCGACCTCCCTGCTTCGGTCAACCGGCGCCAGCTCGCCTATTTCGTGCTCACCGTCATGGAAGGCGGCATCATGCAGGCCCGCGCCGCCGGGAACATCAAGCCCTTCGACGATTCCATCGCCCAGCTCCGGGCCTACTTCGACGCCCTGCGCACCCTGGCCACACTCGAACACTCGCCGCACATGGCTCGAATCGAACCATCGGCGGGAACTTCCCCGCCCGCCGCGCAACCAACCCGGACCGCGCCCGGCGCGTTCCCGCCCCGCCCCTCACTCTCATCACCCGGCGTCACCCGCAAGCCCGCACGGAAGGCCCAAGAGAAGGCGAAGCCCAAGTCACGCACGCGTTCACCCAGGCGAAACCGCCGCTAGCACAAGGAGATTCCCATGCCCGCGCCCGTTGTTCACTTTGAGATCGGCTGCAAGGACCTCGCGAAAACCCAGTCCTTCTACGCCGCCGTCTTCGGATGGGAGTTCATGGCGTTCGGCGAGACCACCGCCATGATCGGCAACCTCGGCTCCCACTGCCCCAAGCCGACCGACGGCATCGGGGGACACATCAACTCCCTCGGCCATCCGCCCCACAACTACGTCACCGTCTATGCCCAGGTCGACGACATCGCCGCCACGCTCGCCCACATCGAGAAGCTCGGCGGCAAGACCCTCGTCCCCCAGCAGGAAGTCCCAGGCATGGGCTGGTTCGCGTGGTTCACCGACCCCGAAGGCAACGCGCTCGGCCTGTGGAAGAACATGCAGCCCTGCTGATCACCGTGCCGGCCCGCCTCGGACCCCCGCACATCGTCGTCCAACACCGCGCCGCGCGCCCCAATCGGCTCCCGGCGTGTTTGATCCGGCTTCCCAGTCACGCCTGGACGTTTTCTCGGAGTTTCAATCATGATCGCCCGAGCCTTCCTCGCCCTGTCCATCGCCGCCTCGCCCGCGCTCGCGCAGCGCGGCCTGACCAACCGCGACCCCATCCCGGCGATCCCGCCCGTCACCCACGAACTCCCTGCTCCTCCGGAAACCCGCACCTTCAAGGTCGATGTCGTTGAGCTTCAGCGCGGCCGAGAGGTTTCCGGCAACCCGGACTTTGCCGTCGATTGCTGGGGCTACCGCTACCTCTTCTCCACCAAGGAGAACGCCGCCGCGTTCCTCGCCGATTACGAGAAGTACGAGGTCCAACTCGGCGGTGCGTGCGCCAAGATGGGCCCGCTCAGCGGTCGTGGCGCGACCTCCATCCACACCGTCTACCAGGGGCGCCTCTACACCTTCGCCTCGCAAAGCTGCAAGGACGGCTTCCTCAAAGACCCCGAGGCCCGTGCCGATCGCCCCGATCCAAAGCCCGAATCAACCCCCGAGTCGTCCGTGCGCGGGCAACAGCTGCTCGATCTCATGCTCTCCCATATGGGCGGCCCGGCCAAGGTCGACGCCGTCACCTCGCTGCGCATGGAGGCAACCTCGCGCGAGAAGCAGGGCGACAAGGACTACAACCGCCGCCGCACCTGGATCGCCTCGTTCCCCGACAAGTTCCGTCGCGACGACGACTGGGACGATTTCAAGTACGCCATGGTCGTCACGCCCGAGTTCGGCGTGATGGCGTACTCAAAGGTCGAGGAGATGCACCCGCAGCAGCGCCTCGCGCTCTCGCGCGGCCTGTATCACCTGCCCGCCGTCATCGCCAGGCTGCGCACGCGCGACGATTTCCTCGCCGTCGCCGCAGGCCCCGTCACCATCAACGGCACCAAGGGCGAGACACTGACCGTCTGGTTCGATTCGACCGCAACAACGCTCGCGATCGACCCCGCCAACGGCAAGGTCTTGGCCGCGATGTACCGCGACCGGGGCAAGGGCGGCGCCATCGGCGCGATCGAGATGCGCTACACCGACCAGCGCGATGTCAATGGCGTGACGCTTCCTGCCGCCGCCGAAGCATGGTTCAATAGCGAGCGCTGGACGGGCGGCGATTTCAAGCCCGACGTCGTCGCGATCGGCGACGTGAACGCGGACCTCTTCGTCAAACCCACGCCGAAGGAATGAGCGAGTTTTCGCCCCGAGTACTCGCACGCTCACGTTTGGCGCTCGTGGCTCGTCCTCACGCCAACGATTCGCCGCGCTCGGCGGGGGCATGAGCACGGCCGCACGACGCGGATCGAGCCCTCAGGTTCCCATCACCCGGCGTAACACCGCGTTCACTTCGCCCGCGTGCGACACGCTCGGGACATGCCCCGCGTTCTTCAGCACCACGTCGACGCCCGCCGCGGGCAGCGGGATGATGCGATCCTTGTCGCCGTGGATGCGCACCGTCGCGCACGCCGGGCTCGCGCCTCTCCAGTCGAAGATCGCGCGCCCCGCCCATGTGAGAAACGAGAACGGCACCGCGTCGATCATCGTCTCCAGAAACTCGCGGTCCTTCCGCCCCATCGGCCCGAGCTGGCGGATGAACACGCGCCCCAGCTTCTTCGATCGCGCGCCCATCGCGTGCGGCACGAACCGCCCGAGGCTCGCCGCCACCCTCATCCCCGGCGCGATCTCGCGCGGCGAGAGCGCACTTCCGATCAACACCAGCGTGCGTGGCCTCAAGATCGCCGACATCTCCGCGGCCAGCATCCCGCCGAACGACACGCCGCCCAGCACCATCTCCGCGCCCGCCGGCACGCGCGCCCGGATCACTTCCGCCATCCGCGCCGCGTACGACGACAGCGATTCGTGATCCCGCGGCCCAAGCCAGTCAGGCGAGAACAACGCCGGGAACGCGCCGCGTTGCGGATCAAACAAACGCGGGTCCGCGCCGAGGCCGGGCAAGAGCACAAGCGCAGAAGCAGACACGACGTTCACATCCCCAGCTTGTCCTTCAGGAACTCGCCCGCCTTGTCCAGCGCGATCCGTTCCTGCTGACCGCTGTCGCGGTCGCGCACCGTCACCGTCTGCGACGCGGCGGTCTCGCCGTCGATCGTGAAGCAGAACGGGCAGCCCGCCTCGTCCATGCGCGCGTAACGCTTGCCGATCGACTGCTTCTCGTCCATCTCCACGCCGCCCACACGCCAGAACTTGTCCGACAGCTCCGCGTGCAGCTTCTCCGCGATCTCCGGCATGCCGTCCTTGGCGACCAGCGGGAACACCGCGGCCTTGATCGGCGCGATCCGCGGGTGGAACTTCATCAGCTCCGGGCTCGGGCGCGACGGATCAACGGTGTACGCCTCGCAGAGCAGCGCCAAGACGCCGCGATCAAGCCCCGCCGCCGGCTCGATGCAGTGCGGGATGTACTTGCTCTTCTGCGCGATCTCTTCCTTGCTCTTGCCCTCGGCCTGCAGGCGCAGCTGCATCTCCTGGTCGAAATACTCGAGCTTGGTCTTGCTGTGCTCCTGGTGCTGCGTGAGGTCATAGCACCCGCGGTGCGCGATGCCCTCGAGCTCGCCGAAGCCCGGCGCCGTGAACGGGAACCGATACTCCACGTCGCTGGTCCCCTGCGAGTAGTGCGACAATTCGTCCTTCTCGTGCTCGCGCAGGATCAGGTTCTCGCCCGCAAGCCCGATCGTCTTCCACCACTCCATACGGAAGTCGCGCCAGAACTTGTACCACTCGACCGACTCGTCGGGGTGGCAGAAGAACTCGAGCTCCGCCTGGTCGAACTCGCGCGAGCGGAACGTGAAGTTCCGCGGCGTGACCTCGTTGCGGAAGCTCGTGCCCGTGTTGCCGATGCCGAAGGGAACCTTTACGCGCGTGGTATCGACGACGTTCTTGAACTGCACGAAGATGCCCTGGGCGGTTTCGGGGCGGAGATACGCCTTGTCGTCCTCGCTGGCGGTCGCGCCGACGTAGGTGTGGAACATGAGGTTGAACTGGCGGGGCGGCGTGAGTGTGCCCGTCTTTTGCGTCGCAGGTGACGGAATGACATCGATTGAATAGTGTTTCAGTACTTCGATTAGTGGAAGTGTGTTGGCAACAAATCCTCGTCCGTCCTTGTCGTACATCGCCACCGTCGGCTCGTCGAACAAATCGTTGGTGGCCCACTCCGCCTTTCTATAGGGTCTGAATTCTCTGACATTCTCGATCACATATCGCAGGGCTTCTGTGACCGATCCCGCCACAACACTGAACGTAGGCGGAATAGAAATCGGAAGCGTCTCGCCGGCAGCAAGCCGTTCGCTGTTTTGTGTCAGAATGTTGGCGATCAGCGTCTCTTCATACGCGAAGATCACCCAGACGTGATCCGCCCTGAAGCGCTGCTTCGTTTCCTTGTCGTCCACCATCGGATCGTTGAATCCGCCAACGTGTCCGCTGGCCTCCCACACCTTCGGGTGCTGGATGATGCGGGTCTCGACCGGCACGCAGCGGACGTTCTTGCCGCCCGGACCTTGCCGTCCCCACGCCGGGCGCATGATCATGTCCTGCCACCAGGCCTCGCGCAGGTTCTTCTTCATCTGGGCGCCCAGCGGGCCGTAGTCCCAGAAGCCGTTGATCCCGCCGTAGATCTCGCTGGCCTGATAGATGAAGCCCCGGCGCTTGCACAGGGCCATGATGGCGTCCATGGATTTCGTCGTCATAGGCTGCGATCGTAGGGCAACCGCGCGCCCGCTGGCAGGATTCGACGCACGCCCGCCACGCCCTGCCGCATCGACCGCCGCTCCGCTACATCCGCGCGGCGCGACGCCGGGCTCGTTCGCTCTTGACCAGTTCGACGGCACGCGCGATCGATTCGTCCAGATGGCTGTTGACGAGAAACACGTCGTACACGCCGCACGACCGCGCGACCTCGATCTCCTGGCGCGCCGCGGCGAAACGCTTCTCGATCGACGCCTCGTCGTCCCGTTTCCGCCCGCGCAGCCGTTCCAGCAGCACGTCCTCGGTCGGCGGCAGGATGAAGAGCGAGAACGCCTCGGGCAGTTTGGACTTGACCTGCTTGGCGCCCTCGACGTCGATCTCGAGGATGACCAGCCGCCCGCGGCGCTGCTGTTCCTCGACCCAGGCGCGGGGCGTGCCGTATTTCTTGCCGTAGATGTCGGCGGTCTCGAGGAACTCGCCGTTCTTCTTCATGGCCTCGAAGGCCGCGTCGTCGACGAAGTGATAGTCGACGCCCTCGACGTCCGCGGAGGTCTTGGGGCGGGTGGTGGCCGAGACGCTGAAGACGGCGTCGGGGATCGTCCGTTCCACGCCGCGGGTGATCGTGGTCTTTCCCACGCCCGAGGGCCCGCTGATGATGAGGACCAGGCCGTCGTCGGTGTCGGTGGCGAGGCGGTGCGTGTCGGTCACGGGCGCGGGCCTCCGACGAGAAGTGAGAGCACGGCGGCGCGGACAGCAACGCCGCTGGTGACTTGTTGCATGATGACCGAGCGCGGGCCGTCGGCGACCTCGGCGTCGAGCTCGATGCCGCGGTTGATCGGGCCCGGGTGAAGGACGATCGCGCCCCGCCTCATCCGCCCCGCCCGCTCGGCGGAAAGGGCATAGAAGCGCCGGTACTCGCGGACCGACGCGATCACGGATTTCTTGGCCTGCTCGGGCTTGGCGTCGGCGTCGGCGCGCTCGAACTGGATGCGGAGCATCACGACGGCGTGGGCGGTGGAGAGCAGCGGGTCGAGCTCGTGCGCCACGGCGCAGCCGAGGGCCGAGAGAGACGACGGCGCCATCGACGACGGGCCGACACAGGTGACCGAAGCGCCGAGGGTGGTGAGGGCGGCGATGCCGGAGCGCGCCACGCGCGAGCTGGCGATGTCTCCCACGATGACGACGCTGAGCCCCGAGAGATCGAAGGACGAATCGCGGTCGAAGCGCGAGGCGATGGTGAGCGTGTCGAGCAGGCCCTGGGTCGGGTGCTCGTGGCGTCCGTCGCCGGCGTTGATGATGGGGCAGGCGACGGCGGCGGCGACGATCTGGGCCGCCCCGGACTGCTTGGCGCGGACGATGATCGCGTCCACGCCCATGGCTTCGATGTTGCGCGCGGTGTCGATGAGCGTCTCGCCCTTGTTCACGCTCGATGAGCCGCCCGAGAGATCAACGACGCTGGCGCCGGTGCGCTGGGCGGCGACGGTGAAGCTCGAGCGTGTGCGGGTCGAGTCCTCGAAGAACATGGTCGCGACGATGCGCCCGCGGAGCGTGGGCTCGAGCGCGTTCTGCCGGAGCTGGTGGGCCGCGTCGCGCGAGGCCGAAAGCAGCGAGACGAGTTCGGCGCGGGAGAGCCCCTGCAGGCCCACGAGATCGCGCCCGCGCCACGACGGGGCTGGCGGGGGCGAAGAGGCTGGCTTGCTGGCGGGGTTGCCGGAGTGAATGGCCGTCACGCGGGCATTCTACCGGGGTGGGGCTCGGAAGGCTGGCTTAGTTGGACTCGGGCGCGACGGCGCTGGGGGCCGGAGGCTCGGGGTCCTTCACGGGCTCATAGGCGGCGTCGGCCGGTGGCTCTGGCGGCTCGGGCTCGGGCTCCGAGCCGGGGCAGAAGTAGAGTTCGGGGAGCTGAACGGTCCCTACCTCCCAGACCTGGTGGCGGACGACGCGCCAGGGGTGCAGGCCACCCTCGATCCGGAGTGTGATGCCCTGGTAGACGGGCTTGCCGTCAGGCGCGGGGCCGAGCTCATAGGCGGGGCGGAGCACCGTCACCTTGGCCAGGCCGTCTCGAACCCACAGCTCCGCGATGTGATAGACGGGAACCGTGTCGGCGTTTTCGGGGGTAAGCGGGCGGGCGCGGTCGCTGACCTTCCCTGCGACGTATTCGTACACGCTCTTGCGCACGCCGCGCGGCAGGTTGATGGCAAACTCCGGCGTCTCGCCGCTGATCACCGTGCCCCCGACCGGGTATCGGGTGGTCACCCAGTCCAGCGACACGATCATGATCTCGTCGACCGGCGGCGAGTTGGGGTTGGTCGAGGCCATCGATCCCTTGATGGGCGGGTAGGAGTGATAGCCGGTGCAGCCCTGGGCGAAGAGGGCGGCCGAGACGAGCAGGCCGCCCGCCAGGGGCGCGACCAGCGAGCGTCGGGTGGCGAGGTTGTGCGTGGCGTTCATGAACAAGCTCCTTGGGACGCGCGACATTATTCCCCGGCGCGGCCCGGCGCGACGGTGGCGGGGCGCTCGGGGCGCATAGGGCGACCCCGCGGCCACAGGCCGAGAACTTGGATATCGGCCATTGGCCTGAGTCGCCAACAAACACGGCGCACGGCGGGAGTTGCCGCATCCCTAGGATTCGGAAGGGCGAAGCAACCAAGGCATGACACCACCGGTTTTCAACCCGCACGAGCTGACCCCGGACCCGAATCCGCGCCGGTTCGTCGTGGGGATTTCCGGCGCGTCGGGCGCGTGGTACTCGATCCGCCTGCTCGAACTCCTGCTTGGGATGGGGCACGAGGTTCACCTCGTCGTCTCGGACTACGGGCGGCGGCTGCTGTTCGACGAGGCCGACGTCCGCACGCTTGATTTCGAGAATCTCCTGCCGCACGTCGCGACGCGGCTGGGCCCGGCTGGCCCGCGCGCCGGCGAGCGCCGCGCGATGGAGTCACGCCTCGTCATCCATCCGAACAAGGATGTTGGCGCGGTGATCGCCTCGGGCAGTTTCATTCACGACGGGATGGTGGTGCTGCCGTGCTCTTCGGCGTCGCTGGGGCAGCTGGCGACCGGGAGCGGGAGCAATCTCCTGTGCCGGGCCGCGATGGTGACGCTGAAGGAGCGTCGAACGCTGATCGTGTGCCATCGCGAGATGCCGCTGAGCCTGATCGACATTCGGAACATGGAGCAGTTGTCGCTGGCGGGGGCGGTGCTGTGCTCGCCGAACCCGGGCTTTTATCTCGGGCCGCGGGGCATCGGCGACATCGTGGATTTCGTGGTGGGAAAGGTGCTGGACCTCTTGAAGGTGCCGCACGCGCTCAAGACGAGGTGGGAGGATCACGTCAGCGGCGAACTGGAGGTTGAGGGGTAGCCTAATCGTTCCCATGAATGGCGTCGTTGACAGGCGAAGCGAACCATCGGCGCCGGTAGGAGCCGCCCGTCACCTCGCGAAGCAAGCCGGCCTGCGTGAACCGCTGGAGATACTCGTCCGCGGTCGGCTGCGCGATTCCGAGGTGCCTTTGTACATCAGCGCTGGTCACGCTCAATCGATCAAACACGAGGTCCAGTAGTTCAACTGTCTTCACACTGGTCCGCTTGCTCGACGCGAGCTTCTCAAGATACCCTGTGTATAGAGCCCCAAGTCGCGCCGCCCGCAAGAGGTCCGCCTCGCAGGAAATGGCGACCATCCGCGCGAAGAACGAAATCCATCCGGCCCAATCCCCTCGCACGCTCACGCCCAACAGAAGGTCGTAGTATTCTTCACGATTGTCCGCCAGCGCCTTGCTGACATACGGCAGCGGGAAACGGACCACGTCGGACTTGAACGGCCAGAGCGGGATGATCAGGCGACCAAGCCTGCCGTTCCCGTCCTCGAAGGGATGGATGCACTCGAATTGATAGTGCGCCATCGCCAACTCGGTGATCGTGTCGAATCTCGCCCTGGGGTACTGCGTCGGGTGCAGAAATCTCTCGAACTCGCCAAGGCATCGCTCCAGAACTTCGCCCGGAGGAGGGGGAACAAAGCGAGCCTTGGTGATGCCCAGTTCCTTGCGGCCGATGAAGACCTGCCCCGACCGAAACTCTCCGGCCCGCGAGCGCGCCGGGTTGAACCGCATCAGAATGTTGTGCATGTCACGCAGCAGCCGAAGGCTGAGCGGGAGGGAGTCCTTCGCGATGCCGTGCTCGAGCGCCTGCTGATTCGACCAGACCTCAAGCCGATCGATCGCGCGTTTTCGCATCACCGGATCGTCCGGGAGTTGGAGGCGCGCATCGTGGTCAAATGTCGCAACCTCTTCGACCGACGCGAATGTGTGCTCAATCTGCGACGAGTACACGACCTCCCGTCTCCCCATCGGCCCGATAAACGCCCGCGGGCTCGGCAACGCCGCAATGACTCCTTCGAGTCTGATAAGCAGGGTGTGGGCGTGGACAATCTCCGGCAAGAGCCGCCCAAAGACCGCGTCCGCGATGCTCGGCGGAAGCGACTCGGGGACAAACGCTTTGGTGTCGATTCGCACACGCTCCAGCTTCCCATCGCGCACGATTTCCTGGTACCCATGGGATGGAACCCACTGACCAGGTATCCGCAGCCCCGATGCCTCGCCGTCATCCATCCTCAAAGGGTATTGTTTGAGCGAACCATCAAATCAAAGGATTCTTAGAAAAATCCTTTGATTCTTTGGGTGGATCAGAGCTGGTGCTTTGAACACAATCTGTAGGGGTATTTCGCGATCATGGCCCACGCTGAAGTAGACAAATCCAAACACGATCCTATCGGTCGGTGATGTGTACTACCTCCACCTCCGGCCTCGTTCCTCCCACCTCCCGCCTCACCATCTCGCCGTACCTGCCCGCAAACTCCTTGGCCTCGTCCGGGCCGGGGAGAATGCCCAGGGAGAGATCGCCGGTCGAAGTGGGGCGGTCGATGAACCCGCCGTTGGAGAGGATGAAGCCCGTGCCCTTGGCCCAGGCGGCATAATCCCGCCGCTGTTCCTTGCCGTGCCCGTCGTGGGTGAACTTGGCCTCGACCAGCTCGCGCCACGAGCCGTCGACACGCCGTACCCACGCGTTGGAAAACTCACACAGCCGCCGCGCGTCGCCGTTGGTCCCCCAGAAGTTCTCGTTGAAGGCGTACAGGCCGTGCGGCCTCTTGCCGTCGCGGGGGGCGCGGAACGACGCGATGAGCCCCCAATCGCCGCGCTCGGGGAAGAAGAAGTACGCCGAATAGATCGTCGCGTCGCCCTCGACGCGGGCGCCGAGGAGCAGCTTGTACGTCTCGCCGGTCTTCCACATGTACTTGAGGTGCGAGTGCCCGCCGGTGCCCTCGTTGCCGAAGTCGCCCGCGTACACGCCCTCGCCCTTGGCCAGCAGCTTCACGCGGTTGTCGTCCGAGACCTTGTTCCGATCGTGCTCCTCGCCGCCCGCGTCCCACACCGAGAAGATGATGCGCCGCTCCGTGGGGCTGTTCACCTGGATCCCGAAGTAGCCGCGATGGAAGCCCAGCACCTCGTAGTACGAGTGCAGCGGATCGGTGATCGCCCGCACCTCGCCATAGAACCACGCGACCTCTTCGCCGCGCTCGAGCGGATAGTTCAGGTGTACGCTGGCGGCGTTGCGTCGCTCGACATCGCTCGCCCGCGCGTCCTTGGCGGCGTCGCCCACGAGCGTGATCCCGCGGAGCAGGCCCGCATCCTTGATCCCCTCGGCGCGGAGCGTGAGGCGCACATAGCCGGCGCGCGAGATGGTGAGCGGGCAGAGGGTGAGTAAGCCGGGCGTGGGCGAGCCCGGATTGGGATCCACGACTGCTTTGGTTGAGTCGTCGAGCTTGAGCGTGGCGCTGGACTGGTTGCCCGCGGCATCGAGCGCGAGAACCGAGAGCGTGCCCGCGGGTTTGCTCGCATCCTTCTCTGGCTTGCGAGAGGCCGCGTCGGGCTTGTTTCCATCGGACGCGATTCCGTCCTGCTTCTCGCCCTCTGGCGTTTTCGGCTCGGCGGCGCCGAGTTCAACACGCACCGAGAACTCGCCGGCGCGGGCGATGGAGACGTACCACACGATTTCGCGGGATTCCCAGCGGCGGAGGCCCGATTCATCGCGCCGCAGGCCACGCTCGTCGGGCTTGGCAAAGGCCGCGATGGCCGGAAGAAAAAACTCGGGGACGGCCGCGGCGGGTGGAGCGGGCGCGTCGGGGCCGGATGGCGCAACGGGTGGTTGAGATGATGGCGCCAGCGCGCGGGGCGTGCTTGCGGGAGGCCATGCGATCGCGGCGAGGCACGCGAGAACAAAAGAGCAGAGCGAGGAATGGGTCATGACGGATGATACCGGTGGTCCTTGGTGGCCTCGCTCCGCGCCGAGGACTTCCCCTGGCTCGACGCCGGCCGCGCGTTTGATCCACGTCGGACGGGCCCGCGCGGGAGCTACTCGCCGTCCTTTGTCGCGCGCGACGCTGCTCGATGGCACACGAGCCAGAGCGCCACGATGGCGAGCACCGTCGCGTAGGCCGAGGCCGATACGAAGATATCCAGGGAGCGGTCAATGAGTCCCCGCAGCACCTGCGACGACTCGGTGATGGCCGGATCAAAGAGGGCGCCGACCAGGTCCGTAAACTTCAACGACGCAACCCGCCCCACGCCCGCCAGCACGCCCATGGCCAGCACCGCCCAGGCTCGTATCCCGGGTCGAACCCGGACGCCCAGCCTTTCGGCAAGCGACGTGAGAATCAACACGAGCCCCGCGCCGGCGACGAACTCGAGAGCCATCAGAACCCATGAAGAAGCGGAGTCCAACTGGAGGTCAACCCGAGACGTGGTCAAACCCCAGACCATCGAGCCGACGAAGCCGAACAGCCCCAGCCACCTCAGAACATAGAGGACCGCGAACCACGCCAACGAGTGCATCGCCGCCCGAACCGGCGCGGGGCGCCGATCGTTCGGGACGACGCGCCGCGCTCCAATCCACACCGCGAGCAAGGCGGCCGCCTTCGCGCACCTGAGCATGTCGAAAAGCGATTCTCTTTGCGTGAAGTCGCCCATCATGGCGACCAAGGCCGAGATCGCACCGAGGGTGAACCACGCCCCGACTCCCCAGGCAACCAGCGTGAGTCCCCATCGCGCGTCGCGCAGCCATCCGTGATCCGCCACGCGAGCCCACGCCGTGCCGCACTCCGGGCAATTCACGATCGCGTCGACGAGTCCCTTGCGCGGAAAGCCGCAGGAGAGACAGACCGGCGAGAAGGATCGTGATTCCCAGATCGGGGCCGCGACGCGATGCTCGCCAGCGCGGGGCGCGCCCTCGGCGTGTGATTGCGCGCTCGAATCGTCGGGCGGGGTGGCGGCGTTCATGCGGGCAGCATACCCCGGGCTCGCCTCGCGCTACAGTCGTGTTGCTAGGAGGCCCCCATGTCATTCAACCCCATCGAGTCGCTGGCTAGGGTTCGTCACGAGTTCGGCGAGCATGGCGGCGTCAACATGTCCATCGAGGCGTCCACCACCTTCACCGTCCTCAACGCCGCCACCATGCCCGACATCTTCCAGGGCGTGCGCGGCCCTGAGGACCAGCAAAAATCCGCCGAGGGCTGCTACCTCTACGGCAGGCACTTCAACCCCACGGTCTACGTGCTCGGGCGCTACGTCGCCGCCATCGAGGGCACCGAGGCCGCGTACTGCACCGCCAGCGGCATGAGCGCCATCGCCGGCGCGATCATGCAGCACTGCGGCCCGGGCGACCACGTCGTCGCGTCCGACACGATCTACGGCGGCACGTTCGCGCTGCTCAAGGAGTTCCTGCCCGTCAAGGCCGGCGTGGCGACGACGTTCCTCAACATCGCGGACCTCGACGCCGTGCGCCGCGCCATCACGCCGCGGACCAGGGTCGTGTACTGCGAGACCGTGGCGAACCCGACGATGGTCGTGGCGGACCTGCGCGAGCTGGCGAAGATCGCGCACGGCGCCGGCGCATCGCTCATCGTCGACAACACCTTCACGCCCATGATGGTCTCGCCCAGCATGTTGGGCGCCGATGTCGTCGTTCACTCCATGACCAAGTTCATGGGCGGCGGGTCGGACATCATCGCGGGCGCGGTGTGCGGCACCAAGGCGTTCGTCTCCAGCCTGATGGACACGCACACCGGCGCGCTGATGCTGCTGGGCCCGACGATGGACCCGCGCGTCGCGTTCGAGCTGTCGCTGCGACTGCCGCACCTGCCACTGCGCATGAAGGAGCACAGCCGCCGCGCCCAGTTCTTCGCGGAACGATTGAGCGAGCGCGGCGTGCCGGTTTCGTACCCGGGCCTCCCCGATCACCCGCAGCACACGCTGCTCGCGTCGATGCTCAACGAGGGCTTCGGCTATGGCGGCATGCTTGCGATCGACGTGGGTACCAAGGAACGCGCGTTCCGCCTCATGGAGTATCTGCAGAACGAGCAGCGATTCGGATTCCTCGCCGTCAGCCTCGGCTATTTCGACACGCTGATGTCGTGCTCGGCGAGCTCGACCTCCAGCGAGATGAGCGACGAGGACCTGCGGGCCGCCGGGATCGCGCCGGGGTTGGTGCGCGTATCACTCGGCTACACGGGTACGCTCGAGCAGCGCTGGGCGCAGTTCGAGGCGGGCCTGAAGCACGTAGGCGTGCTGAAGTAGCCCGCGCCCGTCCATGCACGCGGCCTTGGACGCCGGACATGATGAGTTCGCGAAAAAGGCCCGGGTCAGTGCGACCCGCAACCGACACTCGCAACGCGAGCATGCCTCCTCGCGCCCCGCTCTACAGTCGTGCATGAACACGCCCGCCCCGCCCGCCCCGTCGCTCGATCAGATCCGCGCCCAGTTCCCGGCGCTCTCGAGCTCCACGGCATTTCTCGACAACGCCGGCGGCTCGCACCTGCCGCGCTGCGTCATCGACGCCATGACGCGGTACATGGCCGAGTCCTTCGTGCAGCTCGGCGGCGACTACCCGGAGTCGCTCGCCGCCGCGGAGAACGTCGCGGGCGCCCACGACATGGTGAAGCTCCTGCTCAACGCGCACGACGCGGGCGAGGTCGTGCTCGCGCAGTCCACCACGTCGCTCTGCCATCTGCTCGCGTCGTGCTACGAGCGATCGCCCCGCCCGGACCGGAACGAGATCGTCGTCTGCACCGCCGGGCACGAGGCCAACATCGGCGCGTGGATGAAACTCGCCGAACGCGGCTGGGTGGTGCGCGAATGGCGCGCCGAGCGTGACTGTAAGAGCGACACGCGCGGCGTCGCTCAAGGCTCGTGGCGCATCCTCCCCCACACGCTGCGCGCCCTGCTCAGCGAGCGCACGCGCCTGGCCACCTTCCCGCATGTTTCGAACATCCTCGGCGAGATCGTCGACGCCGCGGAGGTGGCCGCGATGGCGCACTCGGTCGGCGCAAAGGTCGTGTGCGACGGCGTGGCGTATGTGCCGCACCGCGCGCCGGACGTGGCGCGGCTGGGCGTTGATTGGTATGTGTATTCGACGTACAAAGTCTATGGCCCGCACGCCGCCGCTTTGTTCGGCACGCGCGAAGCCCTCGCCGAGCTCGAAGGGCCGAACCACTACTTCATCCCGCGCGATCGCGTGCCGTACAAGTTCGAGCTGGGCGGCGTGAACCACGAATCGTGCGCCTCGATCAACGGGCTGTGGGAGTACCTCTGCTTCCTCGCGGGCGAGGCGACCCTGCCGGCCCGCCGGGACGGGACACGCGCCCGCGATCGCGCGATTGTGGAGCGAGCGTTCGGCGTAATGGAGCGTTTGGAACTGGCGACGCAGTCGATGCTGATCGAGTGGCTTCGCGCTCGACGGGATATCGATATCATCGGGCCGACCCACGCCGATGCGAGACGCGTGCCGACCGTCAGCTTCGTTGTTCGAGGGCAATCCTCGCGCGCGCTGGCGACCCGCGCCAATCGCGACGGGCTGGCGATCCGCTACGGTCACTTCTACTCCAAGCGACTCGTCGAATCGATCGGCCTCGAACCCGACGACGGCGTGGTCCGCGTCAGCCTGGTCCATTACTCCAGCCCCGCCGAGGTCACGCGATTGATCGAGTGGCTCGAGCGGGCGCTCGCGTAGCAGACCCTCGGGTTCAATGGAGCGACGCAAGGTCCGAAAACCTCGGAGAATTCGCCTCGATTCATCGCCCCCCGCGTGGTACATTGGGCGGTTCGTGGATGATTCAAGGGAGTGCGGCATGAACAATGGCAAGAGCGTCACGATCGCGGCCCTCGTCGCGGCGTGTGGAATGTTGATTGGCGTCAATTCGGCCGCGGCCCAGGTCGCCGGACATCGCTTCGTCGATCCACCCTCGCTCCCCACGCCACCCAGTCACGAGGAACCGCTCGCGATCGACTCCGGCCTGGTCGAAGCGCCCACCGACGCCGACGGCCCGCAGATCGTCTTCGCCACCTTCGTCGAGTCGCAGGGCGCGCCCTGGCTTCGCCTCGCCTTCGAGTCGCTCACCCTCGCCGGCGACCCAGCGAATGAAAACGCCGCCCGTGTGAAGATCACTTCCATGGCCGACGGCGGCGTGCAGTGGCTCAACGCCGAGACCGCCTCGCAGTGGCGCCTCACCTCCGCCTTCATGAACGGCGACACGATCCTCGTCGAGCTCTTCGCCTCGCCAAACACCGGACCCAGCCGGATCGTCATGACCAGGGTCACCGTCGGCGAAGACGCCCCGAACCAGCGGAGCATCTGCGGCTCGGTCGACAACCGCGCCCTCAGCTACGACGACCGCAACGCCCGCCACTCCGTCGGTTGCAGTTCCTGGGTCATCAACGACCTCAACTCCATGTTCCTCACCGCCGGACACTGCGGCACCTCCGGCGGGCACGTCATGCAGTTCAAGGTGCCACTCTCCACCGCGAGCGGCGGCCTGGTCAACCCGCCGCCCGAGCACCAGTACGCCGTCGATGCCACCAGCGTCCAGGGCGTCAATGGCGGCATCGGAAACGACTGGGGCTACTTCGGCGTCTCCGCCAACTCCAACACCGGGCTGACGCCCTATCAGTCCTATGGCCTGCGCCACGTCCTCGGAAACGCCGGCGCGCCGAGCGGACACACCATCCGCATCACCGGATACGGCACGGTCTCGTCACCGGTCTCTCCAACCTGGAATCAGGTCCAGAAAACCCACACAGGCTCCTACACCGCGCTCGCCGGCACCAACGTCCAATACGCCGTCGACACCACCGGCGGAAACTCCGGCTCCTGCGTCCTCAACGACACCACCGGCTTTGCCATCGGCATCCATACCCACGCCGGATGCTCCTCCTCCGGCGGTGCGAACAACGGCACCGCCATGCAGCTCACGAGTCTGCAGAACGCCCTCAACAACCCGACCGGCATCTGCAAGTCCGGCAAGGGCGCGCCCACCGGAAACCTCTTCGCCGCCGGCGACCTCGCCAACAACTTCGGCACGCTCAACACCTCGACCGGCAACTTCGCCAAGCGCGGCGAACTGGCCGCCCAGTTCCAGGGGCTCACGTCCGACTGGAACCTCGGCGTGCTCTACGCCATCGACACCAATCGCAAGCTCTACTCGATCAACCCAAGCACCGCGGCCGTCACGCTCAAAGGAACCGTCACCGGCACGTCGCTCACGATCAACGCCCTCGGCTACAACCCGCGCACGGGAAAGCTGTACGCCTACTCCGCAGGCACCGGCCAGCTCATGTCCATCAACACGTCCACCCTCGTCGCAACAAACGTCGGTAGCGCTCAGGGCGGCAACGTCGGCGGCATCGAGTGGGACACCACCAGCGAGCAACTCGTCGGCCTCAACGATCAGACCAGCGGCACCCAGCTCGTCCGCATCAACACCACCACCGGCGTCCGCACCGTCGTCGGCACGCTCGGCGCCAGCATCACCGACTGTAACGGCCTGGCCTTCCGCGACTCCGACAACAGCTACTACACCATCAACGCCAGCAACGAACAGCTCCTCCGTATCAACAAAACTACCGGCGTCGCTACCGCCGTTGGCTCCACCGGCGGTCTGTTCGGCGCGCAATACGGCCTGGCCGCCCTCAACACCCGTCCGCCCTGCCCGCCCGACCTCAACAACGATGGGTTCGTCAACGGCGACGACTATGACCTCTTCGCCGACGCCTTCGAGAGCGGCTCCCTCGCCGCCGATTACAACGAAGACGGCTTCGTCAACGGCGATGACTTCGACGCCTTCGCCGAGGACTTCGAGGCCGGCTGCTGAGCTTGTGCCCGCCCACATCCGCCGGGCCTTCGACGCCGGACCCGACGACTCCGCGAGGAAGGTCCGGGTTGCTCGCCCACCACTTCGCGCCGAATCGCGTCACTCTTCGCCCGGCATCTCCCGGCGCCGTTCGCGCACACGCTTCACTCCCTTGAGCTTTTCCGCCTTGCACAACCAGCGTTCGCGCTTACGGCAGCCCAGCGAGTGATGGTCTCGCAATGAGCCGCGGACCTTGCGATTTGGCGCCGGCGAACCCATGGCCTCGGCTTCGCGCTCGCAACGGCGTGCGGCGGACTCGGTCCTGCTCCGGCGGCCTGATTTCTTCGTCGTGGTCGCATCGCCTCGACTCGCTCATCCATCGATCAACGAAGACCTGGAGTCGCGTGTATCATAACGCGGACAGTTGTTCACTCGTTCGACGATCGAGTCGCGGCGGGGACCGCCGGGCCACCCACAATCACACCTCGACCGGCCTCTTCTTCTTTTCCCACGGGCGGTTGTTGTTGCCGTTGACGACCTCCGCCGTCACGCCGCCCACCACGCGCACGCACCCGTCGCCCAGGATCGCGACCAGCTGCTTGACAAGGTCGGGGTCGAGCGCGACACGCGAGCGCGTGTCGACGCTCAGGGTCGCGACCGAGCCCGCGGCCGCGACGGCGATCTCGATCGGGAAGTCCGCGGGGCCCGTCGCGGCTTTGGCGCGCACGAGTTCCGCGGCCCGCTCCATGCTCGATCGCCCGGTGCCGTTGAGCCGCTCGCCGTCGAAGAAGAGCTGCAGGCGCCCGGGGAGCACCGGCACGCCGTCGATCGGCACGACGCGCTCGACGATCAGCTGCGGATCGCCGCGCGAGCGATCGACGCGTCCGAGCAGGAAGACCGGCGTGGTGCTGGAGGCGTCGACGAGGTGCCCGAAGCGCGCGAAGGCGTCGGTGAAGAGCACGCAGTCCATCGCGCCGGCCGTATCTTCGAACGTGACGATGCCCATCTTCTGCCCGGCGGAGCGCCCGGACTTCACAACCAACTGGCGCACGCTCTGCACCAGGCCCGCGATGATCGCGCGGGTGTCCTGGGCCATGTTCTTCACGCTCGACGTGTCGGCGTTGGCGAACGTCGCGGCCCAGTGCTTCCAGGTCTCCAGCGGGTGGCTGGAGACATAGAAGCCCAGCACGTCTTTCTCGCCCGCAAGCGTTTCGCTTTCGCTCCAGGGCGTGGCGCGCGTGAGCACGCCGGTGTCGGCGGTCGCCGCGGGCGCAGGTCCCCCACCACCGAGACCACCGCCGCCGAGGCCACCCCCGAGACCGAACAGCGAGCCCTGGCCGCTCGCGCGATCCTGGGCCGCCTTCTGCGCGGCGCCGACGGCCTGCTCGATCGACGCGATCATCGCGGCGCGGTTGTGGCGCCCGTGCACGGAATCGAACACGCCGCACTTGATGAGCGATTCGAGCGCGGCCTTGTTCAGGATGCCCGTGCCGTGCGACATCACGCGCTCGCAGAAATCAAAGAGCGATGTGAACGGACGCGCTCCGGCGCTCTCGTCGCCGGGCTTGGGGTCGCGCTCCCCGTCCCGCTCGCAGATAATCGCCTCGATGAGCTTGTCGCCCACACCCTTGATCGCGCGCAGGCCAAAGCGGATGTGCCCGCCCGCCGAGGTGGCCGCCTCGCCCGCCTCGAAGACCACGGCGAAATCCGCCTGCGACAGATTGATGTCTGGCGGCTTCACCTCCACACCAACCTTCGCGACCTTGCCCGACTCCGGATCGATCACGCGCGTGCGCCGGCAATCTTCCAGGTACGGGATCCACTCCGACGCCTTCTGCGCCTGGCTCTCGTAGGTCAGGAACGCGGCCATGTACTGCGCGGGGAAGTACGTCTTCAGATACGCGGTCTGATAGGCGACGATCGCGTAGCCGGTCGAGTGCGACTTGTTGAAGCCGTAGCCCGCGAACTTCAGGATCAGCTCGAAGAGGTCTTCGGCGGCCTGCTTGTTCAGGCCCTGCTTCTGCGCGCCCTCGACGAACTTGGGGCGTTCCTTCTCGATCTTGTCGTGCTTCTTCTTGCTGATGTTCTTGATGAGGGTGTAGGCGTCGCGGAGCTTGATGCCGCCCAGGCCGTGCACGATCTGCATGACCTGTTCCTGGTACACCATCACGCCGTAGGTCTCGGCGGTGTATCGATCGACGATGTCGTGGACTTTCGGCACGGCGTCCTGCCCGTGCTTGCGCCGGTTGTAATCCGGGATCAGGTCCATCGGGCCCGGTCGGAAAAGCGCGTTGGCGGCGATGAGGTCCTCGAGGCGGTCGGGCTTCATCTCGACCAACAGGCGACGCATGCCGCCCGATTCAAACTGGAAGACGCCGGTCGTGTCGCCGCGGCGGAAGAGCTCCAGGACCTTCTGATCCGTGTAGTGCAGGCGATCGAGGTCGAGGGGATGCGCGAAGCTCAGCGCGGCCGCGGGCTCGCCCGCGCTCTTCTTGCCCTTCTGATTCGAGCCTTGCTGCTTGGCCGCTCTGAGTTGTTCGAACTCGGCCGAGCGGCCGACGGCCTTCCAGGTCTCCTCCTCGCTCAACCCCGCGCGGATCAGCTTCCGCGCCCGCTCCACGATCGAAATCGTCCGCAGGCCCAGGAAGTCCATCTTGAGCAGGCCCATCTTCTCGCACGTCGGCCCGTCCCACTGCGTCACGATCTCCGTCTCTTCGCTCCCGCTCTGGCGATAGAGCGGCACGATCTCCTGCAGCGGGCGCGTCGCGATGATCACGCCCGCGGCGTGAACGCCCGCGTGGCGCGCCTGGCCCTCCAGCGTCCGCGCGTTGTCGATCAGCGAACGCACCGTCCGCGCGTCGATCGATTGCTCCGGCGAGAGCTTGTCGTTCACCTTGTCGAGGCAGCGCTGCTGCCCCTCGTACAGGCCCTTCAGATCGGGCTCCTGCTCGATCGCCTCGTCGAGCGTGATGTTCAGCGTGTCGGGGATCAGCTTGGCGATGCGGTCGGCCGCGGGGAGCGACACCGCGAGCACGCGCGCAACGTCGCGGATCGCGGCCCGGGCCTTCATGGTCCCGAACGTGATGATCTGGGCGACGTGCCCGTACTTCTTGCGGACGTAGTTGATGACCTCGCCGCGCCCATCCTGGCACAGGTCGATATCGATATCGGGGTACTCGGATCGATCGGGGTCGGTGAATCGCTCGAAGAGCAGGCCGTATTCAACCGGGCAGGCGTTCGACAGCCCGAGCACGTAGCCGACCATGGTGCCGACGCCCGAACCGCGGGCGTTGGAGGGAATGCCGCGCTGCCTTCCCCAGTTGACGAAGTCCCACACGATGAGGAAGTACGCGGAGATGTTCTTGTCGGCGAGGATCTTCAGCTCGCGCTCGAGGCGTGCCGTCTGCGCGGCCCGGCGATCAGCGTCTTGGGTGGCCCCGGCTTCCTCTTGCTTTGCTTTTCCCTCTTCCGCCAGTGCCAATCGCCTCGTGCCAAGTGCCTGCTCCCCCGGCCCGTACCTCCACACGAATCCCGCTTCGCTCAGCATCCGCAACGCGGCGTCGCAGTTCTTCTTTGATTCAGCCAGTTCGTCCGGAGTCGGCACGCTCGCGAAGGGCTTGAGCTCGAAGCTCGCGCAGTAGTCCTTGTACCACGCCGAAAGATCGCCGGCGTACTTCGGGTCGTCGTGGCGCGGCAGCTTCTTGGGGTCGGGCAGGTCGATCCGCACCGCGGGCGCGTTGTTGCGCCCGAGTGGAAGCTCGACGTTGCAGCGTTCCGCGATGCGCACGCTGTTTTCGCACGCCTCACGACCCGCGTCGCCGTACGCCTCGAACATCGCGCGCATCTGCGCCGGCGATTTGACGTACAGCTCGGTCGGGTAGCGCATCCGGTTGGTGTCGCTCTTGTTCTTGCCCGTCGAGATGCAGATCAGCGTGTCGTGCGCGTCGTGGTCCTCGGCCTTGAGGAAGTGCGCGTCGTTGTCGCTCACCAAGGGCAGGTCCAGCTCGCGCGCCAACCGGATCAGGTGCTTGTTGATCGAGTTCTGCTCGGCGATGTGGTGCTGGAGCTCGATGTAGAACCGCGGCGACTCGCCCGCTTCCCCGGCACCCCCCCCACTCTTCACTTCGTCTCTTCGTCGCTTCGTCTCTTCCTTGTCTTCCCCCAGTGCCAAGTGCCTAGTGCCAAATGCCTTCTTGTGCCACTCCGCGCTCTCCACGGCGAGCTTCCAGTACTTCTCGTCCCCGGTGCGCTCGTAATCGAGCAAGTGCTCGCCGATCTCCGAACCAAGGTGCCCGTTGATCGCGATCAGCCCCGCGCTGTGCTTCTCCAGCAGCTCGCGGTCGATCCGCGGCTTGTAGTAGAAGCCCGTCAGGTACGCCTCGGAGCACAGCACCAAAAGGTTCTGCCACCCCTCGTTGTTCTCGCACAACAGCACGAGGTGATAGCCGCCCTCGCCGCCGCCCGAATACGTCCGGTCCTGCCGCGGCTTGCCGGGCGGCGTGACATACGCCTCGACGCCCAGGATCGGCTTGATCCCCTTTTCCTTGCACGCCTGATAGACCGACACCGCTCCGAAAATGTTGCCGTGGTCCGTCACCCCCACCGCCGTCATGCCAAGCTCGGCCACGCGGCTCACGAGCTTGTCGACGCGGTTCCCGCCGTCGAGCAGCGAGTACTCCGTGTGCAGGTGCAGGTGGACGAACTGCTGGTCGGCCGGGATCACCGGCGCGGGCTTCGTTGCTCCCGATTTGCTCTCGCCGCCCGCCATCTCCCAGTTCCTCCCTGACGCTCCCGAGTGCCGGCGTTTCCTGGTGGCACCGCTCTCCAGAGCGGTGTTTCGCGCAGACCCAGCCGCCCCTTCGCCCGAGAACCACCCCAAAGCCGGGGCCAGTGTACCCGACCCGACCGCTCGCCCCCAACCACCGCCGAATCAGCGCCCGCAGGCTCCCGTACGCCCCAGAACGAGGGTTGTCTGGCGCGAGTGGACTGGTGTACTCGCCCCCGCCCGCAGAACCGTTGCGTCGGCGGGACGTGTGGTGGTCTGGGGCTGGAGATCACGCGGGCGTATGTCACCTTTCGGGCAGCCGGCCGCAAGACGCGAGCCGTGCATGGATGCACATTCGCAAAGCTGAAGGAGCAGAGAGATGAAGACCACGATGATCGCCGCCGTAGTCGCCGCCGCCGGTTTCGCCTCGGGCGCCATGGCCGCCGACACCGTCAGCATGAAGTTCACGGGCAAGGGCTCGGGCTCGGACGTCAAGGCCACCTATTTCTCCACGACCATGAACGTCTTCGCCGGGCAGTTGAAGCACATGATCACCAGCGGCACGGGCTGGTCCTCGCGCTTGAACGGCGAGCACCGCACCTTCTGCACCGACTTCAGCGAGTACGTCACCACCAGCTACAAGACCTACCGCGTCGTCGATCCGCAGTGGACCCCCAACTCGGCCCCCATGGGCGTCGATAAGGCCAACGCCATCCGCGACATCTACACCACCGCGGGCATCACGATCTCGCAGACCGGCCTCAACAACGACCTGGCCACCGCGTTCCAGCTGGCCGTCTGGGACATCGTCGCCGACTACAACGCCACCACCGGAGTCGCCGGCCTGGGCCTGTCGGGCGGGCACTTCAAGGCCACCAAGACCAACGGCAGCAGCCTGTCGTCGGGCATCACCGGCCACTACAACACCCTCATCAACTCCATCGGGCACACCGCCCGGACCGCGCCGGTGCTGGGTCTCACCAACAACGGCTCGCAGGACCAGCTGATCTATGTCCCGACCCCCGGCTCGCTCAGCCTCGCGGGCCTCGCCGGCCTTCTCGCCGCCCGTCGCCAGCGCCGCGCCAAGTAAACACCCGTCGATCGAACCAGGGCCGGCGGCGTGAGCGCCCTCCCGAGCCCGCGAACTTCACAACGCAACGATCGACCATGAAACACCCGGCCCCGAGCCGGGTGTTTCTTTTTATCATCAAGCATTGTATGTATATCATATCGTCTTATTGTGATGTATCAACGACGACCCTGATCCACGCCGCCCCGCAGGCGCGGCACAGCTCGTCGCCCAGGCCCGCGCGCAGCAGTCGGTCGGCCTCGAAGCACGCGGACGAGTCCCGCACCAGGAGCGTGATCGTCCGCTTCGACAGGCCGCGGACGCGGCACAGGGCCTTCAGCTCCGGGGGCGCCAGCCGCTCCCAGGTGTCGTGCAACCCCCCCACCGCCCTCGACTGGCGTCGCAGGGTCTGGCACAGCTGGTTCATCGGCGTCGCGAGCGTCCCCGCCGCACGGAATCCGGGCCGGATCGCGCGCAGCTTCTCGATCGACGCCAGGCTGTGCTTCAGTTCGCGCGGGGTGGACATTCGCACCAGCGTAGCCACCAGAAGAACGCGGCCCTGCTATCGTGTCGCCCTCATGCCCACCGCGATCACGCTCACCAACGTGGTGAAGGACTACCCGGCCGCCAAGGGACCGGCGACCCGCGTCATCGACCACGTCGATCTCTCCATCAACCCGGGCGAACTCTTCTTCCTTCTGGGCCCCAGTGGCTGCGGAAAAACCACCATCCTTCGCATGATCGCGGGGTTCATCGAGCCGACCGACGGGCGGGTCCGCTTCGGTGATCGTGACGTCACCGACCTGCCCGCCAACCAGCGGAACACAGGGATGGTTTTCCAGTCGTACGCGCTGTGGCCCCACCTAACCGTGGCGGAAAACGTCGCGTTCGGGCTGCGGGTGAGAAAGACCCCCACTTCCGAGGTGACCGAGCGGATTGGTTCGGCTCTCGATGCTGTCAAAATGCGATCATTTTCCGACCGCAAACCAAACCAATTGTCTGGTGGTCAACAGCAACGAGTGGCCCTTGCGCGTGCCCTGGTCATCCGGCCCGACGTGCTGTTGCTCGATGAACCACTTTCCAACCTGGACGCCAAGTTGCGTCACGAACTCCGCGACGAGATTCGGAGACTCTGCCGCCAGTTCGAGATGACCACGATCTGCGTGACGCACGATCGTGAAGAGGCGATGGCGATCGGCGATCGAATTGCTGTGCTGGACAAGGGCAGGGTCGCGCAGGTGGGACCACCGGCGGAGGTCTACTCGCGCCCGTCGTCGAGGTTTGTGGCCGAGTTCCTTGGGGAAGCGAACTTTGTTTCCGCCAGCGCCGTTTCCGCCCCGGACGGCGGCTCGATGGCCGATTCGTCACTCGGGACGCTACCTAGCGCTGGTGCCGTTGGACCATCGGTCACCGCCGTGCTTCGCCCGGAGCAAATTCGACTCACACGAGAAGGCGGCCTTCAGGCTGAGATCACGAACCTTAGCTTCGTGGGCCATCATACCCGCTACTCGCTGCGGACCGGCGAGTTGTCAATAGTGTCGCTCCAGGCAGGATCGCCCGCATTCCGCATCGGTGATCGCGTCTGCATCTCCGTCGATGGTACGGCGGCGCTGGTGGCAAATTAGCGTTCCTCGTGGAACACGCACTCGCTGACCCATGAGACTCGCTGTTTGGTCCGTCCACCGGCGACCAACCACGCCTTGATGCAGCCGGGACGCAGGTCGCGCTCGTTGACTTCGGCGAGTTCCGCCCACTCGAACGCGATCTTGGGCTCGCAGCTCCTGATCTCGCTCTCGGACAGTTCCACGTGAAACACTACGTTGACTTCGTGGCACGGACCGTTCTTTCGATCGAAGAGGTGTTCCGCGACGAGTGCAACGCCGCCGCATTTCACCTCGACGCCCGCCTCCTCCTTGAATTCACGGACGAGTGCGGTCTCAGCGGTCTCACCGAACTCGACGTGTCCGCCGGGCAGGAAGTAATAGCCGCGCTTGATGTTCTTGCAGAGCAGCACGCGGCCGTCTCGGATCGCCAGCCCGCGCGCAATGAACTCGATCGATTGATCCGACATGCCGCCTCCGGTTGTTGAGTGAGTGGGGGGGTGTTACGATGCTCGCCATTCGCATCGGCTTGGAGGCCCCATGAGCAGTGAATCTTCCGCACGTCCGCGGCGTCTTGGTCGAGGACTCAGCGCGCTTCTTGATTCAACCACGCCGGTCGCAATCTCTTCATCCGTCGAATCACCTGTGTCAGCTTCAGCTTCACCCCAAACCGTGAAGCCCGACGACTGTATACCAAACAAATACCAACCTCGTACGAACTTTGATGATTCAGGGCTTGCCGAACTGGCGGATTCGATCCGGCGCGTCGGTGTTGTTCAGCCGATTCTGGTGCGTCCGAGGGCGGTGGGGGGGTATGAGATCGTCGCGGGCGAGCGGCGGTGGCGGGCGGCCAAGCTCGCGGGACTGGCGGAAATACCGGCGATCGTCAAGGCGCTGACGGATGGGGAGGCGGCGGAATGGGCCGTCATCGAAAACGTGCAGCGCGAGGACCTGAACGCGATCGAACGCGGCATGGCGATGCGGGGGCTGATGGATCGATTCGGACTAACCCAGGCCCAGGTGGCCGAGCGGGTGGGGATTGATCGATCGACGGTTGCGAACCTGATCCGGCTTATCGAGCTCGAGCCGTCGATCCGCGACATGATCGTCTCGGGCAGGCTGAGCGCGGGGCACGGCAAGGCGCTTCTGATGGCGCCCGCGGGCGCGTCCCGTGCGGCGCTGGCGGAAAAGGCGGCGAGCGAGGAGTGGAGTGTTCGCCGTATCGAACGGGCCGCGGCGGGTTTGGCGGAGGGAAGTCGGCAGGCGGTGAAGCCGTCGAAGCAACTGTCGTCGGCTCAGGCCGCCGCGATCGCGGACTTGGAGCGCAGGTTGGGCGAGCATCTTGGGACCAAGGTGTCGATTCACACCGATGCCCAGGGCGAGAAGGGCCGAGTTGTGCTCGAGTTTTACGGCCTGGATCATTTCGATGGTTTGATGTCTCGCCTCGGATTTCAATCGAAGGGTTGATCCGCACCCGCGTGTGTGCATTGACCTTACCAACAGCCTCCGAACCGGACAAAACCACTCGTAATCTCACGATCAATCAACACAATCCCCAAACTCGGGTGTAGTATTGCAATCGACGCATTTTTCGAACTCGGGTGCGCGATTCACGCGGCATCGTTCACAAAGGGATGAGATCAATGGCGAAGAAGGCGGGACGAACGGGCGGTTCATTGCGGGGCGTGACGGTCGAGGATCTTCGTAAGGAGCTCGAGCGTCGTCGCCGTTCCTCGGGCAAGCTGCTGAAAAAGCGCGACAAGCTCGCGGCCCAGATCGAGACGATCGACGCGCAGCTTGCTCTGCTCGATGTTTCGACGGGCGGCGTCATGCGTGTCGGCGGCCCGCGCAAGCGCCCGCAGAACACCATGGGGCTCGTGCCGTTCCTCGTGAAGGTGCTCAAGGGCAAGACGATGGGCGTGACCGAGGTCTCGGTGGCCGTGCAGCGCGCCGGCTACAAGACCACCTCGCCCAACTTCCGCACCATCGTGAACCAGGCGCTCATCAAGAACACCGACAAGTTCAAGAAGCTCGAGCGCGGCAAGTACACCGCGGCCTGAGCGACGCTCACACGCGGATCGCGGGCGATGCCTCGGCCCGCATCATGGTTGTCTGCACGATCGCGACGAGTTTCGGCGCGCCCGCGACGGAGGAGATGGTGCGTCCGACGCGAACGACTCGCGCCGTTGCGATGAACTCGCGTCCCTCAGCGGGCGCCCGCGGGTTGATCTTACACTCGATGCGTCGCACGCCCGAGTCCTCGGGCATCCGGGCCAGGCAAGCGTAGCCGCACGCGCTGTCGGCGATCGCGGACAGGGTGCCGGCGCGAACAAAGCCGTGCTGTTGCAGGGTGTGGGGGACGCGGGGGGCGTGAGCTCGACCTCGCGTTGCCGACGCGGGATTCGGTGTTGCTCGGGTCCATGCGGAAGCGTTTCGGCGAGATCGGCCCACGAAAAAAGGCGTGCCGGGGGCACGCCTTGGATTGCCGAGGACGCTGATGGTTCAGCGAGGCATGGGATGGTCGGCCAGGATGCTCGGGCGTTCGAGGAGGAACAGGTGGGCGAGATCCTCATTGAGAAGACGCAGGTTCTCGTCAACGGCGATGGACTCACGATTCTTGATATCGGTAGGGCGCTCGTACATGGTGTCGAGTTCGGGGGAGAGATCGCCACGGACTTCGTTGGCGAGATCCTCGTTGTAGTTGCCGGTGGAGCAGCCGACGAGGGCACTGGCGGCGGCAGCGGCCAGGAAAGCGGCGAAACGGCGATTCAGCTTTTTCATTCCAAAACGCTCCTTTGGGGCGGGTGTTGTACCGAACCCGCGGGATCGAGTCAACGTCCGGGCTTTCCGATTCGATGCTGAGGCCACGTTTGATCCCGGTTTGTTCGGGGTCGGTGGCGAATATTGGGGCGAAAAAGGCCCACCCGGAGATAGACGCGGCAATTCGCGCCGTGTTCTCGGCCGGGGTTGGTTGGAGCGAGGTGGAGGCCGATAGAAACGGTATGGACTCAACCAGCGCCGTGTCCCTGGCCGCGTCGAACACCAGCTTTCAGGTGCAGGTCGCGGTGGCGAAGAAGGCGATGGACCACGAGCGGGCCCAGGGCGACGCAATGGTCGAGCTGATCAAGCAGGCCGCGGCGGTTGGGGAGAACCTGAGCGACGGAGAGGGCCAGTCGCTCGATGTGTACGCGTAGCGCCGGGGCCTCGCCTCGACGCGTCCCGAAACTCCCGCTTTCCCGATAACCAATCGGACAAACAGATCAACCGATACGTCGGCGTGGCGAATGCGCGGGCGGAATTGTCGATCTTTGCGCGATCCGCGCGGATCGTCGATGCTTGCGATGGATGCGGATCGGGCAGGTATACAACCCGGCCTCCATGGCGGCGCTGTTGCGCCAGACCATCGCGGACAACGTGGCCCGGCGCGCGGCGTTGACGCGCGTTGCAGGCACGTCGTTGTCGCAGGTCTCGGCCGAGATCCGGCGTGCGGCCGCCCAGGCCCAGGCGGCGCGGCGAGCCATGTTTCACCTGGACATCACCGTCTGACGCGAGTCCGTCTCGCTCGCCCGAGAACGGCACGTCTGCCAAACTGACAGGATCACGGCGCGATCACGCCTTCTTGATTCGACGAAGAGAACAGTGGGGGCGTTCGGTCGCTCGCGGCATGAGCTGGCGGGGTCATGATCGCATCTCCTCGCTGGCCCGCCGCTTGCATTGGCATCCCAAGGGAGATTGTCTCCGGAGGTGCGGCATGCGTATGGATCGACTCACGACGACGGCTCAGCAGGCTTTGGCGGATGCCCAGAGCTTGGCGATGCAGCGGTCTCACCCGGAGGTCGCGGGACTTCACGTTCTGTCGGCGTTGCTCTCGGACCGGAGCGGCCCGGCGTTCTCCGTGATCGCAAAGGCCGGGAGCGAGCCGGCGCGGGTGGCGCAGGTGGTTGAGGCGGAGCTGTCGCGGCTGCCCACGACGTCGTCGGGCGCGGGCTCGACGGGGCGAGCGGTGCTGGACATCCTGAGCAGGGCCGAGGGCGAGAGCAAGAAGCTCGGCGATTCTTACATCAGTTCGGAGCACCTGCTCTTGGCGGTGCTCGACGCGCCGGGCTCACGCGAGGTGCTGTCGACACTGGGCCTGGATCGGAAGAAGCTCGGGGCGGCGATCGGGGCGATCCGCGCGGCGTCGGGTGTGCAGAACGTGAACGATCCGAACGCCGAG
The DNA here is from genome assembly GCA_020853815.1 of Phycisphaerales bacterium. GTDB lineage: Bacteria > Planctomycetota > Phycisphaerae > Phycisphaerales > UBA1924 > JABWBC01. The sequence continues at coordinate 46,359 of JADYYE010000061.1, forward strand.
AGCAGCTTCGAGGCGCTCAAGAAGTACGCGATCGACCTGACGGGCAAGGCGCAGCAGGGCAAGCTCGACCCGGTGATCGGGCGCGACGAGGAGATCCGGCGCTGCATGCAGGTGCTGAGCCGTCGCACCAAGAACAACCCGGTCTTGATCGGCGAGCCGGGCGTGGGCAAGACTGCGATCGCGGAGGGGCTGGCGCTGCGGATCGTGAACGGTGACTGCCCGGAGAGCATGCGCGACGTGCGGATCCTGGCGCTGGATGTCGGGCAGCTGCTGGCGGGCGCGAAGTATCGCGGCGAGTTTGAGGAGCGGCTCAAGGCGGTGCTGCGCGAGGTGACGGCCGCGGCGGGCAAGATCATCCTGTTCATCGACGAACTGCACACGATCATCGGCGCCGGTGCCGCGGAGGGGGCG
>JADYYE010000062.1 GCA_020853815.1 Phycisphaerales bacterium
GGGGCCACAGGTCGAGGGCGGACCCGCGACGAGCGACCGCCGGAGCAGTTCACGGAGGATCCTCAATGAGTCGGATTAATACGAACGTTCAGTCGCTGATCGCCCAGCGCGTGCTGGCCCAGAACTCTTCTGGCCTGAGCACCGCGCTCGAGCGGCTCAGCACGGGCCTCAAGGTGAACCGCGGCAAGGACGACCCGGCGGGTCTGATTGCCTCGGAGAACCTGCGCTCGGAGCTCAAGTCCATGAACTCCGCGATCAGCAACGCGGAGCGCGCGGACCAGGTCGTCAACATCGCCGAAGGCGGTCTGCAGGAGGTCTCGAGCCTTCTGACCGAGCTCCAGGGCCTGGTCACCACCACCGCCAGCAACGCCGGCCTCTCTCGCTCGGAAAAGGAAGCGAATCAGCTGCAGGTCGACTCGATCCTGCAGACCATCGACCGCATCGCCGGTTCGGCCAGCTTCCAGGGCATCAAGCTCCTCAACGGCAACTTCGACTTCAAGTCCTCGGGTGTCGTCGCGGGCGTCAGCGATTACCGCGTCAACAGCGCGAAGTTCAGCGGCGATTCGCTGAACATCGACGTCGCGGTCACCGCGTCGGCCCAGCAGGGCGGCTTCTTCCTGTCGATGGGCGCCTCGTCCATCGACCTGGGCGGCGCCACCTCGTCGTTCGTCGTCGAGATCGGCGGAAACCTCGGCTCTCGCGAGCTGACCTTCGCCTCCGGCACCAGCCTCAGCAAGATCGCCGACGCCATCAACAGCTTCAGCGACGTCACCGGCGTGGAGGCCACGGTCTCCGGCACCGGCCTGGTGCTCAACAGCTCCGAGTTCGGCTCTGACCAGTTCGTCTCGGTCAAGGTCATCGACGACGGCGGCATCGCGGTCGCCACCAACGAGGGTATCTACAACCTCGAGGACGCCGACTTCTCCGACGCCCAGGGCTCCGCGCTCGCCCAGTGGGACGACACCTCCGCCGGCAACGGCCTGACCGACAGCGGCCAGGACCTCGCCGCCACCATCAACGGCATCTCCGCCGTCACCCGCGGCAAGACCGCCCGCATCAATACCGACTTCCTCGATGTCGAGGTCACCCTCGACACCAGCACGTCGCAGTCCCTCGGCAACGTCGGCACCTCCGGCGGCCCGGCCTTCACGATCACCGGCGGCGGCGCTGACTTCCAGCTCGCCGGCCGCGTCGACATCGCCGGCAAGGTCGCCATCGGCATCGGCGATGTCGCCACCCGCAAGCTCGGCACCACCGACGCCGGCGGCTACCTCTCGGCCTTGGGCTCGGGCAAGGGCATGAACCTCGTCAGCGGTGACCTCAACGACGCCCAGAAGGTCGTCGAGGCCGCCATCGGACAGGTCTCCACCCTCCGCGGCCGACTCGGCGCCTTCCAGCGCAACACCGTCGGCGCCACGATCCGAAGCCTGAACATCGCGGCCGAGAACACCGCGGCGGCTCAGAGCGTCGTTAGTGACTCGGACTTCGCCTCCGAGACCGCGAACCTCACCCGTTCGCAGATCCTCGTCTCGGCGTCGACCAACATCCTCGCGCTGGCCAACAGCCAGCCGCAGACCGTCCTCCAGCTCCTCGGCTAATCCGAGGCTGAGTTAGGACAACCTCCGTAGCTCCGAGCCCGGGTCGCCCACGCGACCCGGGCTTCTTTCATAATGGGAACCTCTGAACAATTCGAGTTCAGCCGCGAGGTCCGCTTCCAGTGGGCTGAAAAACCGCCTCGGAGAGGCGAGCCACCAAATACTCAGAGGTTCCAATGGCCCATTCTCCCCGCCAACAATCGGGCGTGCCACGTCGAATCGTCGCCTCGCGCGAGCTGGCGACCCCAACCCCGCCTCCCCTCCCCGAGCCTTCGCTGAAATCCCGCGAGGCCTTCGTGGCCTACCTGCGCGTGGAAGTCGGGGCGTCGCGCCACACGCTCGACGCCTACGCCCGCGACCTTGACATGCTGCTCTCGGACCTGGCGGGCGCCGGCGTCGCCGACCCCGCCCACACCACCCCTCGCCATCTTTCCACGCACGTCGCGTCGCTTCGCACGGCCCGTTCGCTCTCGCCCGCGTCGGTCGTCCGCCACCTCGCCACGATCAAGGTCTTCTATCGCTGGCTCCTCGCGCGCGGGCGGATGGAGAAGAACCCCACCGAACTCCTGGAGCGCCCGCACCGCTGGAAGTCGCTCCCCGACGTGCTCTCGCCGCGCCAGCTGCGCGAGCTGCTCGCGGCGCCGCGCCCGCCCGAGAACCCCAAGAACAGCATCGACGCCCTCCTGTGGATCCGCGATCGCGCCATGCTGGAACTCCTCTACGCCAGCGGCCTGCGCGCCACCGAGATCACGCGCGTCGAGCGCCAGGATGTCGTGGGCGAGATCGGCGTCGTCCGCGTCGTGGGCAAGGGCGACAAGGCCAGGCTCGTGCCGATGGGGGCGCCCGCGCGCGCCGCGATCGCGCGCTACATCGACGAATGCCGCCCCGCGCTTCTGCGCCCGGACGGTCGCGACAAGGGGAAGCTGTTCCTGTCGCGCACCGGGAGGCCGCTGGGCCGCGACAGCGTGTGGAACATCGTGACCGACGCGGCGCGGCTGGCGGGCCTGCGCGGCGTACACCCGCACACGCTGCGTCACTCCTTTGCGACGCACCTGCTCTCGGGCGGCGCGGACCTGCGCGTGGTGCAGGAAATGTTGGGACACGCCGACATCGCAACGACGCAGATCTACACCCACGTCGACAGCTCGCGCCTGCGCAGCGTTCACAAGAAGTTCCATCCGCGCGGCTGACGACGCGATCACGGCACGATGAGCCGCGCCATGAGGAAGCTCACGCCGAACTCGCACACGCTGCCCAGGATCGTCACGAGCGTGGCGGCCAGGGAGTAGCGCCCTTGGCCGGGCCGGCGCGCAAAGAGCGCGAAATAGCTGATCGCGTCGACCACGCCCATGAACGCCGTCGCAAAGGGGAGATAGCACGCGACGACCGCGGCCGCGACCAGCGAGGCGTCCTTGGGCATCAGCATGCACAGACCGGCGATCACCACGATCCCCGCCACGCCGATCGCGTGCGGAACCGCCAGGCGCAGGACGAACTTGGAAAGCGGCGGGAACAGAGGTCGCGGCACGAGCTCGCCCTTGTCGAGGTATCGCCCGCACTCGGGGCACATGACCTCGCGGGCGCTGGTGAGCCCGGCCATGTCATAGCCGCAGGAGGGGCAGTAAATGGCAGTTCTCGGCGGCGATCCCTCGCCTGTCGCGGACGCATGGGCGTCGGTGGTGGGCGGGGTATCAGTCAAACGGGCGCACCTCGGAAAGCAGTCCGCACAGCATCAACTGCACAAATGTTACCGTGACGAGCGCGCCGGCGCTGCAGAGCACCGCTCGTCGTCCGCCGCACCGTTCGAGCAGGTCACGCCATTCAACCAGGATCACAAGCGCCCCGGCGGCGAACCCGATCACGCCGAACATCATCAACAAGATACCGGCCGGTGGCATCCGACCCGTGCCGTTCCGCACGAAGTTGGTCAGCCAGCATCCCAGCACCAAACCGACGGCGCCGAGCGAAGGAACGCTTGGCAGCACAATCCTGTACCAGCGGAGCCGTCGCCGACGAGCAATGCGGCGGCTGCGCGTCCCCGCCGCGGCATGCTCCGCATCTTCGAATGGCGCACCGCACGACGGACACTTCTCCGCGCCCGTTCGTGGCATTCCCAGGTAATGACGACAGCCCGGGCAGTTGAGCCAGGTTGAGTCGGGCTTGTCGGCGCCGGGCATGCAATCACTCTACGCGCGGGACGCTCAAGGAGTTCGATGGCATCTCGCGAGATACGTCCCCTCCGCCCGCCCGCTCGACAGCCGTTCTCTTTCGTGGCCTTCGAACCCTTCGAGTTCGTGCCTTCACCGCGTTTCTCTGCGGTCTCTGAGCTCCCCTGCGTTCGCCTTCTCTTCCAAACAGCGGCACTCTTACCCGTTCTTCAGCCTTCGCAGCGCCATGATCCGCGATTCGGTCGGCGGGTGACTCGCGAACAGGTTGAGGATCGAGCGTCCGGCGAAGGGCTCGACGATGAACAGGCTGTTCTGCGCCGGGTTGGGCTGCACCAGCGGGATGCGCTGCGAGTACGCGTCGAGCTTGGCCAGCGCGCCGATCAGTCCGTCGGGTGTGCCGGCGATCGCGGCGCCGTCGGCGTCGGCGACGTACTCGCGCGAGCGGCTGATCATGGCCTTGAGCAACGCCGCGCCCACCGCCGCAAAGATGAAGGTGAAGAGCGCGACCAGGGGGTTGCCGCCCTCGCGGTTGTTCCCGCCGCCGAACATCATGCCCCACTGCGCGATGTACGCCAGCACGCCCGCGATGGTCGCGGCGATGCAGCTCGTCAGCGTATCGCGGTTCTTGATGTGCGCCAGCTCGTGCGCAAGCACGCCTTCCAGCTCGTGGTCGTCCAGCAATCGGATCGCGCCCTCGGTCACCGCGACGGCGGCCTTGCTCGGCGAGCGCCCGGTCGCAAAGGCGTTGGGCGCCTCGTGCGGGCACACGTACACCCGCGGCATGGGAAGGCCCGCTCGCTGGCGCAGGCGATCGACGGCCCGGTAGAGCTGGCCCGCCAGACCCGGGTCGTCCGCGTGGACCTCGTGCCCGCGCATGGTCGCGATCGCGATCTTGTCGCTGAAGAACCACGCGATGACGTTCATCACGCCGCCCAGCACCAACGCCAGGATCATGCCCTGCTTGCCATAGAGCGAGCCGACGGCCAGGAACAGGCCGAACATGCCGCCCATGAGGAGTGCCGTCTTCACGTTGTTCACAAAGCGTGTCATCGAAACATCTCCAAACCAACCCCGCGACCCCCACGGCCCCCACCGCTCGCGATCGATCGCCCGGGCTTTCGGACCCGCGGGTCCGGGCGGGTCGCGGTGCGAACCGCCAGGAACGCCCTGCATACGCCGCGCCAATCGATCGGTTCGTTCGACAGATTCGTTCGGAATCCGCGCGTGGATGTTGATCGCTACCACGCCTGCGGCGGACGCCTGCGCAGCATCGTCAGCAGCACCGGCGCGCCGATGAGCGGCGTGATCACACCGATCGGCAGCCTTCCCGACGCCAAATCCAACGCTTTCACAAGCGAATCGGCACCAATCACAAGCGCGGGGCCTGCGCACAGCGAGCCGAGGATCACGCCCGCGTGGCGCGGCCCGGCGGCGAGGCGCACGACGTGCGGACAGATCAGCCCCACGAACCCGATCGGACCTGCCAGAATGACAGCCGCCGCCGTCAGCACGCCCGACGAAATGAAGAGCGCCACGCGCAGCGTGTGCAGCGGAACTCCGAGCGCCGCGGCCTCGTCGTCCGCGAGCGACGCGCGGTCCATGAGGCTCGAGGCGCCCAGCGCCAGCACCGCGGCCAGCGCGACGACGCCTCCGATGATCGCGAGATTTGTCCACGAGACGTCATCGCTGAGCGCGCCGAGCGACCAGCGCATCGCGGTCGCGCCGCGATCGGGGAGCAGGTGCTGCACAAAGGTCGTGCCCGCGCTGCACACGACCGAGAGCACCACGCCGACGAGGATGAGCGTGACGGGTTCGAGCGAGCCGCGCCGCTGCGCGAAGAGGTACACAAGCGCCAGCGCGCCGAGCGAGCCGGTGAGCGCAGCGAGCGCCGTCCCGCCGCCGATCGTGCCGCCGAGCGTCGCCAGCCGCCCGCCCTGGGTGTACGCGACATAGGCGGCGATCATGACGGCGAGCCCGGCGCCGGAGGCCAGCCCGAGGATGTCGGGCGACGCGAGGGGATTGCGGAGAAGGCACTGGAGCTTCACGCCGCCGAGCGAAAGGGCCGCCCCGACGATGAGCCCGCACACCACGCGACGCAGCCGCAGGTCGAGCACGTCGGCGTCGACGGCCCAGGCGAGCGTGCCGTCGCCCACGAGCAGGCGCAGCGCCACCGCGCCGATGAGGGCGAGCGCCAGGAGAGCAATCGTGAACCAAGCACGCCGTGACACGGGCACAGCGTATCAGCCGGGGCGTGGACGAGCCCGAATCCGCGGGACGCCGAAAAGCACGTCGCTCTCACGCGATCGGCATGATCCGCGGGATGATGAACTGCACCAGCAGGAACGCCGCGATGCACACCCCGACGATCGCGATGATGAGCTGGGCCGTCATCGCCAGAACCTGCTTCCAGTAGTTCTTGAACTCCGTCACCCGCACCGCCTTGTACGAGATCGACACCAGCAGGCACACCGGCACGATCAGGAGCCACCAGTGCCGCTGGAGCGGCAGCGGGTCGATGAACGGGCGGAGCGCGAGCGTGAGCAGTTCGGCGTGCATGGTGTTCAATCAGGCGTTTTCGCGCCGAAGGGTCGGGAACATGGCGTCGATGATCATGATGAGGTTGAGCATCCCCGCCAGCGTCGCCATCAGCGTGCCCAATTCGTTGACCTTGGACAACGACTTGATGTTGGGCGACCGCGCGGGCGCGATCGTGACCGTCTTTCCCCCGTCCACATAGGTGGCCGTGGGCACGCCGTCCGGGCCCTCTTTAATCGCAAGGGGCGTGCCGTCGACGGGGTTACGGGCCTCGTTGGGAAGGGCCGTGCGGAGGGCGCGCCCGTTGGGGTCGACGACCTTGAAGTGGTGCTGGTGCAGGTAGTCCACGCCGAAGGCCAGCGGGCCGACGATCGCCTGCCCGAAGAACCACACCCGATCCTCGCGCGAATCGATGACGTCGATCCCGCCCACGAAGATCCCGCCGAAGAACAGGCCGAGAATGCCCACCGCGACCAGGACGGCCCGCCGGGGCTCGCGCCTGACCAGGTGCCCGGCGCCGGGAAAGACCACCGCCGCCACGCCCGCGAGAGGATCAAAGCCGGTCTGGGTTGTCTGTGGTGTGCTCATGCGGGGCGGCGCGGACGAAATCGGGAGGGCGGGGACACGATGGCGGCATTGTTGGCCGACCAAGGGGGGTGGGCGCGACGCCCGATCCGCCCCCTCGGATTTCCCCGACCGGGCGGGGTGGACGGAACCGCGGGCGGCGGGCGGCGAAGATCGTGGCAGGGACCCGGTTGACACCGGCCGCGCGGGCTGTAATGTACCGCGCCATGGAAACAGCGTCCGGGCGGCCTGCGCCGGGACGCCGAGGGTGGGCCGGGGCGAGTGCCCCGCGCCCGGTGGGTTGGTCCTGGGGTTGGGTTTCTGACGACGAGGTCACCGATGGAAGGCACGCTGGTCGCGATCGCCGCCGAAGAGTTGCTGGAGAACGAGTGGAGCACGCTGGTCGCGCCCGCGTCGCCGGTCATGTACGACGATGACGACGACGACGAGGACGAGGACTTTGACGGCGAGGAGCTCGACGACGACGATACCGCCGGCGCCGGGGAATCCGAGGAAGACGACGATTTCCTCGAAGACGACGATGAGGATGCCGACGCCGGTGAGGATGTTGACGCCGGTGACGACGACGACGACGACGACGAGGACTTCTAGCCCGCCGCCGCCCACCCCCCGTCAAGGCTGATCCACGCCGCGACGATCCTGCGGAACATCTCTTTGAGGGAGTTCCGCCCATGGGCCATCACGACCAGAACGACCACGCACGCCGCGCCGGTGGTGGTGGATGTCAATCCAACCACTCCGGCCGCTCCATCCCCTCCAACCACGCCGCCGAGCGGAATCCCGCGCCCGATCCCTCGTCCGCCAGACCCGCCGGCCAAGGTGAAAATCCCGCCGCAACCACCGCCCAAACTCACGCCCACTCGGGCGGAAACACGCCGAACGACGCCAATCTCCACGCCCAGAACCCCTGGGACGGCGGGGTCGTCGATCGACGCGTCTTTCCCTCACGGCGCGACGTCGAGAGCGAGACCGGCCTGGAACGCCGCCGCGGCGCCGGACGCCGCCTCTCAGACTTCCAGAAATCCGCCGAAGAAGGCGAGATGAACCAGGAACAGTTCATGTTCCTGATGGCGATCGACGCCTTCAAGAAGGGCAACGCCCGTCAGTTCCCGACGTGGACCGACGTGCTCGAGATCATCCGCCTGCTCGGCTATCGCAAAACCATGGGCAGCGAGCTCTGCCTCAACAACGCCGAGGATTGGACGGAGGACGCCGACGCCCCCGCCAACGTCCGCGCCGCCCGCTGGCACCAGCGCGCCGCCATCGACAAGGCCCGCCGCGACAAGCCCGCGGCCTGAACCAGCCCGCCCGCCCCCAACTCGGACGCCGCGCGGCCACGCGCCGCCGCCTCCATGCCGGCGTCCGACATCGGCGTTGCGTCCATCGCCGCTTCCCGTTCGTTCGCCCATCGCGCACACAAAGGCCCGGATCGCTCCGGGCCTTTGCTCTCCTTTGGAGTTCTCGATGCGCTTTTCTACGGCTTCTTCTCGGCATCCCCTTCCTGGCTACTTCTTCCTGATTTCCACTTCACTTCGTTTCGGCGTCTCTTTCACCGATGCCCGATGGCTCCTGCTCAACAACCGGCGTCGAAGTGGTCGGCGAAGAAGTCATAGTCATCGCCGTTCACGAATCCGTCGTGGTTGATGTCCGCGCCGGGGTCGGCGATGTCGAAGAGTTCGGCGAAGGCGTCGTAGTCATCGCCGTTGATGAACCCGTCGTTGTTGAAATCGCCCGGGCAATTCACGGCGAGCGTGGCGATGTTGGACGTCTCCGAGCCGCAGGTCGCCGCCGAAACGACCACGCTGTAGCTGCCGACCTCGGTCATGGAGCAGTTGGTGATGGTGAGGGTGGCGGTATCCACGCCGCTGAACTTGCCGGCGTTGGAGAGCGCGTTGCCGTTGCGGAGCCACTGGTAGGAGGCAGTTCCGTTGGTGATCGCGCCGACGGAGAATTGAGCGGTGGCGCCGGGTGCGACGCTCTGGTTGGCCGGGTGCCCGGTGATCTCCACGCCGTCGTCGACGGTGGCGCAGGGCGCGTCGTTGGCGAGATACGGCAGGATGTGATCGTTGATGATGACGTTGTGCAGGTTCATCACGATGTTGGACATGCCACCCGAGCAGGTGTGGCAGTAGGACATGATGGTGCCCTGGGTGGCGTGCGAGCAGTCGCCGTTGCCGCACCCGTCGATGCCGACGTCGTGGGTGTGGGGCGCGCCGAAGTTGTGCCCGAGTTCGTGGGCGGTGACCATGAGGTCCCAGTTCTGGCCGTTGTGGTCGACCAGCGGATAGGGGAAGTAGCCGGAGAGGTAGGACGACAGGCCGTAGTCGTATCCCGCCTGGCACAGGCCGGGGTAGTACGCGACGCCGCCGGTGGAGCCGAGAACGCCGGCGAGGAAGTGGGCGGCGTGGCGCTGGATGTGGGTCATGTTGGCGTTCCAGTAGTTCTGGAACTCGAAGATGCGTTCGTAGTTGTCGGTGGTGGTGTAAGGATCATTCGCGTCGCTCCACACGCGGAGGAACGAGACGCGGAGGCGCGTGTGGACGTCGCGCTGGTAGATTTCGCTGTCGGCGGCCATGAGCGTGACGGCGTAGGCGGCGGAGGCGGTTGTGTTTCCGCCGAAGATGTTGGCGGTGTATTCCCAATCGGTCTCGACCGCGATGTCGGCCAGGCGGCAGGGTCCGGCGCGATCAGCGGTCGTGTCGGCGTTGGTGGTGACTTGCGGCTTGCGATTGCCGACCAGGCGATCCAGCCCGCAGGGCTTGTCGATCCAGTTGATCGCGTCCTTGGGCAGGGCCTTCATCTGATAGATGACCGGCAGAAGGTCCCGACCCAGAGGGCCCGAGGAAATGATCGCGTCCCCGGATTCGTCCAGAATCACGCCGTGGACGCCCGCGGCGGAGAAGCTGACGAAGACGCGGGCGTCGGGGTCGGCGTCGATGGTGCCCGAAAGGATGACCATGTCGGAGAGATCGAGCGGGGTCTGGCGGTTACCGCTCGCGACGACGATCTGGGCGCCGGGCGCGAAGGGATCGACGCGGACGAGGTGGGCGCTGGTGGTCGTGCCGTCGGGGAGCACGAAGTCGTTCACGTCGATCCGCGGGAGATCGCGGAGGGCTTCGAGGGCGGCGTAGTCGAGGGCCAGGGTGGTGGCGAAGGCCAGCGGCTGGTCTTGCGCGGGCTTGAGGGGCCACGACACGTCGGCGAACGCGGACGCGGACAAAGAAGCGAGCACAAGCGCGGCGAGGCGCGACGCAGGGCGGGCGATGGGCATGGCGGTTCTCCTCTAAGTTCCCACGGGTACAACGCCAATCTAACGGCCCGGTTTCCCGTGCCGCAACAAGAATCCGCGCATCACCATGAAATTGCGCACCAAAGCGGTGATGCGCCGACGCGACAACCGACCGTGGGCCCGTCGGGCCTCACCCGGCTTTTCGTGGAGGGTCCGATGTGGGTTGCAAACCCATGACCCAACCGATTCCTGCGCGATGGGCAGGGGCGACGCGAGCCTCACGCGCAATCCGTCGGCGGGATTCGGTCCGTTGCGCCCGTGGGGATCGTGGGCATTGGCGTGCCCCACTCCCCCACTTCTTGCGGGTCTACGCCACCTTGACCTCCACGATCTGCACCGTCTGTTCCTGGCTCACCTTCACGAGGTGATTCACCGGCACCGCCTGCCACCCCGGGTCATCGCTCAAGGGCTCGCTCGAAACCAGCACCGCGCCCTGGCCCTTCTCCGGGTCGACCATGCGGCAGATGTTCCCGTCGCACACATACTTCCTCCCTGTATGCACGTACAACGACGACGCGTGCTTGGGCTCGTCGGTCGTGAACCGCAGCGCCACCGACTGTGTGCCGTCGGAGATCGCGATGTTCAGGTAGTTGTACTCGCGCACATGATGGGCCTCCTGCAGCGCCCGCACGTCGTGAACCGCGCGCAGCAGCGACGCCGCCATCGCCTCCAGCGGGTCGGTGATGTGCGAGTGCCACATGTGGTCGAGGAAGAGCGCGAAGAGATGCACCGAATCCGTCGAGCCCTGGATCGACGCGAACGCGCGATCGGAGAGCCGCTGCTGGATGGCGCGCCGGATGTGCGAGAACCCGCCCACGTCGCCGTTGTGCATGAACGTGAAGCGCCCGCGCGTGAACGGATGGCAGTCCAGCTCGCTCACACTCAGGCCCGGCGTGGCGGCACGCACATGCGCCATCACGCAGCGGCTCTTGGTCACCCGCGCCAGGTGGATCAGATTCTGGTTGCTCCACGCCGGCGTGAACGACTTGAACACGCCCGCCTCTTCCGAGAGCTCGGGCACGTACCACGCCACGCCGAACCCGTCGCCGTTGATCGCGTCGTCGCTCTCCCGCGCCCGCAGGCTCTGATTGATGATCGAGTTGGCCGGGTCGATCACCAGCGACGCCAGCGTCAGGGGCGGGCCTTGGTACAGCACAAAGCGGCACATGGGGAACTCCTGCAAGCCCCGCCCGACCAACCACCCGGAGGACGCGCGACGCCTACCCTCCACCGTTATCGGCCGATCGGGGTCGGCCCTCACGTCGAACTCCCCGACAGGGTGCATCCTCAATGAACAAGCTCTTTGCGTTCGCGGCGGCGTTGGTCGTTTCGGCGGTCACCGCCTCAGCCCTGGCCCAGGGAACCAAGCCCGCCGAGCCGCCGATTCAGCCCCCCGCCACCCAACCCCCCACCACCCAACCAGAAACCAAGCCGGAAACCAAGCCCGAAGCCAAACCCGAAACCAAGCCGGGCGACACCAAGCCCGCCGACGCCAAGAAAACGGAGGACCGCGTGTACGTTCAGCTTTCGACTTCCATGGGTGACCTCGTCATCGAACTCGACAACGCCAAGGCCCCCATCTCCACCGAGAACTTCCTCGGCTACGTGGAGAAGGGCGCCTACGACGGCACCATCTTCCACCGCGTCATCAAGGGCTTCATGATCCAGGGCGGCGGCTTCGACGCCACCATGAAGGAACGCGACAAGGGCAAGGGCATCAAGAACGAGTGGAAGAACGGCCTGTCCAACAAGCGCGGCACCATCGCCATGGCTCGCCTCGGCAACCAGCCTGACTCCGGCTCCAACCAGTTCTTCATCAACACCAAGGACAACGCCTTCCTCGACCAGCCCCGCGACGGAGCGGGGTACGCCGTCTTCGGCCGTGTCGTGTCCGGCATGGACGTCATCGACCAGATCGAGGGCGTCAAGACCGCGACCAAGGACTTTCACGGCGACGTGCCGGTCGAGGCGGTGACGATCAAGAGCGCCAAGAAGCTCTCCGCCGAAGAGGCCGCCAAGCTCGCTCCGGCGGGGGGCAAGCCCGCCGAGCCGGCGAAGAAGTAACGGACTGCGGACTCCTAAATCCTGTTTGGATCGCGTGAGGAAGCGGCTTGCGTTCTCGGGCCGCTTCCGTCATAATCGATCGCATCGTTCGGGATGGCGAGTCGCCCTCGTTCTTGGCGCTCGTCCGCGCAGAAGATCACGAAGAGAAGGAATGGCCATGAGGAATCGCCGCGCCGGTTTCACGCTCATCGAATTGCTCGTCGTCATCGCGATCATCGCGCTCCTAATCTCGATCCTGCTGCCCGCGCTGGGCAAAGCTCGCGGGGCGGCCCAGCAGGCGGTGTGCCTCTCCAACCTGAAGCAGCAGGGCACGGCTCTTGGGATCTACCTCAACGACAACCAGGAGTTCTACCCCGGCGACCACTGGCAGATCTTCTTCGACTGGCCCATCACCTGGGTCGGCCGCCTCAAGCAGGTGATGAACAACAACTACGCGGTGTTCAACTGCCCGTCACGCGGGCCGGATTTCCGCTATCGCTACATGACACGCGCCGAGGGGGGCCAGGGCCAGGTCGAGGGCAAGTACAACAAGTACGTGGGTTTCGCCAGTGACGAGTACGAGCTGAACGGGCGCTGGGGCCGCGCCTTCAGCTACGCGTACAACGGGTTCGGCGAAAACTTCGGCGAGTCGTTTAGCTACAAGGATATCGGCGTTCACCTGGGGCTCGGTGGGCATGTCCGTATGCCCGTCGAGTATTTCAAGGACTCGAACGCCAAGACCGAGAATATCGGCGACAAAAAGCACTGGGAGATCAAGCAGTCAACGATCACCTTCCCGGACAAGATGATCACCATCACCGACAGCGACGGAAACCTCGCGATGGACACTTGGGTCACGGTTGACCCGGCTGATTTCAAGGCGTGGCCCGGCTATGTACACGGCGGAAAAACCAACGTGCTCTGGTCCGACACCCACGCCAACTCCGTCGACCGCAACGATATCGGCCCGGCCCATGTGGACAATGTCACGGGCCCGCCGAACAGCGCGGCCCAGAAGAACTGGGATGACTGGCAAGCCAACAAGCCCGACTGGGTCGCCAAGTGGAATCGCCAGCACAGGACCTGGGAAGATATTAAGAAGTCGATGTAAGCGCCCGAAGACCAATCGCTTCGGATGATGGTCTTGGTTGGAACGGTGATGATGAACCGACGAGAGAATGGTCGGATCGTTCGTTTGGCGATCTAGGTGGGCACGATTTCCGCCGCGCGTCACGCCGGCGTTCCGCACGCCAACTCGTGGAGCGGCACAGCCGCGTGGTGGGTCGATCTGAATCCGGGCGGGGCCACCCGGCTCCGAGGCCCACGGCGTCCCCGGCGACGACCTTGATACCTTCACCGCCGCGTTTGAGTTGGGCCGATACCCGTTCTTCGTCGTTGGGCTTCGTCCTTCCGAAGTAGTTCTCCAGCACTTAGGAGCCGCTCGTGAACAACGCCGTCAAAGTCGCCCTGGCGATCGTCATGCTCGGGGCCGCCGCCTTCTTCGTGTTCCGCTTCGCCAACGGCTCGAACGAGACCGACGTGGTGATGGACCAGGTGACGGTGTGGAGGTGCTCGAAGGAATCGTGCAAGAGCGTTTTCCGCGTCAAGCGCAAGGAACTCCTCGCCAACCAGAAGGCCTCCGGCTCTCCCATCCCCAAATGCCCCACCTGCTCCACGCTGTCGATGGAGGTCTACGAGTGCCAGTTCTGCAAGGAGGTCTATGAGCCCGTCGGCCACGGCTCGTACCCCGACAACTGCCCCCACTGCGGCAAGAACCTCGCGGGCGACACAAGCAAGGACCTCGCCAAGCCCAAGAAGGAAAAGCCGCTCCCCGGGCACAACTGAGCCGCCGCGATCCTCATGGGCGCCGCGTCCAAGAAACTCTCGGCTCGCGTCCGACTCTCGCCAGGCGAGCCCGCGCGGCTGAAGAAACGCGACCCCGGCGACACCCTCGGCCTGGACTCCGAGGACGCCGCACGCGTCCATCAGGCCGCGATGATCGATCGCCTCAACGACCTGCAGTACCGCCTCTACGCCGAAAACCAGCGCTCCGTGCTCCTCGTGCTCCAGGGCATGGACACCAGCGGGAAGGACGGCACGATTCGCCACGTCATGTCCGGGCTCGATCCCTCCGCCTGCCACGTCACGTCGTTCAAAGCGCCGAGCGCCGAAGAGCTCGACCACGACTTCCTGTGGCGGGTCCACAAGGCCGTGCCCGCCCGCGGCCAGATCGGCGTCTTCAACCGCTCGCACTACGAGGACGTGCTCATCGCGCGGGTCCGAAAGCTCGTGCCCGCCAGGGTCTGGAACGCCCGGTACGCCCAGATCAACGCGTTCGAGAAACTCCTTTCCGACAACGGCGCCGTGATCGTGAAGTGCGTGCTGCACATCTCCCGTCGCGAGCAGAAGGAGCGATTGCTTGATCGCCTGCGCGATCCGCGGAAGAACTGGAAGTTCTCGCCGCGCGACGTGGAGGAGCGAGAGCTCTGGCCGGCGTACATGGAGGCCTACGAGGACGCGCTCACCCGGTGTTCGACCGCGCACGCGCCGTGGCACATCGTGCCCGCCGACCACAAGTGGGTGCGCAACGCCGTGGTCGCCGAACTGCTGGTCGAGACGCTCGAAGCGATGAACCTCAAGATCCCGAAAGCCACCTTTGACATCGGCGCTATCAAGATCCCGGACTGAGCCGCTCCAACTTAGATGGCGCGTCTTCCCATTGCCCATTGGAACCTCTGAACAATTCGAGTTCAGTCGCGAGGTCCGCGTCCAGTGGGCTGAAAAACCGCCTCGGAGAGGCGGGCCACCAAATACTCAGAGGTTCCCATTGCTCATTCCCCATAGCCGCAGCGCTCCACGCGGCGCTCGGCGCCGGGCGAATCCGATCGAATCCCGCGGCGCACCCTCCGAAAAGCTCCGTTGGGTGCCTGGTCGGACCCGGCGTCGCGTGCCGACTCGCCCGGATGGCGGGCATCTCCCCGCGTAGAGTCCATTGCCCAAACCCCGGCGAATCGACCGGGTTTCGTCGCAAGGACTCGCTTCCATGACCACCTCGCTCAACGTCCCCACCACCGAATTCGAGAAGACCGATCGCTGCGCCGACCTGCCCCATCGCCCGCGCGTGCTCCTGGGCAAGATGGGCCTCGACGGGCACGACCGCGGCGTGAAGGTCATCGCCCGCGCCCTGCGCGATTCCGGCGTCCACGTCATCTACTCCGGCCTGTGGCAGACGCCGCGCTCGCTCGCGGTCTCCGCCCGCGACGAGGACTGCGACGTCGTGTGCGCCTCCATGATGTCCAACTCGCACCTGGTCTTGGGCCCGCGTCTTGTCAACGACCTGCGCGAGCTCGGCCGCCCCGACATCCCGGTCTACATGGGCGGCATCCTCCCGCAAGAGGACATCCCGAAACTGATCGAGGGCGGGATCGCGCGCTGCTTCACGACCGGCGTCGGTCTGCTCGACATCGTCGAGGCCGTGCGCGGCGCCGTGAAACCGCGCCCCACCAGCGTCGCCGGTTCAAACGCCGTCGCCCAGCTCGCCCGCGACATCTCGCAGCTGCATGACGGCAAGGGATTCCGCGCCGGCGCCAAGCGCCGCCGCCCGGCGCGCGTCGTTGGCATCACCGGCTCGCCCGGCGCCGGCAAGAGCACGCTCGTCGCGCAGCTCGCGTCGGAGTTCTCCCGACGCAACAAGGCCGAAGGCCGCGGCGGGCGCTGCGCCGTCGTCGCCTTCGACCCCATGAGCCCCATCACCTCCGGCGCGCTCTTGGGCGATCGACTCCGCGTCGACTTCAACACCATGGGCGACTCGATCTACTACCGCTCCCTGGCGATCAGCGGCGAGGACTACCGAGCCCTCCCCGAGATCATCGAGCTCATCGGCGGCGCCTGCGAAGGCTCCGAGGCCTTCGACCTCGTCTTCGTCGAGACCGTCGGCGCCGGCCAGAACGAGACTCGAATCCGTCAGCACGTCGATCGCACCGCCGTCGTGCTCACGCCGGGCATGGGCGACGCCGTGCAGATGGACAAGGCCGGCATCCTCGAGATCGCCGACGTGTTCGTCTGCAACAAGGCCGACCACCCGGGCGAGAGCGACCTGGTCCGCGATCTGCGGGATGTCGCGGGCAAGCGCCCGATCATCGAGACCATCGCGACCAAGGGCCAGGGGATCGAGGAACTCCTGGCCGCCGTCACGCGCTGAACGCACCGCCGCCGACATCCAAACCATCAACGCGAAACCGGCGAGCGTCCGCGCCCGCTTGACGTGGTGATGCGAAGGAAGGACGATCGCGTCGTGCGTCGCGGGACGGGCTTCCCGGGAAACACCCGCCGCGCTTTCTCGCCGAACATCCGCCGGTGGCGACATGACCCCGATTACTACCACGACTCCCACCATGCCGTCGAGCGAGCCGCACACTCTCCAGTGCATGGAGGTCTGGGGCGGCAACGACGCCGTGCAGAGCGCCGTGAAGATGCCGGGCCTCGACGCCTGGGTCTACAGCCGCCCGCATAAGGGCGAAGCCTCGGGCGGTGATGTTCACTACCTCAGCTCCTGCGCCACCGGACGGATCACGCGCCTCCTCATCGCCGACGTTTCGGGGCACGGCCTGGGCGTCTCGGAGATCGCGATCCGCCTCCGCGATCTCATGCGTCAGTTCGTCAACTACCTCGACCAGACCCGATTCGTTGAATCACTCAACCGTGAGTTCAACGGGCAGGAGTCGGGCTCGTTCGCCACCGCGGTGCTCGGCACCTACTGGGCGCCGACGCGCTACCTCGTGGCCTGCAACGCCGGACACCCGCGCCCGATCCGCTTCCACGCCGCGACGGGTGAATGGACGTTCATCGGGCGCGACAACGAGGAATCATCGCCCGCGCCGACCCCCGGCGCCGACACGCCGACGAACCTCCCGCTCGGCGTGCTCGACGTTTCACGATACGACCAGCTCGGCGTGCGCCTCGACGAGGGCGACGTGATCATTCTCTACACCGACTCGCTCATCGAGGCCAAGGACGCCGAGGGAAAGCTCCTGGGCGAGCCCGGGTTGCTCGAGTTTCTCCGCGAGCTGGGGGCGGGCGACCCCGCGACGCTCGCGTCGCGCACCATCGCCCGCGCCGAGAGCTTCAACCGGGGCCTGCCCCTCGACGACGACGCGACCATGCTCGTCATGCGCTGCAACACCGAGCGCACCCGGCGCGGCCCGCGGGAATCGTTCGCCGCCGCCTGGTATTTCCTCGGCCTTGTCATCGTGCGCCTGCGCGGCGGCACCACGCCGATCCCCTGGCCCGAACTGCGCCTTGCCAACATCGGCGGCGCGATCCTGCCTTGGCTCAATCGGCTGTGGGGGCGCGACGCTGCAAAGTAGCCGCTTCATCGCTCATCCCGCCGCGCCTCGCCGCCGCGCCCGCCTCGTGCCAGCCATCGCCGCAATCGCCAGCGGCCTTACTGCCAGACTGACTTCATTCGATCCGGCGGCCAATCGACGTCGGCCATTTGAGGTTTCCTCAAAGCACAACGCCCTCTGTTCGAGGGCGTTGGCGTCTTCTCTCTCTCGGATTGGGAGGCGCGGGCGAACACACCGCGCCGGGAACTGTTCAGTTCATTCAGCGGCGACGACGCGCCGCCAGCAGGCCGCCGAGGCCCAGGAGCGCCACCGCGCCGGGCGCGGGGATCGGGTCAGCGCCCACGCCGTCGATGTCAAAGCCGTCGGCGTAGGGCAGGCCGATGAAGCTGCTGGTGTCGACGAACTTCACGAAGTCCCACGCGCCGATGCCCGTGTTGCCCTGCACCGTGGCGAGCGACATCGGCACGCCCTCGACGAGATTCGAGAGGTTGCCGACGAGGTAGTACGTCGCGCTGAGCGCGTCCGCGCCGGTGCCGACATACAGGTCGGCGTATTCATAGTGCCCGCCCTGAGCGTTGAACGTCGTCTCGTACCAGTAGATGTTGTCCTTGAACTGCTCGCCGAACGAGAGCGTCAACTGACCGCCGAAGCCCAGCGACACGAAGTTGATCGTGTCGGGGAAGCTGTCGTCGTTCTGGGGTGCGCCCAGCGCGTTGGCGGTGTTGGTGCGATCCACCGGCAGCGCGCTCCCGTCCTCCTGCAGACCCTGCACATAGTTGTGGGCCGCCGACGCCCAGATCTGGGCCTGGGCCGCGCCCGCCAGCGAGATCATCGCGAGCGCACCGATCACCTTCATCGTCTTCATGCCAATCTCCTTCCTCGTGAAAGCTCGAAAGCGACGGCTCGCCGCGGCGGAAGCGCGGCGGGGTGGACGGTACCTCCACCACCCCGAAAGCCGACGCCATTACGGTACCCTTCTCACGCACCGGAACGCAACGGCAAAGCACCTTCGCACCCGAATGTCGCGCGGGTTTGCGAATCTTGCCGATTCCCAGTGGTTTCGACTCAAACTTCGTTAGGGACGCCGGCGTCGCGCGATCGACGCCAGACCGAGAAAGACCAGCCCCGACGTTCCCGGCGCGGGAACCACCGTGTCGAGGTAGTCCGTCAGAACTCGGAGCGTCGTCTCCGTTGCCATGTTCGCGGCCGCCAGCGGCGTGTCGACACCGACGTGGATGTGCCCGGCGGCGAAGTTTCTATAGGGATCGTTTACTCCCGAATGCTGCATGTTGTACCACTCGCCGTGCAGCCCGATGAACTCGGAGAGGAAGGCGCCGCCGAACCCGTTGCCGGTGTCGATGTAGGCGTTGCTGATGGCGCCCGAGGCCTTCACGGCGTCCACGATCCCCTGCATCGGCAGCGTGCTCGGCACGATCTGGTTCGGCGCCAGATCGGCGAAGATGGGCATGTCGGCGCTCGGGCGTTTGGGTTCGAGGTAGTCGGGGAACCAGCTGTTGGCCGCGCGCATCTTGAGGCGTGATTCGACTTCCCAGTTGCTTCCGGGGTTGCCGCGCGAGAACGTGATGATCGCCGCGGGCTTGACCTCGTTCACGATGCGCTGCCAGTCGGCCGACGTGTCCTGGTAGTCGACCTCGAAATCGCCGGTGCCCTTGCCCCAGTTGGGGGCGTCGTCGGGGTTGAAGGTCGGGAAGTAGGAGAAGACGTTGTAGCCGCGCCCTTCCCAGTTCCCGCCGATCCAGCCGTCGGGGTTGAGCTCGGGGTTGGTGCTGAAACGCGACACCATCCCGTTGGTGGGCGGCCAATAGCCGGTGATCATGATGTTGTTGGTGTGCCCGGCGGCGGCGCACGGCGCGATCGCGCTTGCCGCCATGAGTGCGACCGCCACCACGCCCGCGCGCGGGCCCGAGAGTTCGTTCTTCGACATGTCGTCCCTTCTCCTGTCGGACGACACGAGTATCGCAGAAGGAGCCCGTGGAAACAAGGCGATATCACTGACGCGGCGAGCGGGTCCGGCCGCGAGACGAATCTCGAGACATACCTCGAGAAAATGATCGGGATTCAGGGCACTCTCCCAGAGCCCGGGCGAGTCCTTCCGCCCGGGGCGACCGGCGCGCGGGGAGAACCCGCACGCGTTCAGCCGCGCTTGCGCCGATCGATCACCTTTCCGACGGCCCGCTTGAGCTTGTGCGACGCGAGGTCGATGGCCTCATAAAAACCGCCGGCCTGCTCAGCGACGATGACGGGCGATCGATGGGGGATGGAGGCGAGGATGCGGCATTCCTTGTCGATGCCGCCGCGCGGGCCGTTCACGTCCGCGATGCGAACTTCGATCGTCGCGATCTGGGGCTCGAAGCGCCCGATGGCGTGGGCGAGGCGTTGCCGGACATAGTCGAGCACGGCCTGGGTGGTGGGCATCGGTCCATCGACGAAACGTAGTGTCATATGAAACCTCCACTGGGCGATACGACTGGATCGGCGGTCTGTTCGCGCCGGCCCGGAGCTTTTCCCTCGCGGTTTCGCACGCCTGTCACCATCGGATTCCGTTCGCTACGAACGCCCGGCGGGCCATGCGAACAGAGTGCAAGAAGACAGGAAATCGGGTACAAACAGGCAACCGCGGGCGTGCTCAAGCCCCGCGTCACACCCGGAGATTCCCGATGTCCGCATCGCCTGATCGCTCGTCCCGACGCACGTTCCTCAAGGGAGTCGCCGCCGCCGGCGCCGCGGCCGGCGCCACCTCCGTGCTCGGCTTCCCGCGCGTCGCCACCGCTTCCAACAAATCCGGCAAGGAGCCGATCATCGTCGGCGCCGGCGATCATCGCTACGAGGTCATCCACGACTGGGGCCAGATTCCCAAGACCATCGCCTACGGCAACACCCACGGCGTGTGCGAAGACTCGCAGGGTCGAAGCTACATCAAGCACACCATCCATTCCTCCAGCCAGGAGAAGAACGCGATGGTCGTTTTCGACGCCGACGGCAAGTACGTCGGCGCCTGGGGCGCGGAGCTCGGCATCGCCGGCGGCGCGCACGGCCTGCACCTCAGCAAGGAAGGCTCGCAGGAGTCTCTCTACCTCTGCGACCAGGCACGCGGGCTGGTCTTCAAAACCGACCTCGCCGGCAAGGTCGTCTGGCAACGCGGCGTGCCCGATGCCAATGGCCTCTACGCCAACCCCGGCGAGTACCACCCCACCAACGTCGCCATCCACAACGACACGCTCTTCATCGGCGACGGATACGGTAAGAACTGGATCCACATTTACGACACCGCCGGCAACTACAAGAAGTCCTTCGGCGGCTCGGGGAGCGACCCCGGCAAGCTCAGCTGCCCGCACGGGCTCATGATCGACACGCGCGGGAGCACGCCGGTCCTCGCCGTCGCCGATCGCGGAAACAACCGCATCCAGTACTTCTCGCTCGGCGGCGAGCATCTCTCTTTCGTCAAGGACGAGCTGAAGCTTCCCTGCCACTTCCACCAGCGCGGCACCGACCTTCTCATCCCCGACCTCCAGGCCCGCGTCACCATCTTCAACAAGGACAACAAGCTCATCACTCACCTCTGCGACGGCGAGAAGATGGACCTCCGCGACAAGGCGCGCGAGCAGTTCCTCCCCGGCAAGTTCATCTGCCCACACGGCGCGATCTGGGACCACGCCGGCAACATCTTCGTGGTCGAGTGGGTCGAGGTCGGGCGCGTCACCAAGCTGAAGCGCGTCAGCTAACGCGCTGCGAACATGCAATCGCGGAACCGAAAGCCCCCGACTTCCATCGGGGGCTTTACTGTTTTTGGGGAACTTCGAGCGGGCCTTGGGTTCCAACTCCATGAAAGGAGTTTCGCATGCGGAATACTCGCGCCTTCACGCTGACGGATCTGCTCGCCCTGATCGTGGTGCTCTCGCTTCTCCTGGCCGTGACCGCCGCGGCGGGCGGTCCGCCCGGTCGCGCGAATCCCTTCCCGAATTACGCCGCGATCGCACAAGCCGCGGGCGCGTATCGCAACGACAATCAGAACCGACTGCCATTCACGCTGACCTACAAGCGTGGAACAACCAAGAGCGCCACGTCGGGTTTGCTGGCCGGGTGGTGTACATGGCAATGGGCGGGCAAGAACAACCTTGGCCGATGGGCATCGACAAACCGTCGCGCATTTGACGTTGAGGCCGCCGATCGCCCGATGAACGCGTACCTCTACCCAGACACCGTGTTCGAAGCGCCGCCGCCACCCGCGGAACTCCCCGCGAATGACCCGGCGCGCAGCCAGCAGGCGCCGCTCAACCGTGATCCATACGACAAGGCCTCGCACCAATGGAACTGGCCCAACTCCGAGCCCGTGGGCCTTTCGAGCTACATTGATGTCGGGACGAGCTATCACACCAACATGACCGGCGTGTACTCGATACCCGGGCACTACTCGAACATGGACGACCAGTTCCAGGCCTTCAACGCGCTCTTGGCCGCCGGCACGGGCTTCAATCCCTCACGCTACGTCTGGCTCCACGACGAATATCCCCCCATCATCGTGTACCAGCAGCCAGGTTTCACCATCAAGAACGGCCGCGGCGACATCAACAAGTCCGCGATGCTCTACCTCGACGGGCACGCAGGATATGAGAGCGTCACGCCGCAGGTGTTCAAGACTTCGATCTACTCGCTCGTCTACGAGGAGTAGGCGAGAGTCTGACCGCCGCGCTACCCCCTGATCCGAGCCTTCACGTTGTCCATCACGTTCATGTAGTTGATGTACGCGTCGTACGGCGAGTCGTACGGGCTGAAATACTTGTGCACGTCGCCGTCGGCCCAGAACTTGGTACACATGTAGTAGAAGTGGTCGCTGGTCGTCAGCTTCCGCCAGTCCGCCAGCACGTGGGCCGCCTGCTCGCTCCTGGCCTTGTCGCCCACCGACTTCTTTACGAAGTCCTTCACCAGCCCCTCGACCCGATAGCACTCGTCCAGCGCGTTGTTCTGCATCGCGTTCCCGCGCCACGCCGTCAGGTCGCGCTCCGTGTCGGCCCACGACGTCCAGTTGTGCGCGTCGTACACGCCCACGGGCGGGAACTGCGTGATCGCCTCCGACACCGTGTTGAAGTGGTTGTGACCCGGGTTCACGTCGAACACCTTCTCCGGGAGCGTCCTTAGGAACTCGAAGATCCCCGTGTCGGCCCACTGGTGCTCGCCGAATGTTTCGTAGTCCATGAACAGGTTGCACAGATACCCGTCGCCGTTGATCTGGTTCACCCAGCCCGCGAACTTCTCCGCCGTCAACGGCCACTCCGCCCACCCGCGGTTGCTGAAGCGGAAGGCCACGTCGTCCGACAGGCGATAGTTCTTCAGCAGGAGCGCGAACGCCTTGTTGTCCACGCTCGCCACCGTCTTCCCGAACAGGTCCGGCGGGCGGTACATGTAATTCGGCGAGCGATAGCCGAGCAGCAGGTCCGTCCCTTCGCAGATCGCCCCCAGCCATCGCGGCTTTCCCTGGGCATCCCGCATGTCCGCGAGGTAATACGAAAGCTCGTTGGCGTAGATCAGCTCCGTGTTGCGGAAGACCCGCGGGGTCTGCCCGAAGTGCTCCTTGATCTTGGCCGAGTGCATGTCCACCTGGGCCGCGAACTCGTCCTTGGTGTACAGGAACGACAGCGAGTGGTAATAGGTCTCGCCGATGAACTCGCAGCACCCGGTGTCGGCCAGTTTTTTGAAGAGGTCCAGCACGTCGGGCGCCCACGCCGCCAATTGGTCCAGTACCACGCCGGTGATGGCGTAGCTGACCTTGAAGTTGCCCTTGTGCCGTTTGACCAAGTCGAGGATGAGCGTGGTCGCGGGGCGATAGCACTTGTCCGCGACCTTCAGCAGCACCTCGCGGTTCTTCGCGTCGTCGAAATAGAACGGGTCGGAGTGGAAGACCGAGTACCGCTTCAGGCGATACGGCTGGTGGACCTGAAAGTAAAAGACGATGGACGCCATACGCACTCCCCGGGCCCTGCCCGATAGCCGGCGCAGTGTAGGGGAAGGGCGGACGGGCCGCCGTCAGCACCCGTTGCCAAAGGCCTCCGCAAACGCGTCGAAATCGGCGGCGTTCACGAACCCATCGCCGTTGAAGTCCGCGCCCGGGTCGGCAACATCAAACAACTCCGCGAACGCGTCGTAGTCGTCGCCGTTCACAAAGCCGTCGTGGTTGACGTCGGCGGGGCACAGGCCCACATCCACCGTCGCGGCCTGGCTCACCAACTCGCCGCAATCGTTCAAGAACACGGCGTCGTACTCGCCCGAGTCGCCCGGTCGCGCACCCGTGATCGTCAGCACCGCGGCCACCCCATTCGTCGGGGACTCCATCGCCCGCGCTGCCCCCGTCACGAACCCGCCGCCCGACGACGCGCCATACTGACCATCGTGAATGTCAACGCCATTCCGCCGCCATTGCACGGAGACGCCGGAATATCCCGTCGCCGGTGTCGCCGAGAGCACGAGCGTGCCATCCGCGGCGACGATCTGCGGCTCGGGTTGCAGCGACATCGTCGGAATGCCCGTGAATGAATAGCGTGCGACGTACGCCGAAACGTTGCCTCCAGCTATCTTGAACTCTCCCCCCGCGATCAACTCGCCGTTCGGATGAGCCGCAAGCGCCCAGATATCACTGTTGACCCCCGACCCGAGTGCGGACCACTCCGAGCCGTTCCAGCGCGCGATGCGAATCGCAGGCACACCACCGGCCATGTTGAATTCTCCGCCGGCAACCAGATCACCGTTGGAAAGCGTCGTCAAGGCATGCACAGACGGAGAAGCGTCCCCGATCCCCGATCCCAGCGGATACCAGCGCGATCCGTTCCAGCGTGCGACGTACTTCACGGACAAATTCCCCGCGAAAGTGAACCAACCGCCTGCAACCAAGTCGCCATCGGGAAGCGTTGTCAGGGCAAGGACTTCCTGGTTCAACCCCGATCCGAGGGCAGACCAGGACACGCCGTTCCATCGCGCGATGCGGCTCACGGGCACGTCTCCCGCGTTGAAGAACAATCCGCCCGCAACCAAGTCGCCGTTGGCAAGTGTCGCCAGGGCACTGACGTGACCGTCCAACCCAGAGCCGAGCGCAGACCAAGCCGAACCGTCCCAGCGCGCGACATGGTTCACGGTCTCGCCCCCGGCGGTGGTGAAATCCCCTCCCGCAACCAGGTCGCCATTGGCGAGTATCGTCAGGGCATCGACGTGACTGTTCATCCCGGAACCGAGGGCGGACCAGGACGAGCCGTCCCAGCACGCGATGTGGTTCGCCGCCACTCCCCCGGCGGTGGCGAATCTCCCGCCCGCGACGAGGTCTCCGTTGGAAAGTACTTTCAGAGCGGACACATACGGCCATGCGCCGGACATACCCGATCCCAACGGGGACCACGAGCTGCCGTTCCAGCACGCGACACTGCTGGCGGCCACACTTCCGGCGTTGCGGAACTCTCCGCCGGCAATCAGATCGCCGTTGGGCAAATTCGCCAAGGCATACACCCGTCCAGTCATCCCGGTTCCCAGGCTCGACCAGGTTGATCCATTCCATTTCGCGATGTGGCTCACAATCTGGTCCCCGGCGCTGTAGATGTACCCGGCCGCGATCAGATCGCCGTTCACCAGGGTTTCTAGGGCGTTCACATAGCCGTATATCCCAGAGCCAAACGAGGACCATGCCGAACCATCCCAGCGGGCGATGTGCTCCGCGGGCACACCACCGGCGCTGGTGAACCACCCGCCCGCGATCACGTCACCGTTGGGCAGCGCCTTCAGCGAGTACACGACGTTCGCGAAACTGCCCTCCATGCCCGACCCCAGGGCCGACCAAGCCGAGCCATTCCATCGGGCGATTCTGCTCGCGCCAACTCCACCAGCGGTTGCAAAGCTCCCGCCGGCGACCACGTCGCCGTTGGGAAGCGCCGCGAGGGCGTACACGAGTCCATCAATCCCGGAACCCAGGGCCGACCAAGCCGATCCGTTCCAACGCGCGATTCTGACTGCGCCGACTCCACCGGCGGTTGCGAAGTCTCCGCCGGCGATCACGTCACCGTTGGGAAGCGTTGCGAGGGAGTACACGACGTTGACAAAACTGCCCCCAATGCCCGACCCCAGGGCCGACCAAGCCGATCCGTTCCAACGCGCGACATAGTTCGCGGGCACGCCGCCAGCACGGGAAAACTCTCCGCCCACAACCACGTCGCCGTTTGGCAACATCGTCATGGCGTGAACATTGCCATTCAGGCCTGAGCCCAGCGCCGACCAAGCTGAGCCGTTCCAGCGCGCGATGCGGTTGGCGGGAACGCCACCGGCAGTGGTAAAGCTTCCACCCGCCAGCAAATCGCCGTTTGGGAGCGTCGCCAACGAGCCAACGCCGCTATTCATCCCCGATCCGAGCGCGGTCCAGAGGCTCGTCTCGGGATCGTACATCGCGATTCGATTCGCAAAGATGTCCCCAGCGATGCTGAACGTACCACTCACCACCAGCTTGGGGGTCTGTGGCCCTTGACCGTCGGGATCCCACATCAAAGTCTCGCCGATGGAGGCATCGGTGCCCCGCAGGCCCTCACCCTTCAGCCATCCGTCGCACTGAGCCGACGCGCTTCCGACCGCAAGCACCGCGACACAAACAGCGGCCACGCCACGCAACAACAATTTGATTCCCATGGCCGACCTCCCGCACCAGGCGTTGCGCCATGGTACCGGATCGCCCCACACCGAACCAAGCTCGTTTGCAAACAAAGACCACACCCATAGCACCGCTCTCGGCTCGCCGTGATCGTGCGCCTCGCCACGCCCCTCCCAACGAAAAACCCCGAGCTCTCGCCCGGGGTTTGGAACTTTCATACGAACTTGCTTCCGTCGTGAACCGCCGCCTTCTTACTTCGCCGCCTTCCACGTGCTCTTGAAGCCCTTGATCGCCTCTTCCAGCTTCTTCTCCGTCTCCGCGTCCAGCGCCTTCTTCTCGTTCAGCGCGTTCCACGCCGGCTTGCCCGACGCCTGGAAGAACTTGAGCAGGTCAACCTCGAACTGGCGAACGTCCGCCACCGGCACGTCGTCCAGGTAACCCTTGCTCCCCGCGAACACCGAGATCACCTGGTCCACGATGTGGAACGGCGTGTACTGGCCCTGCTTCAGCAGCTCCACCATCCGCCGCCCGCGATCCAGCTGGCGCTGCGTCGCCTTGTCGAGCTCCGTGCCCAGCTGCGCGAACGCCTCGAGCTCGCGGGCTGCGGCGAGGTCGAGCCGCAAGGAGCCCGCGATCTTCTTCATCGCCTTGACCTGCGCGTTGCCGCCCACGCGCGACACCGAGATGCCGACGTTGATCGCCGGACGCACGCCCGAGAAGAACAACTCGGGCTCCAGGTAAATCTGCCCGTCGGTAATCGAGATCACGTTCGTCGGAATGTACGCCGACACGTCGCCTTCCTGCGTCTCGATGATCGGCAGCGACGTGATCGAGCCCGCGCCGTTCTCGTCCGACAGCTTCGTCGCTCGCTCCAGGAGTCGCGAGTGGAGATAGAACACGTCGCCCGGATACGCCTCGCGCCCCGGCGGACGACGCAAGAGCAGAGACAGCTGGCGATACGCGACCGCCTGCTTCGACAAGTCGTCGTAGATTCACATCGCGTGCTTGGGCGTCTTGCCATGCTTGCCCAGCCACATGAAGTACTCGGCCATCGCCGTGCCCGAGTACGGCGCGAC
>JADYYE010000240.1 GCA_020853815.1 Phycisphaerales bacterium
CGCGGCGGGTCTTCTGGATCGACGTGCCGATCGAGGTCGTCGCGCGCACGCGTGTGGTGACCGTCTCGGTGGACTGCGAAGTCGTGTCGGTGCGGGGAGGGGCGAGCCTCGCGCACCGGGTGATCGAGCGGAGCACGAGTGCGCGCGTCGTCTGGACATCGCACTCGCCCGAAGGGGACATCGACGCCTACTCGCTCGTGTCGGACGAGGTCCGCACGGCGGACCCGGCGCGCGCGAAACAGGTCGAATCGAGGTGGAAGGCCGTCTGCGGCAGCGGGACCACGTTACAGGAAGTGCTCACGGCCCGGCGGACGACGCGGGGCTCGGGGCAGTACGATCGCGGATCGCTGCCTCGCTTCATCGAAGGGGCTGCGTTCGTGATGCTCTCCGAGCTTCCACCCGCCACCGACCTGGCGCTCGCCGCGCTCACGAACGGCTGGCCCGCCCTGCACGAAGAGCTCTCTCGCCTCGACTCGGTGGACGACGTGGACCTGGGGCTGCCCGCGTCACCGGCCGCCTCGCGCTGACGAATCTCAGTCCGCCCGTCGCATTCGGATGTCCCAGTCGCGTCCTTCGGACGCGACCGCAGCGGCGAACCCCGGCAGGACGTCGCAGTCGCGAACGGTGAAACGCGCGCGGTCCTCGTCGCGAAGGGGAGAAGCGATGCCTCGTCCGCACGCCTTGGCGAGCGCTTCGCGCCGCGTCCAAAGCCGGAAGAAATCGCCACCGCCCAGCTCCTCGCCCAGGATGTCTCGCGCGATCTCCGCGCCGCGGACGCCCTCGCGGACAGGCTCCAGGTCCACGCCCACTTCGGCGCTTAGCCGCAGGGCGATCAGCGCGAACCCGCCGGAACGCGAGACGCTGAACCGCAGGTCGAGCGGCGCTCCCGGCGCGAGTCGCAGCTTGCCGGACCCACCGGCCTCGAACGCCACGTCGCACGGCGCCATGGCGAGGCAGTCCCCGAGTATCCGGCGCAGCGCGGCGCGGGCCGCGCCCCATTCCACGCCGCCCATCCGCAGGCGTGCCGAATGCTCCCGTTCCGCGGCGCTCAGGATCTCAAGCGATCCCTCGCCGGCCCGCCCGTCCAAGCGGACCGCCCAGACGTCGGCGTGGCATTCCGTGACCGGATGCCCGTGATCGCCGGCGCGTTCCACCGCCGGCGCCGTCATCGCATCGTCCGCGTCGGGCAGCCCGAGTAGCGCATTCCGGGCAGCAGCCGCTCGCGCTTCATGACCACACTGTTCGCCGCCACGCCGGCGCCCGCGCCGATGTCGGCGCCGTACAGCAGCACCGCGCCGCGGCCCACGTTGGCATCGGCCGCGATGCGCACCGGAGCCAGCTTGAGCACGCGATCCTCGAAGCTGTGCGCCTGGAGGTGGCAGGAGACGGTCGCGCCGTCGCCGATCTCGAGCATCTCGGGATCCACCACCTGCAGGAACGAACTCCCGAACACCACCCCGTGCCCGATGCGGCAGCCCATCGCTCGCAGCCACCACGACACGAACGGCGTGCCCTCGAACGCGAGCAGCACCGGCACCGCCCATGCGGCCCAGACCTCGAACAGCAGGTCCCAGCGGCAGCACCAGCACGACCACAGCGCGTGCCGGCTCTCTCGGATCGGACCCATCACGAAATGCTTGACCACCAGCGCGCACGCGAGGAGCACCGCGCCCACCGCCGCGAACGACAGCGGCAGGGTGAGGGCGAAAAAGGGGAGCGCGCCCTGCGAGCCGTGCCAAACCGGCACGGCGCGGAACCACAGCCACGCCAGTGCCAGCGGACCCAGTGGCAGCACGAGGCGCAGCGACTCGAAGACGACGCGCGTCGCGAAGCGCTCGATCCCCGGATCGTGCGTGAGTTCGCGCTCGCTCTGCGACACCTCGCGCCGGGGCAGCTCGAAGGGGGGAGTGCCGAACCACGACGTGCCTTCGCGGATTCGCGCGGGGTCCGCCACCGTGCAGATGCCGAGCAGGATGTCGGGGGGGAGCGAGGCGCCCGCGGGCACGACCACGTGATTGCCGAGAAAGGTGTTTCGCGACAGCCGCGTGGCGCGGCAGTCGGCGA
>JADYYE010000063.1 GCA_020853815.1 Phycisphaerales bacterium
CAGTTCACGCGGCGCCCTTCGACGCCGCACGCTTGTGCTTCACAAACTCGATCACGACGGGGATGAGCGAGACCACGATGATCCCGAGCACCACCGCCTCGAAGTGCTTCTTGACGAACTCGATATTGCCGAAGAACCAGCCCGCGCCGCTGCACAGGCCGACCCACAGCACACCGCCCGTGATATTGAAGAAGATGAAGCGTCCGTAGTTCATCGCCCCCGCGCCCGCGACGAACGGGCAGAAGGTCCGCACGATCGGCACGAACTGGCCGATCATGACCGCCTTGCCCCCGTACTTCTCGAAGAACGCGTTGGCCTTGTCCAGGTGCTTGCGATTCAGCACCCGCTCGATCAGCGTCGGACGCTGCCCGTCCGACAAATCCTTGCGGAAGACCCGCGGACCGACGTACCGACCGATCCAGTAGTTCGACGTGTTCCCCAGCACCGCGGCCAGGAGCAGGAGCCCCGTCGCGACCCAGATGTTCATCGATCCCCGGGCCGCCAGAGCGCCGACCGTGAACAGCAGCGAATCGCCCGGGAGGAACGGCGTGACGACGAGCCCGGTCTCGCAGAACACGATCGCGAACAGCAGCGCGTAGACCCACGGGCCGTGCTGCGCGATGAACCCGTCCAGGAACCCCGGAAGGTCCCGCAGGATCGCGATGAAGTTGTCGAGGAGTTCCTGCATGCACGGCCTTCGGCCTCGCGTTTACGACGTTCGCGCGGCGAGATGTCGCTCGCTTAGAACCCCATCCCTCCCATGCCACCCATCCCACCCATTCCGCCCATGCCACCCATGCCGCCCATGCCCGGCATGCCGCCGCCGGCGGGGGCCGCTTCCTTGGGCTCGGGCTTGCTGGTGACGAGGCAGTCGGCGGCGAGGAGCATGGTCGCGACGCTGCACGCGTTGTTGAGCGCACAGCGATCGACCTTGGCCGGCGTGATGACGCCCTGCGAGACCAGATCGCCGTACTCGCCCGACAGCGCGTTGTAGCCGAAGTTGGCCTTGTCGCTCTCGGCGACCTTCGACACCACGACGGTGCCCTTGGCGCCCGCGTTGTCCGCGAGCGTCTGGAGCGGGACGGCCAGGGCGTCGAACACCACCTTCACGCCCGACGCCACGTCGAACTTGAAGCGGCCGACGTCCTCGGCGCTCTTGTCGTCGTCCTTGGTGCCGGCCTTGCCGAACACGCCCTTGTATTCCTTCATGCCCGCGATCGCCTTGCGGGCGCGGATGAACGACACGCCGCCGCCGGGGACGATGCCCTCGGCCACCGCGGCGCGGGTCGCGTGGAGCGCGTCCTCGATGCGGGCCTTCTTCTCCTTCAGTTCCGCCTCGCTGGCGGCGCCGACCTTGACCTGGGCCACGCCGCCCGCGAGCTTCGCCAGGCGCTCCTGGAGCTTCTCGCGGTCGTAATCGCTGGTGGTCTTGTCGATCTCGGAGCGGATTTGGGCGATGCGTCCCTGGATGGACTTGGTGTCGCCCGCGCCCTCGATGACGGTGGTATTGTCGGCGTCGATCTCGATCTTCTTGGCCATGCCCAGGTGCTTGAGCTCGATCTTGTCGAGCTCGAGGCCCAGGTCCTTCATCACGGCGGTCGCGCCCGTCAGGATCGCGATGTCCTCGAGCATCGCCTTGCGGCGATCGCCGTAGCCCGGGGCCTTGACGGCGGCGACGTTGAGCGTGCCGCGCAGCTTGTTGATGACGAGCGTGGCGAGCGCCTCGCCGGTGATGTCCTCGGCAATGATGAGAAGGGGCTTCTTGGCGGCCATCACCTTTTCGAGGATGGGGACCAGCTTGGTCACGTTCTCGATCTTGTCCTCGTGGATGAGGACGAGGCACTTGTCGAGCTCGACCTTCATGTCTTCGGAGTTGGTGACGAAGTTGGGCGAGAGATAGCCGCGGTCGAACTGCATGCCCTCGACGACGGCGACCTCGGTATCGAGGCTCTTGCCCTCTTCGACGGTGATCACGCCGTCCTTGCCGACCTTCTCGAACGCGTCGGCCATGATCTTGCCGACCTCGGCGTCGTTGTTGGCGGAGATGGTGGCGACGTTCTGAATGTCGGCCTTGCCCTTGACGGGGGTGGCCATGTCGTCGATCGCCTTGCCGGCGGTCTCGACGGCGAGCTTCATGCCGCGGATCAGCGCGTTGGCGTCAACGCCGCTGGCGATGTGCTTGAGCCCTTCGCGGAAGAGGGCTTCGGCCAGGACGGTGGCGGTGGTCGTGCCGTCGCCGGCGTCGTCGCTGGTCTTGCTGGCGGCCTGCTTGACGAGGAGGGCGCCCATGTTTTCGAACTTGTTGGAGAGCTCGATTTCTTCGGCGACCGACACGCCGTCCTTGGTGACGGTGGGCCCGCCCCAGGACTTGTCGAGCACGGCATTGCGGCCGCGCGGCCCGAGGGTGGCCTTGACCGCCCGCGCCAGCTTCTCAACGCCGGCGAGCAGGGACTGACGAGCATTCACGTCGAAGGCGAGTTCTTTCGCACCCATTTCTCAAGCTCCAAATAAAACCCAAATCGAGTTGGTTTGACGGCAACGGGGCGATCGATCGCACGAGAAGCCGGGGCCTCCCGAGAATGATCGCGCCGAGTTCTCGGGCAACCCCTGTGCCAACGCGGGGCGGACCGGAGCACGCGAAATCCGCGCGTCCGCACGCGAAACGCGGCCTTGGAAGGATCACGGGCCTGTCAGGCCGCGTGGAGGCTGTCGGCGGCCTGCCGAGTTGGCAGGCGGGGTCGTTCGGCGTCGGTGTGGCAGGCGGGCGGGACGGGGCTATCATCGGGCCTCATGCCGAACCTCTTGGCCACCTCCGACCTCTCGTCGTACCTGCCCATCTTTTTGGTCACGCTGATGGCGATCGGGTTTGCGGTCGCCAACTTCGCCATCACCATGGTCCTTGGGCCCAAGCGCGACGGCAAAGTAAAGGGCGAAACGTATGAGAGCGGCATGGTGCCGATGGGCACGGCCCGCAAGCGATTCAACGTTCGCTTCTACCTCATCGCGATGGTCTTCCTGGTGTTCGACGTCGAGATCATCTTCCTGTATCCCTGGGCCACCACGTTCCCGAACCTGGCGTCGGGCGATTCCAACGCGATCATCTGGCTGTCGCGCATCTTCTTCTTCCTGCTGACCACGGTGGTCGCCTACGTCTACGGGTATCGCAAGGGCGTCTTCAAGTTCGACTGAACAGCGGACGATCGCGTCCGCGAACCATTGAAGCGACTCGTGGGAATCCCGCGCGCGACGGCGCGAAGTTCGATAACCGGCGGCCCAACGCGCGTCACAGCCCGCAATGGTCGCGGCGTTTGCAGGGCAATCCCCCTTCATTCGGCACGCAAGCCCCGGATTGTCCGGCGCTTGCCGATGTCCACTCCGCACACAGGAAGCGTGCCGGAGAATTGATGGCGGAGTCTGGACCCATCCCGTCGGTGCCCACCCACCCGTTCCCGATCAACGCGGGGAACACGAGCGCGGCGTTTCAGCCGATCGTGGACGTGACGATGGGCGCGGTCGCGGGTTATGAGGCTTTGACGCGCTCGGGTCCGGGAAATCCGTTCGCCAACCCCGGGCAGCTCTTCGACTGGGCCGAACGGAACAATGTGCTGTGGGAGACCGAGGACGTGACTCGCGGGGTGTCGCTGGACGCGGCGGCCCGGTGGCCCGCGGGTGTGCAGCTTTTTCTGAACAACTCGCCGCAGGTCTTCGCCGATCCGCGCTTCGCCGACGCGCTTTTGGAGAGCGTGCGTCGGACGCCGGGGCTGACACCCAGCCGCATCGTGCTGGAGATCACGGAGCGATCGGAGCAGCAGCACGTCGACGGGCTTGAAGCGCAGCTGCGCAAGCTGCGCGAGGCGGGATTCCAGATCGCGATCGACGACGTGGGTGCGGGGACGAGCGGCCTGAACCGCATCATGGCCCTGCGCCCGGACTGGCTCAAGATCGATCGTGAACTTGTCGGGGGCATCGATCACGATCGCGTGAAGCAGAACCTCATGCGGTTCTTCGTTCACTTTGCGCGTCTGTCGGGCGTGCGCCTGATCGCGGAAGGGATCGAGAAGCGAGAGGAGCTGGTCACGCTCATCGAACTGGGCGTCACGTATGCCCAGGGCTTCTATCTTGGGAAGCCCGGCTCACGAGAGCAGACGCTCGACCCACGCCTCGGCGAGTGGCTGCGCGAGCAATGGCGCGACGCGGCGTCGGAGCGGTTCCGCGATCCGCGTCGCACGCGCGTGCTTCGACTCGCCAAGCCGGCGTCCACGATCGCTTCCTCGTCGCCCGTGCGCGAGGTAGCGAGCCAGTTCCTGCGCCAGCCGGCGCTGGCGGGGATCGCGGTCCTGGACGGCGGTCGGTTCGTCGGGTGGTGCGAGCGCGACCAGGTGCTCCGGGCCGCGGGCGACCTGCGCGCGTCGCAGCCGATCGGGTTCCTTGTTTCGGCGGACTCGATCACGGCGACGGGGGAGACGACCGTGGTGGAGGCGCTGGACCTGGTGCTGTCGCGCGACGATCGCTCGCTGGGCCGCCCGCTGGTGATCGTCGACGAGGGGCGGGTCGCGGGGATCGTGATGATGCGCGAGCTTCTGCACGCGGTGGCGGACGTGGCGAACACGTCGCAATCGCGGCTGGCGCCGGTGACGGGGCTGCCGGGGCGTGTCCGCGCCGACGAGCATGTGCGGACGCTGATCGCGCAGCACGGCGAACCGCCCATGGACGCGGCCCTGGTTGATCTCCGAAACTTCCAGCAGTACAACTCTCGATTCGGGTTTGATCTTGGTGATCAGTTGCTGCGCCGGGTGATGACGATGCTTCAGCTCTTGGTCTCCAAGAGCGAACCCGACACGTTTATCGCGCACCTGGGTGACGATCGCTTCCTCATTACGGCGCCGGCAGGCCGCCTGGCCCGGCGCCTTCCCATCCTGCTCCAGCAGTTCGATCGCGAGCTCGACACGACCGGAGCGTCGCTGGCCCCCTCGACGGCGGGCGTGATCTCGCCGGACTCCACGAGCGTGGGGCTGCGGGCGGTGCTGATCCCGACGCCGTTCACGGGGATCGAATCGCCGCGCGACCTGATCCAGGCGGCGACGCGGGCCCGCTCGCGCCACGCGACGGAGTTCGGGCGCTCGGTGCTGATCAGCGCCGAGGCATTGCCTCCCGGCGACGAGCGTCGCACGGCGTAGCGGACGGGTCATTCTCACGGCGCGGCCGTCGAATCTCGAGTGGACTCTCCCGACTTCGGTTCGAGCCATGCGCTCGGGGTGGTTCGGCCCGGACCATTCATCGCGAACTCGCCCAGGTCCGGCGTCGATAGGCACAAGAATCGGGTCGGTCGTTCCGTCGACTTCCCGATCTCCCCTAGCATTCGGCCGTGCCCTCGAAGATGCCAGCCCGGATTCCCTTGCTGAGCCGGCTGGCGGCGGGGCTGGTCGCGCTGTCGCTTCTGGGTCTGCTGGTGACCGCCGGTTGGCTAAGGCCCGCGGGCGCGGGGCACGGCACGCACACGCAGCTCGGGCTGCTGCAGTGCGGATGGGTGGCGGCGATCGGGAAGCCCTGCCCGACGTGCGGCATGACGACCGCGTTTGCGCACGCCGCGCACGGGAACATCGCCCGATCGCTGGTCGTCCAACCGATGGGGGCGATCCTGGCGATCGCGGCGGCGGCGGGTTTCTGGGGGTGTGTGCACGCGGCGGTGTTCGGGTCGCGCGTGGGATCGGCGGCTGGCGGGCTGCTTTTGCCGCGGGTATTGTGGTGGATCGCGGGAGCAACCGTGGCGGCGTGGGCGTACAAGTGGTGGACCTGGCCGACCTGATCGATACGGGCGGGCGGGGCGAGGGATCGGGCGGGAATGATGGGCCCGAGCGGACGAGAGCAATGGCGATGATCACGCGATTCCAAACCAAGCGGTGGATGTTGCCCTCGGCGTTGGCGCTCATGGCGTCAACGGCAGGATGCCAATTGTTCGGCGTGCTGGGCACGGCCTATGAAGAGAGCGCGGACCATCTCGTCAGGGCGCAATACGAAGGACTGAAGGGCAAAACCTACGCGGTGCTGGTCGTCAGCGATCGCGGGATCGAGGCGGATTTTCCGGGCGTGACGGCGGAGATCACGGCTCGCATCAACGAACGCCTCGCCGATCCCGCCAATGGCGTGGGCGCGACAGGGCACATCCAATCGAAAGATCTGCTCAAGTACTTTTTCAACCACCCGGAGTCGACCACCAAGCCCGGCGGCAAGCTGGCGGAGGACCTGGGCGTGGACCGCGTGATCCGCGTCGACCTCTACGAGTTTCGCGTGAACGACCCGGGCAATCAGTATGTCTGGGAGGGCGTCGCCGCCGCGAGCGTGGGCGTGATCGAGGGAGATTCGATCACGCCGGACGAGAATGCGTTCCGCTCGACCCAGCGCGTCGCATTCCCGGACAAGTCGGGAATCACCCAGACGGACCTGGCGGGCCAGGTCGTGATGTCGGCGCTTGTAAAGCGCCTCACCGATCGCGTCGCCTGGCTCTTCCACGACCATCAGGAACCGATCAGAATCACCTATTGATCCCCGTTCGGAGACTCCTCGTTCGGCGACTCTTCGACCCAAGGCACAAAGGCCATACCCCGCATGATCCGACGCAGAACATCGAACCAGTTTCGCTCTCGCGCTCGTCGCTTGGCCGTCGGATCGCTGGCGGCGCTCGCGCTCTCGGCCCCGCTGCTCTCCGCCGGGTGCAACTGGGTCGCGGCGGGGTTTTTGCTGGTTCACGGACCGCCGCGGATCGAGGCGCGTCACACGCTGCAGAAGGAGCGCACCACGGTGATCTTCGTGGACGATCGATCGAACCAGCTCCCGACGCGGGCGCTCCGCGATGTGATCGCACGCGCGGCCCAAGAAACGCTCTTGGCGGAAGGGGCGCTGATCAACGTCGTGGATTGCAAGGCCGCGTTCAGCGCCGTCGCCTCGGAGAAGTCCAGCGAGCCGATGGACCTGATAGCGCTGGCCAAGGCGGTGCAGGCCGAGGTGTTGGTCTACGCGGCGGTCGAGTCGTTCACGCTTTCGGAGGACGGCGGGAGCGTGTCGCCCAGCATCGCGATGCGCGTGAAGGTGATGGACGCGGGGCTCGGCAAGCGTGTGTGGCCCGAAGAAAAGACGGGCTCGTCGGTCGTCTCGACCAGCCGCACCGGCCAGGGCTTCAAGCCCACGAGCCAGAGTGACATGGCGAAGATGGAGCAGGAAGCGGCGAAGCAGGCGGGCATGGCGCTCGCGCAGGTTTTCTTCAGCCACGAGCGTGATTCGTCGGGCCTCAAGGGCGAGTGATCGCGGAGCGAGTCCATGCGAGTGCTCCACTTGATCGCGCCGCCGGACCCCGCCCGCGTCGGGCCTTGGGCTCGGGAAGAGGCCGATCGCAGCGACGCCGCGGTGCGCCTGTGCGTCGAGGTCATCAATCGCGAATCACGCGTTTCTGAAGCGAAAGAGAAGCACGCCGTCATCCTGATCGGCGGGAGCGGCGTCGAGCGCCGCGCCGGTTGGCTCGGGCTCACGACCACGGATCGCGTCGCGCCACCCGCGGGGATCGCGGCGCTGGCATGGCGTGGTGTGCGGCGGCTCGCGCTGGCCCGCGGCCCGCACGACATCGTTCAGCCCTGGTCGGATGACCTGGTGCGCCTCGCGCACATGATCGGGATGGGGCGCGTGTGTCCGCCGCCGAGCGAGTTGGTCTCGACACCGACGCGACGCACGCGTGCGGAGACTCGCACGGCGTTGGGAGTACACGACGATCGCCCGCTGGTGCTCATGCTGGCCGACCCGCCCGCGTCGATCGACGTTCGCCAGTGCTGTTTTCTCGCGGGGCTCTTCGAGGTTGCCGATTGGCCGGGCCAAGTCGTGGTTCCGGCACGCCCGACCTCGCGCTCGCGCCGGCTTTCGGCGCCGATGAGGCTCGCCCACGCGACGCTGACCGATCTGCCCACGCCGGCGCTCGTGCATGCGTGCGACCTGGCCGCGCTCCTGCCTCCATCGCACGGCCCGGTGTCGCCCGAGCATCCGGCGATCGCGGCCTCGGTCGAGATGGCGCTGCGCGCCGGCTTGCCCGTGATCGTGCCTCCCGGTTCGCCGTCGGCCGATCGCATGGGGGCGATCGATCCGGCGCTGGTGGCCTTGTGGAACACGGGGGCCGCGATCGCGACGGCGCTGGGGCCGCTGATTTCCGACCCCGCCCACCGCGATGCGCTATCGCGTGCGTGCGCCGCGGCAGCGCGACCCGCGAACTTCGAGTTCGTCACGAGGGCCTGGCGAGCTTCCTCGCGCGTACTCTCCCACACATGACCCGCCCGATCGATCCAAACCGGCCCGCGAGGATTGGCGTTCTCTTCGTGTGTCTCGGGAATATCTGTCGCTCGCCGCTCGCGGAGGGAATCTTCATCCACCTCGCTCGCGAGCGCGGGCAGCTTGACCGCTTCGACATCGATTCCTGCGGCACGGGCGCCTGGCACGTCGGGCACGACGCCGACAGCCGATCCATCCGCGTTGCGGCCAAGCACGGCATCAAGCTCGTTCACGAAGCACGCCAACTCGAGCCCCACGCCGACTTCGCACGCTATCAACTGCTCCTGCCGATGGATCGGTCCAATAGGCGGGGCGTGCTGGCCGCGGGCTCGCGCTACGCGATCAACCCATCGCGCGTTCGGCTCATGCGCTCGTTCGACCCCGCGCACGTCGCGACGGCGGACGTGCCCGAAGTGCCCGATCCCTACGAGGGGAGCGACGACGGCTTCGAGCGTGTCTTCCACATGCTCCATCGCGCGTGCGGCGGCCTGCTCGACCGGCTCGCGGAACCCGGCGGCCTCGATGCGATCATCGACCGCTGACGGGCGCTACGCCGAAATCAAAGGCCGAGCAGCAGGCGCTGCGGGTCTTCGATCGCCTGCTTGATCTTCACGAGGAACTGCACCGCCTCGGCGCCGTCGATGATGCGATGGTCGTACGACACCGCGAGGTACATCATGGGGCGCAGCGCGATCTGGCCGCTCCCCGCGGGGAACTCAACGGGGCGGTTTTTGATCGTGTGCATGCCCAGGATGGCCGACTGCGGCGGGTTCAGGATGGGCGTGCTCATCAGGCTGCCGAAAATCCCGCCGTTGGTGATCGTGAACGTGCCGCCCTGCATCTCTTCCAGCGAGAGCTTGCCGTCGCGCCCGCGCACCGCCAGGTCCTTGATCGCGCTCTCAACGCCCGCGAACGAGAGCGACTCGCAGTTGCGGATGACCGGGACCACGAGGCCCTTGGGCGTGCTCACGGCGACCGCGATGTCGCACGACGCGTGCTTTTCGATCAACAGCTGCCCGCCCTCCTCGACGATCGAGGCGTTGACGAGCGGGAACGAACGGAGCGCCGCGACGGCGGCCTTCACGAAGAAACCCATGAATCCAAGGGCGATCCCGTTCTTCTTCTCGAACTCTTCCTTGTACTGCTTGCGAAGGTCCATGACCGCACCCATGTCGACCTCGTTGAAGGTCGTAAGCATGGCGGCTGTGTGCTGCGCCTGAACGAGTCGCTGCGCGATGCGCTGGCGGATCATCGTCATCTTCTCGCGCGTCGCTCCGCCCGAGCGAGACGTGGCGGCGGACGCCGCGGCGACACTCATCGCTGCCGCGGACGCACTCGGAGCGCGCGAGCCGTTCGCCGCGGGCTTGGCGGCGTGAATCACGTCCTGCTCGCGCACGCGACCGCCCGGGCCCGTGCCTTGCACCTTGGAGAGATCGACCTGCAATTGCTCGGCCGTCTTCTTGGCCAGCGGAGTGGCGCGAACATCGCTCTCGGCGTGCGAACTCGCGGCGGGCGCGGGGCTCGCGGCCTTCGCCGCGGCGGTCGCGTTCGCGGCCGCAACGGGCGCGGAGGCGGGCACACTCGCGGGCGCCTCGCTGGGCTCAACATTCCCGACGACCGCGCCGACGGCAACGGTGTCGCCCTCCTTGGCGCCGCGCTTCAGGATGCCGGCCGCGGGCGCGGTCACCGCCAGCGTCACCTTGTCGGTCTCCAGGTCGAGCACTTCCTCGTCGCGTTTGACGAAGTCGCCGTCCTTCTTGCGCCACGCGGCGATCACGCCCTGCGTCACCGATTCGCCCGCCGATGGGATCACGATGTCCACCGCCATGCTCACGCTCCTGCGTTACCGTGCCGTCCTGGCCGACTTTGCTTGCGGAGCTTCGGCCTTGCCGATGCGACCCGCGACCGACTTGCCCTCATCGCCCGCGGCCTTGCTCGGGCCGCCCGGTCCGATCGCCGCGGAGAGAATCTTGTCCTGCTCCTTGCCGTGCTGCTTCTCGGAGCCGGTCGCGGGCGTGGCGCTGGCCGTCCGCCCGATGTAAGTGAGCTCGATGCCGAGCCGCTCCCGGAACACGTCGGCGAT
Organism: Phycisphaerales bacterium; assembly: GCA_020853815.1. Taxonomy (GTDB): domain Bacteria; phylum Planctomycetota; class Phycisphaerae; order Phycisphaerales; family UBA1924; genus JABWBC01. Next base: position 10,391 of record JADYYE010000063.1, read on the forward strand.
GTACAGATACGCGCCCATGTTCCGCGGCTCCTCCTGCACCCACACGCGCTCGGCCGCCTTCGGATATTTCGCGTCGATCCGGCGCGCCAGTTCCTCGTGGAAGGGATAGAGCTGCTCGACGCGGACAATCGCCACGTCCTTGCGCCCCGACACGTTGCGCCGATCGTTCAGCTCGTGGTAGATCTTGCCGGAGCAATAGACCACGCGCGTCACGCCCTTGGCGTCCGGCGCGGTCGGGTCGTCGATCAGGTGCTGGAACTCGCTCGCGACCAACTCGTCCACGAGCGCCGTCTCAACACGCAGGAACTTCTTGGGCGTCATGACAATCAAGGGCTTGCGGAAGTTCCGCATCGCCTGGCGACGGATCATGTGGAACGTCTGCGCACCCGTCGAGGGATACACGACCTCCATGTTGTCGTCGGCGCAGAGCTGCAGGAATCGCTCGAGGCGCGCCGAGCTGTGCTCGGGGCCCTGGCCCTCGTAGCCGTGCGGCATGAGCAGCACCAGGCCGCCCCAGCGATCCCACTTCGACTCGCTCGACGCGAGGTACTGATCGATGACGACCTGGGCGGTGTTGGCAAAGTCGCCGAACTGTCCTTCCCAGCAGACGAGCGTCTTGGGCGATCCGCGGCTGTAGCCGTAGTCGAAGCCCATCACGCTGTATTCCGAGAGCGGGCTGTCCCAGATATTCGCCACGCCGCGCTGGTTCGGATAGACATGGTTCATGGGTGTGTAGCGCACGCCCGTCTTTTCGTCGCGCAGCACCGCGTGGCGCTGCGTAAACGTGCCGCGCCGGCAGTCCTGACCGCTCAATCGCACCGAGGGTCCCTCGGCCACCAGCGACGCGAAGGCGAGCACCTCGCCGTCGGCGTGGCTGAGCTTCTTGGTCGTGGGCAGATTGGCGCGCGAGTCCAGCAGCCCGCGCAGCTTCGGGTGAACGTTGAAGCCATCGGGCACTCGTCCGAGCGCCGCGCACACATCCTTGAGCAGTTCGGCGGAGATCGCGGTCTTGGGCTGATCGAACGAGTACTTGCCCACAAAGCCCGTCCACGAGCCCTTGCCCGGGGGCGGGACGGGATTCCGCGGCGTCGCCTTGGCGCTCGTCTGCGACACGTCCATCGCCGAATAGACCCGCTCCACCATCGCGTCCGCGTCGGCGCTGGTGATCACGCCCGCGTCAATAAGCCTTGTCGCGTAGACGGCCCGCGTGCCAGGGTGCTTGTCCACATGCGAGTAGAGCGCCGGCTGGGTGTAGCGCGGCTCGTCCTGCTCGTTGTGCCCCCACTTGCGGAAGCAGACCAGGTCGATGAACACGTCTTTGCGGAAGGTCCTTCGATAATCGACCGCGAGCCGGGCCGCCCACACACACGCCTCCGGGTCGTCGGCATTCACATGGAAGACCGGCGCGTCGACCATCTTGGCGACGTCGGTGCAATAACCGGTGCTGCGCCCGTCGGCGGGATCGGTGGTGAAGGCGACCTGGTTGTTGATGACGACGTGGATCGTGCCGCCGACGGTGTACCCCTCGACGCCCGCCATGTTGAGCGCCTCGGCGACCACGCCCTGCCCGCCCACCGCGCCGTCGCCATGGATGAGGAGCGGGAGCACCGCGTCCAGCGCCGCCGGGCCGCCGCCCAGCGAATCCTGCTTGGCGCGGCATTTCCCGAGCGCGACCGCGTTCACGCTCTCCAGGTGGCTTGGGTTGTTGAGCATCGAGAGGTGGACGTACGTGCCGTCGGGCATTGCCTGATCGCCCGAGTAGCCGCGGTGGTACTTCACGTCGCCGCCCGAAAGATCACGGCCTTCGACCCACGAATCCTCGAACTCGGTGATGAGCTGCTCGGTCTCCTTGCTGAGGTAGTTCCACAGCACGTTGAGACGCCCGCGGTGGGCCATCGCGACGATGATGTCGCGGGTGCCCGCCGCGCCCGCTCGCTCGGTGAGGAACTTCAGCAGGGGGATGGTGGTCTCGCCGCCCTCAAGGCTGAATCGCTTCTTGCCCTGGTAGCGCTTGCCGAGGAACTGCTCGAACGTCTCAGACGCGGTGAGGAACTCGAGGATGCGCTTCTTGTCGTCGCTTGACAGCTCCGCGCCCTCGCGGGTGCGCTCGAAGCGCTCAATGAACCACTCGCGCTCGGCGGTGGTCTCGCAATGCTCGAACTCCACGCCGATCGTGCCGCAGTAGATGTGCTCGTAGTGTTTGACAAGCTGGGCGAGCGTCTTGCCGTTGACGCGCCGATCAAGGTCCGCGTCCGTCAGGCCGTAGTGCGCCAGCGTGAGTTCCGCCGGACGCTCGCGCGGCGTGCCGAACGGGTCGATCTTGGCCGCCTGATGACCAAGGCTTCGGTAATTCTCGACCAGCGCGCCAACCGCACGGTCGAAGAAAGAACCGCCTTCGGTGCTGCTGGCGGAGCCCGCGGATGCCGGGGCGCGGTCGTGGCCGAGCTCGAACCCCATGAAGAACGCCCGCATGTCGGACGCGACCGACTCCGGGTCGGCCTTGTACTGGGCAAACTGGGCGTCGAGGTACTCGGCGCTCCAGGCATTCACGGACGACGGCACGGCTCGTGGCGAGGAACTCATACCACTCCCTATGGGGCTGGGTATCACCTGACATACACCGCACAACTGCTCCGCGCGCGGGGCGAAGATCGTAGGCCCGACGCGCTTGGCGACGGAATCCTCTTCACTTATCGGCCAAGCGAATCGAAGAGTTCGGAGAGACTCGCAATCCGGCGGACCCGTCCATCAACCGAATCGGCCGGAGACATAGTCCTCGGTCTCGACCAGCTTGGGCCGCTGGAAGATCTCGGCGGTCGAGCCGTATTCGACGAGACGGCCAAGGTACATGAACGCCGTGTAGTCGCTCACGCGGGCGGCCTGCTGCATGTTGTGCGTCACGATCAGCACGGTGTACCGCTCGCTGATCTCGTGAATCAGGTCCTCGATGCGCAGCGTGGCCACGGGGTCGAGCGCCGAGCAGGGCTCGTCGAGCAGCAACACCTCGGGGTCGGCGACGATGGCGCGCGCGATGCACAGCCGCTGCTGCTGTCCGCCCGACAGGCCCAGCGCCGACTGGTTCAAGCGGTCCTTGACCTCGTCCCAAATGGCGGCGGATTTGAGGCTGCGCTCACACGCCGCGTCGAGCACGGAGCGCCGGTTTTCGCCGTCGATCCGCAGTGGATAGACCACGTTTTCATAGATCGACATCGGGAAGGGGTTGGGCTTCTGGAAGACCATGCCCATGCGTTTGCGCAGGTCGATCACGTCGACGTCGTGGGCATAGACGGGCCGCCCGTTGAGGATCATTTCGCCCTTGACATGCACGCCGTCGATCAGGTCATTGAGGCGATTGACCGAGCGGAGGAGCGTTGACTTGCCGCAGCCCGAGGGCCCAATGAGGGCGGTCACGCGCCCGCGCGCGACGGGCATTTGGATCGAGTGGAGCGCCTGCGCGGCGCCGTACCACAGGCAGAACTGGCGGACCTGGAGCACATGGTCTTCGAGGGCGACGCTGTCATGGGTACGAGATTCGACGGCTTCGCCGCGCCGGATCGCGTCGATCACCGGGTAGCGGACGTGCGGCGTAGCAGCACCCTCGCCCGAGGAGGCGGGCATCGTCACTCGCGCCGGAATCGCACCACGATTCATGGCCATGGGACGGATCATAACGCGGCCGCCCGGCACGGAATTGGATTCGACGGGGGACACCATCAGAACACTCCTGTCTTCATACGGGAGCGCAGGGACGCGCGCAGCCAGATCGCCGCCACGTTCAGGCTCGCCACGACCGCGATGAGCAGGAGCGTCGTGGTCCAGACGAGCGGCCGGGCGGCCTCGGAGTCCGGGCTCTGGAAACCGAGGTCGTATATATGGAAGCCGAGGTGCATGAAGCTCCGCTCCAGATGCACGAACGGCGCGGACGCGGAGATCGGGAGGTCGGGGGCGAGCTTGACCGCCCCCACCAGCATCAGCGGCGCCACCTCGCCCGCGCCGCGTGCCATCGCCAGGATCATGCCGGTCATAATGCCAGGCATCGCACCGGGGAGCACGATGCGCCGGATCGTCTGCCACTTGCTGGCGCCGCAGCCATAGCTCCCCTCGCGCATCGAACGCGGCACCGAGGCGATCGCCTCTTCCGTGGCGACGATCACAACGGGGAGGGTCATGAGCGCCAGCGTGATCGAGGCCCAGAGCAGGCCGCGCGTGCCGAACACGGGGTTGGGCGCCCTTTCGGCGAAGAAGCCGTGGAAGTAGGGCGTTCGGAACACCGCGGCCGCGCCGAGCCCGGCGGCGATGAGCCAGCAGGCCCCCGCCGCGAAGGCCATGGCGCGATGAATCCCCCGGGCCGGCGTGCCAGGCGTAGGCTTGGCGAGAACCGCGACGCACACCGCCGAGATCGCGGCCAGCGCGCCGCCGCCGAGCGTCAGCCACCAATCGAACCGCAGGGCGGGCGCGCGCGGGCCCTGGTCGATGTACTGCCCGAGCGTATAGCAGAAGAAACCGAGTCCGAACACGCCGTAAACGATGCTCGGCACGCCCGCGAGGTTGTTCACGGCGATCCGCACGACGCTGGTCACCACACCCTGGCGTGCGTACTCGCGCAGGTACAACGCCGCGACCACGCCCATGGGCACGACGAGCAGGCTCAGCAGCAGCGTGAGCGAAACCGTTCCGAAGAGCACCGGGAAGACGCCGCCGGCGGTGTTGGTATCGCGCGGATCGCCGCCGAGGAACTCGGCCCAGCGGGAGAGATAAACGCCCCACTTGCCGCCCGCGCCCAGGTCGTTGGGCTGCACGATCCGCACGATCTGCGAGAGCATCAGGGGCTCATCCGGCGCGGTCTGACGCAGCGGCGCGAATCGCCCCCGCGTGTCCTTCACGACCGCCCGGTACTGCTCGTCGAGGCCGCGAATCTCTCCGATCCGACCGATCGCCTCGTCGTACGCCGATTGCAGCTTCGCAAGGGCCGCGTCCGCCTCGCTCTTCACACCCGCGACATCCGCGTCGGTCACCGAGCGGTGCGACCATGGATGCTCGAGCGTGCACCAGATCGCCAGCACGCCCGCGAGCACAAGTATCGCGGGGCGGACCATCCGCGAGGCCGGCGTGCGATGACTGCTTCGGCGCGCCAGCACCACGACCAACCACGACATCAGCAATACGCCGCAGATTCCGGCGATCCAGGCCGGCAGCGCCACCGACTCGCTCAACATCCCGCCGCGGTCGTTGGCAGCACGATCTCGCTCGATCTCGGCCTTGCGCACGCGAAGCCGCCACGACTCCATCTCGTGATTGATCGCGCCGATCTCGTCCTTTTCGATCGACTTGATCCTGGCGGCCCGATCGATCGCTTCGTCGTGCAGTCGATCGAAGACTCCGCGGTCGATCGATGCGTCGGCCCCCTCAACATCGCCCACGACGTACACGCGCTGGCGAACCACGCGTGTACCGTCGGACTGGGTGCTCACGACCTCGCGCGTCACGGGGCGAGCCCCGTCGGGCGTGTCGATCGTGCCGCTCTTCTCGATCTCGCCGGCCGCCGCGGGGAACTTGCTGGTCTCCTGCCTCACGATCGCTCGGGGCGTACCGATCCACACACCCCACTCCTGCCGCTCGAGCATCGCCGCGTCCGCCGGCCGTTCAATCGATTCGATGTTCGCCAGCGTCACCCAGCGGAAGGGCTCCTGCCCGACATCTCGATTACCGACCCGATAGAGTCGTCGCACCGGGCGGCCGTCCTCGAAAGCACCATCCATCAACCCCGGGCCGCCTCGCCGCGCCTCGATCGACCTCGCTTCATCGCCCGAGGCATCGAAGGCCTCGTCCTGCATCGGCAGGCCCAGGAGTTTTTCCCCGCCCACGAGCGTCACCAACTCGATCGGCCTTGGCCAGAACGTGCGCAGCCCCTCGCGCACGATCACCGCCATCAGCGCCACGACGAGCGTGACGCACAGGCAGAGCGCCAGGCCCAGCAGCCAGACCGCCGGCTCGCCGCGCGCCGAGAGCGGCGTGCGCCTCGATGAGATCACGACCTCTGCCCGTGGGGGCTGTTCGCGATCGGGGTTGATGGGCTGAACATCGCTCATGGAAGAAACCCGGCTCGAGCACCGACTACAGGGCCGCGCTGCGCTTGCGGAAATGCTGGCGGATCGCCTCGGCGGTGGTGTTGAGGATAAACGTCATGGCGAAGAGCACCAGGCCGCAGAGGAAAAGCACCCGGAAGTGCGCGCTCCCGACCGGCGCTTCGGGGAGTTCGACCGCGATCGTCGCCGAGAGCGTGCGGAACCCCTCGAAGACGTTCCACTTCATGGTCGCGGTGTTGCCGGTCGCCATCACGACGATCATCGTTTCGCCCGCGGCACGCCCCAGGCCGATCATCACCGCGGAGAAGATGCCCGACGCGGCCACGGGCATGACGATCCTCACCGCGGTCTGCCAGGGCGTCGCGCCCGAGCCCAGCGACGCGGAGCGCAGCGAGTCGGGCACGCTCGACAGAGCGTCCTCACTGATCGTGTAGATGATCGGGATGACGGCAAAGCCCATGATGATCCCGACGACGAGCGTATTGCGCTGGTTGAACGAGCCAAAGACCGAATCACGCGGATCGAACCCCGCGCCCGAGAGCAGCGCCGCGACCCCGGCGCTCACGCCCAATGTCGCGCCGATCAGGAGCACGAACCGCGCCGTCTCGCCCAGCGCCGCCGTCAATCGCGGCAGGTGGAGCAGCTTCTCGTGGAACGCGCGGCTCACAAACTTCGCGTTCAGCAGCGACAGGACGACCGCCACCGGCCCGATCAACACCAGCACCCAGCCCGGCCAAGGCCCGCCAAAGCCGCCATCGAGCCACGTACGGATGCTGGGTGACGCGCTCTCGCTCACGGCGAGCATCGTGTCGATCTCGCTCTTCCTTGCGTTGCTTGGCTCGACGGCACGGACCACTTTTCCTTCCTGAAAGAACAAGTCGTTCTCGACACGAAGACGGCGCTGCTGCTCGGGCGAGAGAGACTTGAGGTTGCCCAGCCACGCCGGGCGTTCCGCGTCGTTCACCGGCTCAAAGGAGCCGCCCATCACCCAGCGTTCGCGTTCCGAGGGCTGAAAGAGAGCCCGCTCCGCCGCTGGGCCGGCCGATGCCGCCAGCGCCAGCGAGCCGGACGCCACGATGAACATGAGCGCCAGCTTCACGCCGGACCTGACCTTGCGTGTCACGTGCGGCGGGATCAGCTGCCACGCGTACGCCGCCAGGAGCATCCCGAGCGGCACGACAAAGAAGCTCATCAGCACGGTCGGCAATATGTCGCGCACCATGGGCGCCACCACGATCGCCGCCACGAATCCAAGTACCACCGACGGAAGCGACGCCATCATCTCGATCGTCGGCTTCACCACGCGGCGCACATGCTTGTCCATGAACTCGCTGGTGTAGATCGCCGCCAGAACCGCCAGCGGCACCGCGAACAGCATCGCAAAGACCGTGGCCTTAATCGTCCCGAACACCAGCGGCACGAGGCTGTACTTGATCTCCGACGTGTCCTCGCCCGCGGACGACTGATACACATAGCTCGGCTCGGGCGCGCCCTCGTACCAGAGCTTGCCGAAGAGCGACCGAGCGCTGACCTCCGGGTGCGCCATCTCCGCCGGCCACACTCGGTACTGGCCCGCGCCGCTGAACGCGACGATCCCGTCGAGCTTTGGCGCCGGGAGCGCCGCCGCCACCTCGCCCTCGAACGCCGCCAGCCCCGCCACGAGTTCCTTGCGGCTCGTTGGGTTGAAGACATGCACCATTCCCGCGGCGTCACCGACGACCACGGTGCGATCGCGATTGCCCACGCCGATCGACGTGATCCGCGCATCGTCGAAGTGATGGCGGTAGCCCACGACCAGGTGGGATCCGTCGGCCGCGCCCTTGGCGGGGTCCACCGCGATGAACGCGCTGTGAACTCGGCCCTTCTCATCACCGAGCAGGAGCGTCAGCCCGCCGAGCTGCATGGCGGCCGTTGAAATCGATCCCTCCGGCAAGAGGTCCGCGGTCTCGATCGGCTCGAAGGGCTTTTCATATACGTTTGCCGAGTGATAGCGCTGGCACAGCCCGTCGCGCCACAAGAGCAACAGCTGGTTCTGGTCGCCCGTGACGAACGTCCAATCGGGCTTGGCGCGCCCATCGGGGAGCGCGACCTTGACTTCGACGGGCGAGAGCGAGGTCTTGGGCGCGCCGCCGCCCAGCGGGCGCGTCACGCTGACCAGCTCGTACGACACCGACCCGTCTTCGCGCATCGCGACGAGGAACTCGTCCGAGCCGCGCGTGCGCAGGTCGACGGACACCACGGGCCCCGTGCCGTGCTCGAGTTCCGCCGGCTCGCCAAGCTCGATCTTGGGTCGGAGCACGCGGAACTGCGTCTCCGAGATTCGTTCGACCACCGCGCCCCAGGCGTCGTCGCCGCTCGGCGCCACGACCCCGGCCCGGCCTATCTCCAGCGACGCACACTCCGGCGGAACGCCATCGCGGCCGACCGTTTCGCCCTCGATCTGAAGATCGCCGGTCCGCACCGTGCCGTCGTCCTGGCCCACCGCGACGCGCCCGGACGAACTCTCGCGCGACATCGCGGTCGCGCGCCTTCCGTCGCTCGCCAGCGAGCCCGTGGAAACAATCCGCCCGTCGCCGAGATTGACGAGCGACACGCCGCCCTGCGCGTCCACCAGCAGCGCCGAGCGCTTGTACTCATCGCACACAACCAGCCGGGGCGACGCCGCGGGCGTCGAGGCCACGGGCGCTTCTCGCACGTCCGCCCCGCGAAACAGCGGCACGACCTCCGCCACCAGGTACACGCAGATGCCCAGCACCGCCACGATCACCAGAAAGCCGCCGACCGAGATGAGAACACCCGCGAGGTGATCGACGGCGTGGACATGCCGCCGGGTCGCGCGTCTCGACAGGCTGTGCTCGTTCTCCGCCATGCGGGTCCACGCTCCCGGCCGGGAAATCACGAATCCGAAGTCCGCCTCAGGAAAACAGACCGGCCGCCGTTGGGCGACCGGTCCGCACGTTACCCGATCCCGTCGCGCCCGTCTTGGCGCGTCGGTTGATTCACGCTCGATTCAGAACTTGGCCTCGAGCCCGACCTTCTTGAGGTCCTCGCGGGCGATGTCGGCGGTCACCGGGATATACCCGTCCTTGACCACGCCCTCCTGGCCCGTCCGGCTGAACATCATCTTGACGAACTCGGCGCGGAGCGGGTCGAGACCCTTGCTCTTGTCGTAGTTCACATAGACATAGAGATAACGCCCGAGCGGGTACGAGCCGTTGTACGCGTTCTCGACGTTCGCCTCGACGGGCTTGCCCTTCTGGGCAACCTTCAGGGCCTTCACGTCGGCGGTCTTGTAGCCGATGCCCGAATAACCCATGCCGAACTTGTCGGTGGCGACGCCCTGCACCACGGCGGACGAACCGGGTTGCTCCTTCACGCTCGCCTTGAAGTCCTTCTTGCCCAGCGCGTGCTCCTTGAAATAGCCGTAGGTGCCCGAGGCCGAGTTACGCCCGTACAGGCTGATGGGCTTGCCCTTGTAGGCGGCGTCGGCCACGCCGAGCTGGTCCCAGGTCATCTCCGGGCCGGTGACCGAAAAGACCTTCTGGAGCTGTTCGAAGCTGATCTCCGTGAGGGGGCAGTCCTTGTGGACATACACCGCCAGGCAGTCGATGCCGGTGCGCAGCGCGGTGGGCTTGTAGCCGAACTTGGCCTCGAACTTGTCCATCTCTTCCTTCTTCATCTCGCGGCTCATGGGGCCGAACTGCGACTGGCCCTCGATGAGCGCGGGCGGCGCGGTCGACGAGCCCTTGCCCTCGATCTCGATGTCCACGCCGGGATAGAGCTTCTTGAAGCCCTCGGCCCAGTGCGCCATCACGTTGTTCATGGTGTCCGAGCCGATGCTCTTGAGCTTGCCCGAGACGCCCTGGGCGGCGCTGTAATCGGGGAGTTTGGGATCGACCGTCGTCTGGGCCTGCGACGCCGCCATCATCGACGCCGCCGCCACCACCGCCGCAAAAACCTTCCGCATACCAATCTCCTTCATGGGGTTGGAAATCTGCATTCTGGAGCGGGAGATTCTTCACACGCGGCCCGTAAATCCCAAGGATTCAGGACATGAAGATTGGGCACTCGCTGCGCTAAGGAAGCGCTAAGGCCGATCGCTCCATCACGCCGCCGATCTGGCCGTTCTCGCGATGGCCAAGAAAAAACCCCGAGCCTGTCGGCCCGGGGTTTTCGAGTGTCCATGAAGATTCCGAAAAATCAGCAGCCCGCGTCAAAGTGCTCGGCGAACAGATCGTAGTCATCGCCGTTCACGAAGCCGTCGTTGTTGAAGTCCGCGCCCAGGTCGGCGACGTCGAACAGGCTGGCGAAACCGTCGTAGTCATCGCCATTCACGAAACCGTCGTGGTTGAAGTCGGCCGGGCAGTTCGGGGCTGCGGGACTCCACATGATGGCGTGCGGGATCATGAACATGCCATCGGTCGTGTAGGCGATACCCACGACGTCGTAGGTGATCGGATCGATGCCCGTGACCTCCGTCTGGATGTACTGGGCGCCCAGCTGATCGGTGACGTACTGGTGCAGGTCCTCGGCCGTAGCCGCCGAGCCGGTCCAGACCACCGCGTGCCCGAATCCTCCGGTCAGCGGCACGTAGTTGCCGACCTGGACTCCGTTCCAGCAAGCGACCGCCGAACTCGACGTGGCGAATGACGGATGGAGATCGATCACACTGGCGGCGGTTCCGCTCCACATACAGGCATGACCCATTCCCGCCGACGGCCAGAGCACGCCACCAACCTGGTTCGTCTCGTCACAGCCAGCCACCGCCGCCGATGTGGCGCCGGAGGGGGTGAGGTCCACATAGCTGGCCCCGGTGCCGTAGGTAATGAACGGGCGACCAAAGCCCATGAAGCCCTGGAACCCGTTGCCGACCTGATAGGTACTCGAGCAGCCGACCGCGGCCGCGGAAACCCAGCCGGGAGGCGTGAGATCGACCGCAGAACCCGCCGTGCCGTGGAACATCATCATGATGCCCATCATCATCGAGCCCATGCCGGAGCCGACCTGGGTGTTGGTGTCGCCGTGAACTCCCTGCATTCCTACTGAGGCGTTGGTGCCGGTCAGGTCGGTGAGCGACTCGTCAGACAGCTTGAACAGAAAGCCGCGTCCCATGCCCACGGTCGCGCTGATCACGACCTGATCGCCCGAGATCGCGTTGGCGGCGGCCGATGTCCAGCCCCGACCGGTCGAGATGTTGTAGTAGCCCGTCGGGCTGCCGGCCCACAGGAGCGCCTCTCCCTGCATGCCGAAGTTGGCATAGCCGCACTGCACGCCGCCATAGGCGCCGAGCGCCTTGGACTGCCCAGCCCCGGACGGCTCGAGAAGTGTGACGTTCCAGTCGGCGGCCACCGCTTGACCGACCACACCCAAGACCATGCCAAGAACAGCGATCGAAACACGTTGAGTCCGCTTCATTTCCAACCTCCACTTCGGGGGAACATCACTTCCGCCGGGGTGAGACGCGACGATTGCCTTTCTCCTCCCGAGCCGCAGATTCCATCTCGCTCAGTATGGTCCGCAATGGTTCATTTGTCAATAATGTTTTTCACGAATGAACCGCCAATTGCCGGACCCCTCCAAATGCGATACGTTCTGGTTGAAATGAAGTCGCGGTCCAAAACGTCCGATAACCAGAAAGAACTGGCTGGCGATCGCGTCATGGGCGATGCCAAGGCCGTTTTGGGAGAGTTGCGAGACGCAACCCGCGCGTTGGTCGAGGGAGCCCCCATGCGCGTCGGCCGAGCCGCCGATCTGCACCGGGCCTTGGATGTGGATGCCCCCTTGGGCTGGCAGATCTACCGGATCGCCATCGCGGCCGACCCGCTTTCGACCCTGCCGTTCGTGCCGAGGGCCGGCTCGATGCAGCGGGTTCTGCGCCAGGCTCGCGAGCGGGGCTGGAGCGAAGGCACCGTGGGAAAGGTGGCCTCGGCCTACGAGCACTTCAACGACTTCGTCGAGCGAACCTCGGGCTCCCGCGGCAACTTTGACGCTCTCATCGCGAGCTTTGAGAACGGGGCCTCGGGCCAGATCCGCATGAGCTATCGCGCCGCGGCCTTTCGCGCCAACGCACGCGTGTGGGGCCTCCGCGCCCGCACCGACTATCGCTGCGTCATCTTCCAGGAGGGCTCCAAGCCCGGTTCGGAGACCCTGTCCCTTGTTCACGGAAGGGTCGATGTTCAGAGCTCTCGCCCAAACGCCGTGCTCGCCCTGCGACGCGGCGTGATCTACGACATGGGCGGCGCGCCCGTGGGCAGCCTGGGAACAACCGACGTGCTCGAGGAGTTCTGCTCGAAGCCTTGCCCTCGCCTTGAAAGGCTCAAGGGCACCGATGGAGAGTCTGAGGTACTTCGCCTCGATCTGCTGGAGACCGGCACGCTCGCGACCTTTTTCGGCCATCAGCTTTTCCCAAACTGGGGCGCCGGCGAACCGCAGACCTGCTGGGGCGTCAAGGCCCTCTCGACCGTGCCCGCGGAAGTGCTGCTGATCGATTTCCTTGTCCCGCGAGCATGGATCGACCCGCGAACGGCACGAGTTTCGGTGCACGGAAACCTCGCCGACATGCACAGCGTCTACGTCGACTCCGAGACGTTTGCGATCCCCGCCAAGGAGCAGGTCAAGGCCTTGGGCTCCGACCTTCAGGCGATGCACACGCCCGATGTCCCCCGTTGCCCCGAGTTGGTGGGAAAGATGCTGGCGTCGCTCGATGCCGCGCCCGGAGATTTCGAGATACTGCGATGCCGCGTTCGTTATCCCATCTTGCACTCGCTGACGTGGCCCATCGTCAGCGCGCCGCAGTGATAACGATTGCAGTGCCGTCGGGCATCCCCGCCGAGATTCCCACGACTACTGCGTGAGCTTCCCCAGGCGAAGCGTGCTCCCGCCGCGCATCTTGACCAGCGATCCCTTGACGGGCGTGAACTCGGCGGTGAGGTCGGCGTGCTGGGCCTCGACGCGGTCCCCGCCGTTCTCCAGCAGGCTGAGGCTGAAGACGTAGCCCGGCCCGGCGGGCATCCGGCGGCGCGCCGCCGCCACCTTGTCGGGCGGGATCTCCCACTCGCGCAGCAGTTTGCCTTCCTTCGCCCCGCTCAGCTTGAATGTGAACGACCCGGGCACGTCGAGCGGGATCGGATAGCGATCATCGAACACGAAGATCGTCAGGTCGATGATGTCGGGGTAGCCGTTGAGATCGGTGTCCTGCGGGAGAGCGGCCGAGATCGTCATGCGCGAGGGCACAACCTCCGTCGGCTGCTGGGGCAGGGGCTTGCTCCCGGTGGTTGTGCCAGCGCACGCCGACAACACCACACATACGCACGCCCCCGCACACGCGGCGATCGACGCCCGTTGCGCTCCGCGACGCTTCGTCGTTTCACTCATCGCGGCGACTCCTGGGCCTGCTGGGCGGGGCGTGCGTACGGCACGCGCACCACGCCCTTCTCCTTGGACGCCTCGGGCGGGAGCACGGGCTCCTGCAATTCCTCGGCCTGCTTCTTCACCTCGTTGAGATACTCCTTGACGCGCGTCGGGTCCTGCAGGCGGTTGATCATCTTGTCGTTCATCCGCTCGATCCGACCTTCCCAGTCCGCGTCCTGCCCGGGGATCACGCGCGGCGTGAGGATCACCATCAGCTCGGTCTTGGTGTTGTTCTTGTCGTTGCTGCGGAAGAGATTGCCCACCAGCGGGATGTCGCCCAGGCCCGGCACCTTGGTGTCCCGCGCCATGTCGTTAGTCTGCAGAAGCCCGCCGATCACGATGCTCTGCCCGTCCTTCACCGTCACGATCGTGTCGAGCGTCCGCTTGTCGATGATCGGCGCGACGAAGTCCTCACTGATCTGCGTCGTCTTGCCCGACACCTGCGAGATCTCCGGCTTGATCTCCATCCGCACGAATCCGTCCGCGCTGATCGTCGGCGTCACGTCCACGATGACGCCCACGTCCTGACGCTTCACGTCCGAACGCGTGTTGCCCTGCGGCGTGCGCTCCACGCCCTGCACGATCGCCACGTTCTCGCCGACCTGGATCGACGCGTTCTGGTTGTTGCTCACGAGCAACTGCGGGTTGCTCAGGATCTCCAGCTTGCCCTGCACCTGCAGCGAGCGGATCAGAAGGCTGAAGTCCGCGCTCGACACCGACAGGTTGGGGACGCCGATCGCCGTCCCCACGCCCGCGCCCGCGCCCAGCAGCGAGGTCGCGTAATTGTCGCCGCCGAACGGCCCGATCTTCAGGTCCGCGCCCCAGTTGTTCTCGCTGTCGATCGTCACCTCGGCGAGCAGCACCTGGATCATCACCTGCGGCGGGGCGGCGTCGAGCTCGCGCACGATCGAGAGCACCGTTTCCGTGAACCGCGGCGCGCTCGAGATCACCAGCTTGTTGCTCTTCTCGTCGCCGATGATCGTCACTTCCTCTTCGAGCTGCTTGATCACCGAGCCGGCCAGCTGTGGCCCGAGCGTCGACTTTTCGAGCGTCGACTCGCCCGCGAAGTACTTCTGCAGCGTCGACTCGATGTCCTTGGCCTTGGCGTTGCGCAGGTGGAAGACCGTGCGCTCACGCTCGTTGGCGACGATGCTGTCGAGGCGATTCACGACCTTCCGCACCAGCTCCATGTACTGCTCGGTGCCGCTCACGATGATCGTGTTGGTGCGCGCGTCGATCGCGATCGAGAGCTGCTGTCGCTCGTCGGGCACCGTGGTCACGCTGGTCCCCGTCAGCGCTCCGCCCGCCTGCTCCTCGGCGTTGGGCTGGTCCGCGTCGGTCGCGCGGCGAGCCGGCACCAGCACGTACGCGTTCCCCTGCTGACGCAGGTTGAATGTGTCGCGCAGGAGATCGGCCATCTGGCGCGCGTCGGCGTTCTTGAGCTGGAACTCCTCGATCTTCCGCAGGCCCGCGGACGTCGTGTCCAGGTCCGTGATGATCTCCTTCACCAGCGCCACCACCGACGACGGCGCCGCGATCACCACCGAGTTCGAACGCATTTCCGGCGTCAGCGTCACCTGGTCCTTGATGATGCCGTCGATCTCCGCCTCGGTCGGCAGGCGCCCCTCGACGCCCGTCGCCTGCGCGATCTGCTCGCGGAAAAAGCGGACCTTGGTCGCCTGGCGGGCGCCGATGCCGCTGGCGCTCCCAAGCGGCCGCCCGGCGAGCACGTTCTCCAGCAGATTCACGACCTCGAGCGCGTTGGCGCTCTTGAGCTCGATGCGTTCGATATCCCGCGTCACCTGCACCTTGGCGGTGTCGAACTGCGCGATCAGACCGCGGATCGCCTTGAGGTCGTCCTCCGTGCCGCCGACCAGCAGCGAGTTGAGGCGATCGTTGGCGACGACCGTGACGGAGCCCTCGCCGCGCTTGGCGTTCTCCTTGTCAAGGTAGAGCTGCTTGAGCGACGCGAGCATCTCCGCCGCCGGGATGCGGACGAGCTGGATGATCGAAGATCGCGCCTGCTCGTCGAGCAGCTTGGCGTCCTTCTGGATCGCCGAGAGCAATTCCCGCACGACCTGCACGTTCTCATCGCTCGCGGCCACGATCAACAGGTTGTTGGTCGGCTCGGCCTCGATCGAGAACGTGTCGGTCGGATTGCGCACGGAGCCGGCGCGGACCGCGGCCTCGATCCGTTCGCGCATCAGCCGCTCCAGGCGCGGCGCCAGGAGCTTTACGTCCGTGCCGTTCACCGCGATGACCTGCACGCCGACGCTCGGCGAGGACTCCTGCGAGTCGAGCGTCTTAAGCAAGCTTTCCAGGATCGCCAGGCTGCGCTGGCTGGTCGAGACCAGAAGCGTGTTGGTCCGCGAATCCGCGGAGATGATGAGCCTGTCCTCCGGGCGCGGCGCGCCGGTCTCGGCGGCCTCGCGCTGGCGGAAGATCCCCTGCACCAGGTTCGAGACGCGCTCCGCGGCGGCGTATTTCAGCGGGAAGACGCGCACCGCGTTGCTCGCCGCCGCCTGCTCGAGGTCGAACATCGTCACCAGCTCGCGCACCACCGCCGTGTTCGAGGGCGTGCCGATCACGATCAGCGAGTTCGAGTATTCCTCGGGCGAGATCACCAGCCCCGAGAGCGGGGCGAAGAGATCGGCCTCGACCGTCGGCGGCTTGCCGTCGGCGCCCTTGCCCGACAGCGCCATGCGCAGACGCCCGAACTGACGCTGAATACCCATCGCCTCGGGCGTGGCGGCGAAGCCCTGCACCAGAACCTCCCGCAGCTTGCGCGAGAGCGCCACCGAATCCGCGTGCTTCAGCTGGATGATCGAAGGCTCAACCCACTTGCTCGCCTCATCGCTGTCAAGGTCCTTGACCAGCACCTCGACCAACGCCATCGCCTCCTCGCGCCCCGCGGCGATGAGCAGGTTCGTCCGCTCGTCAACCGTCACCGCGATGTCGCCCGCGAGCGCCTGGCCCGTCGCGGTTGTGGGAAGCCCCTGGCGCTGCGTGCCGGGCAGGCGTCGGATCGCCTCGCCCTGCTTGAACAATTCGTCGACCACGCCCTTGATCCGCGTCGCGGACGCGTTCGAGAGCGGGAACATGCGGATGACGATCGCCTCTCCCATCGGGAGCGTGTCGAGCGTCTTCACCACGTCCTGCAGCGCCGCAACGTTGCCGGGCGTGGACGCGATGACGACGGAATTGGTCGTCGCGTCCGGGATCAGCCGGATCGGCTTGGCAAGATCGACCTTGGTCTCGCCGCTCTGCAGTGTGTTGTTCGAGATCGCCAGCCGCCGCACGTGCTCGGCCAGCGCCTTGGCCGGCCCGGTGTCCGACTGCTGCTCGCTCGGATTCAGCATCTGGCGCAGCGTCGCGACGACCGCCGCCGCCGTGTTGCGCTTCAGCGCGATCACGACGGCCTTCTGCTCCGACTCGCTGGGCTCGGCGTCCAGCGCCTTCACAAGCTGCGAAACCGCCTCGCCGTCGCCGGGATTCGCCAGCACCGCGATCGCGCGACGCGTCGTCATCGGGACGAGCGTCACCGGATCACCCACCACGCCCGGTCGGTCAGCCGCCTGCGGCTTGGTCACGCCCATGCCGTCCAGCAGCTTCACCATGTCCGCCGGAGAATTGTTCGTCACATCCACGATGAACACGCTCTGCCCAAGGCGCGTCGGCTGCCCGTTCGAGTTGTCGCCCGTCGCCAGGTTGGCGATGTCAAGCTCGGCGATCACCTTCTCAAGCTCGGCCTTGAGACGCGGGCTGCACATCACGACCAGCGAATTGCTCCCGCGCTCGTCCTCGATCGCCAGCGCCTCGCCCATCGACTGGGCCAGGGGCTGGAACGTCGCGATCAGCGTCGTGCGCAAGCGGGCCGCGGGCACATGCTTCAGCTTGATCACGCCCGGCACCGCCCGCCCGATCTCGCCCTGCTGTTGCAGCGTGTCCGCCAGCGTCTTGATCTGGGCGAACTCGGGCTCGTCCGCGCGAACGATGATCGCGCTCGACGCGTCATCGCCGATGATCACGATCGAGCGCGGCCCGCGCCGCGCCATGTTTCCCATGCCGCTCATCGCGAACAGCTCACGCATCGTCGACGCGATCGCGCTGGGCTTGCCCGTGCCGATCACCGGGATCACCCGCGCCGGCGGCAGGTCGGCAAACCCCGGCACATCCAATTGCTTCACAATCGACTCGATCCGGTCAAGATCGCGCCGCCCCGCGAAGACGATCAGCGAATTGGTCTGCGGCTCGGCCGATACCGTCGGACGACCCTGCGTGTCGACCAGCACCGTCGGCGAGAAATATCGATCTTCGTTCCGCCCGTCCTGGCCCGATCGGTCGCGCTGACGCGTGATCTGGTCCCGGCGCGCCTGGTCCTCCAGCGGCGCACGGAATCCCTCATTCAATGCGCGTGCCACTCCGGCGGCGTCCGCGTGCTTGAGCGCGATCACCGAGAGCTGCTGCGTCGCGTCGTATTCCTTCGAGTCCAGCTTTGTGAGCAGCGAGCGGATGCCCGACCACTCCTTGTCCTCGGCGCTGATCACCAGCGAGTTCGACGACGGATCGGGAACGATCGTGACGGCCCGGGCCGCGGGCGACGCCGCCTCCGGCGCGTACCGCCCGTAGAACACCTCCAGCGCCTTGGCGGTCTGCTCCGCGTTGGCGAACTCGAGCTTCACGAACTCGGTCTTCCGCGTTGCCGCCGTGGGAACATCGAGCTGCTTGACCATCTGCTCGATTTCCTCGATCTGGTCGGCGGGCGCGGAGATCGCAAGGGTGTTGTCCTGGCGCGAGTAGTCCACGCTCGTCTGCGGACGCCCGTCGGTGTCGCGCGGGCGCAGGCGGAGCATCTGCGTCACCGTGAAGTACACGTCGTCCGCCATCGCGTTGTCGAGCTTGATCCGCTTGAACGCCAGCAAGCTCTTCACCGGCACCTGGTCGATCGTCTGGATCTGGTCCATCGCCAGCTTGATCGCCTCGTTCGAGCCCGTCAGCAACAGCGAATTGCTCCGCGCCACCGGCGTCACGGTCACCTTGACGTTCGGCGGCAGGGCCGACTTCAGCGCCGTCGCCACGTCCGCCGCCTTCGCGGATTCGAGCGGAACCGTCACGATCTTCGAGTTCTCGACCGTCGGCGGCGCGTCGAGCTGCTTCACCAGCGCGTCGACTTGGTCGAACACCGCGCTCGGAGCCGACACGATCAGCGTGCGGCTGCTGGGCTGCGGCGTGACCACCACCTGCTCCTCGCCCCGCCCGAGACGGTTGAACATCGCGCGCAACGTTCCCGCAGCCTCGGCGGCGTCGGCGTTCTGCATGTAGTACATCTCGAACCGCCGGTCCTGGCCCAGCGCTGGCTGATCGATCTGCGCGACCAGATCCTTCACCGACGCCGCGTTCACCGGGTCCGCCGACACGATCAGAACGTTCCCATCGACCGAGCCGATCACCGACACGCCCGATTGCTGCAACCCTTGCGCACGGGCTCGCTCATTGAAGAACCGATTGAGGCTCTCGGCCGCACGGTCCGCCCGCGCGTGCTGCAGCGTGATCGACTGGATCTCCTGCCCGCCGCCGGCGCCCGCGTTGTCCAGTTCCGCGATGTACTTGGCCGCCAGCTCAACCCGCTCGGCCTTGCCGACCAGGATCAGCGCGCGGCGCTGCGCGTCGGTCTGCACGGCCACCGCGTCGGGGTCCTGCCCGCGCCACGAGCGCCAGCCCGGCGTCACCATCGCGCGCTCGATCGCCTGCGACACCGCGCGCGGGTCCGCACGCTCGAGCATCACGGCCTTCACCGTCATCGCCACCCGCTCCGAACCCGGCTGGTCCAGCGACCCGATGATCTTCTCCACCGTGTCCAGCTGGTCCGTCGTGCCCACCACTACGATCGCGTTGGTCCGCTCGTTGGGCTCGATCAGGACGGCGTTCTGCTCGCTCCGGCGCTGCCCGACGGCCCGCTCGAAACGCAGCGTATCCGCGATGTTCCGAATCGTGGGCTCGATGTCCATCACGCGCGCGTTCTTGAGCGTGATGATGCGGAACTGCATGTCCTGCGACGCCGCGGGCGTGTCAAACGCGCTCGCCAGCGACTTGACCTGCTCAAAGTCCTCGTCCGACGAAGCGACGACGAGCGATCCGCTCCGCGCGTCCCCCACCACCGCGACCCGGTTGGCGACCTTCGCGCCCGGGCGCGACGAAACCTGCGCCCGTTCGGTGAAGAAACGCTGGAGCGCGCCCGCGACCTGCTGCGCGTCGGCCCGTTCGAGCTTCACGGTGCGCACCGGAAGGCCGCTCGTCTCCGCCGAGTCGACCTGCGCGACGATCTTCTTCACTTCATCGATGTCGTCCTGCTGCGCGCGCACGACGAAAAGGCTCGAGGAATCATCCGCGGAAATCCGTATCTTGCTCGCCTTGGCCTGATCGCGCCCGATCAGCACTTCCTCGACGATCCGGCGCACCGTCGCCGGGCTCGCCTGCTGAAGCGGGATGATCGCCATCACCATGCCGGGCTCTTCGGCGCTGGCGTCGGCGGTCTCGAGGAGCCGCTTGATCTCCGAGTGCTGCGTCTCCGACGCCGTGACCAAGAGCGAGTTCGTCCGCGCGTCGGGCACGAGCCTGGCCTGCGGCAGTTCGCTGGCGTTCGGCCCTTGCCTCTGCGCGTCCATCAATTGCTGGATCGTCTGCGAGAGCTGCTGCGCCCGTGCGTTCTCGAGGGCATAGCGCCGGATCGACAGGCGGTCCGTCACCGGGCTCTGGTCGATCATCGCGACAAACTGGTCGATCAGTCCCATCGATTCCGCCGGGGCCGCGACGATGATCGCGGTTCCGCCCGGACTAGCGCTCACGCGCACGCGCGATGGATCGAGCTTGGCCGTCATCTCGCCTTCGCCCGTCTTCACCGTCATTTCGAGCTGGCGCACGCGCCGCGCCTGTCGCCCGCGCGGCTCGGCGCTGAACAGGTCGTTCAGCGACGCCGACGCCTTCGCCGCCGTCACATTCTCCAACGGATACACCTTGAGCGACACGCTCTCGGCCCGCCCCACCTGCGAGATCGACGTGATCAGCCGGCTGATCGACTCAAAGTCCGAGTCGTTGGCCAGCACAATCAGCGACGAGCCCGCCGGGTCCGCCGCCACCGACACCGGGCCGCTGAACCCGCCGGGATTCCGCGCCGACGCGCGCCCCACCTGCCGCAGCGTCGAATCGACCAGGGGCGCGATCTGCGACGCGTCCGCCGTCGCCGGCAGCGTCACGACATGCACGCTCGTCGGCTCGGTCGGCATCTGTTTCTCAAGTTCGCCCACCAGTTCCGCCAGGCGATCCGTCATCCGCGGCGAGGCCAGGATCACCAGCGAGTTCGTCGATGGGTCCACCGCGATCGTCACCGTGTCCTGCTCCGGTCCTTCCGTCGCCGGCGCGGCCTTCGGCGTCGCGGGCTGTTTGGCCGTCGGCTCTTCCGCGCCCTTCTCGGCTACAGGCTTCTCGCTCGCGGGGGGCTCGGGCGATGCTTGCCCTAGAGAGGCTCCATCGGAATCGACCGCGCCGATCACCAGCCAAGCCCATGCGGGCAGGCCGCCGTGCGCTCCTTCAATCGCGCTCGTCTTCACGGTGCTCGCCGAATCACGAGAAGCGCCGGCCACGCTCGCGATCCGCGTCGCGCTCGTGCTTTCGTCCGCGGGCTTCATGCTCTGCGGCTTCTTGCCGCCCTTGGGCCCGGGCCTGGGCTTGTCGCCGTCGGGCTTCTCGCCGCCCTTGCCGTCCTTCTGCTGGCGTTCGAGCAATTCGTCCGTCGAGATCACCTGCACCTTCACGCCGCTCTGCTGCTCGAGCAGCCGGCGCAGCGTCTGGGCCATCAACTCCGCGTCGACGCGCGATCGATCGACCGGGATCATGCGCATCTGGCGGCTCGTGGACAGGGTCGCCTTGTCGAGCTTGCCCGCCAGCTCTTCGATCGTCGCGAACTGTTCGTTCGTCGCGCGCACGATCAGCGAGTTGCTCGCCTTGTCCACGCGCACCGTGGGCGGCTGGTCCGTGCTCGCGTCTTCCTTGAACACCGCCTCGATGCTCGTCGCCAGCTCCGACGCGTCGGCGTTCAGCAGTGAAATGAGGCGCACCGCGCGCGTGGTCTCTCCGCCGCGCGTCGCCGGGTCCGCGTCGAGCTCGCTCACGACCTGCTCGGCGACTTCGAGCACCGACACCGGCCCGCTCACGACGATCGCGTTGAGCCGCCGCTCCGCCGCCACGCGAATGCCCGCGTCGCCCGACGGGGCGCCCTGGCCCTTCTGCGTCAGGTACTGGAAGCGCTGGTACTCCGGGATCATCGTGAGCATCGAGTCGCGCTTCAGGATCTGCTCAACGACCGGCTGCACCGTCTCAGCCCGCGCGTGCTTCAGGAACACGGTGCGCACGCCCATGGCGTCGGGCTTCTGCCCCTCGTCCATGGGCTTGATGAGTTCGGCCGCCTGCTCGAGCTGATCCGACGACCCGCTCACAACCACCACGTTGCTCGAGGGCTCCGCGCTGATGGTGGGCTTGGGCTGCCCGGGCTTGGCGGACGCCTCAAGCCCCGCGCGCAGCGCCGTGGCGACATCGCTTGCCGAGGCCCTTCCAAGCGGGAAAACGCGGACGTCGACCGTCGACTGGGCCGCCGGCCTGTCCAGCGTCGCGATGAGTTCGCGCGCGATCGGCGTGAGCACCGTGGGCGCGCTCACGAGCAGGCGATTGCTCTTGCTGTCCGCGTTCACCGTCGGCTGCGGCACGTTCAGCGAAGCCTTCTCCGCGCGCCGGAGTTCCTCGGGCCAGCGCGAGCGATCCGACAGCATCCCTTGCACCGTCGACGCGACCGATGCCGCGTCCGCGTTCGCAAGGTCGATCACCGCCAGCTCAACCGCGGGCGCGAGCATCGAACGATCGTCCATCTCCGCCAGGCGCTTGAGCGCCTCGCCCACCTGCTCGGGCGTGCCGAGCGCCAGGATGCTCCCGGTCTTGGGCTCGGGCACCAGCTCCAGCGCGGTGCGCCCCGCGGGCACCGTCGCGTTCACCATCTTCAGCACGCTCGTCGAGAGCTGCTGCAGGTCGCCCTTGCTGGGCGTGTACGTCGCCGCCGTGCGCTCGCTCGGGCCCGCGGGCTGGTCCAACCGCTCGATCACCGACTTGGCGAGCTGGATCGTCGCGGCCGGCGCCGACACGATCAGCGAATTGCTGCGCGTCTCGGCCTCAACCTTGATGAGCGGCTTCTTGAACAGGTCCTGACGCGCCTGTCGAGCCAATTGCAACTGCAACGACAGCACGCGCGGATCGAGCTGCTGCTGCTCGACCAGCAGTGCTTCCACGGTCTTGGCGATCGTTCCCGCGTCCGCGTTCTTGAGCACAAACGTCTCGACGCTCGGCGTGTCCTGGTCCGTCGGACGGATGTCCAGCGGCTTGACAAGCTCTTCGATCTTTGCCAAGTCCTGCGGCACGCCCGTGATCAGGATCGCGTTGGAACCCGGCGCCGCCAGAACCGTGACCTTCCCGCCGCTCGGAAGCTCGAACGTCGGCATCGCCTGGTTCAGCGTCTGCGCCACCTGCCCCGCCTCGGCGTACGACAGCGGGACCACGCGGATCACCGATCGACCGCTCGCGGCGGCCTCGGAATCCAGCGACTGAATCAACTGTTCCGCAACCTCCTGGATCGCCGCCGGCGCCGAGATGATGAGCGTGTTCGAGCCCGCGTCGGCCGCGACCTCCAGCAGCGACTTCACGTCCGCGACCGGCCGCCCCTCCGAATCCTGGATCTCGCGCAGTCGCGTCGTGAGCAAACGTTCCAGCAGCGTCTGAAGCCGCTCTGCCCTGGCGTGCTTGAGCGTGTACAGCTTCACGCTCGTGCCCGGGCGGTTCGCCGGCCCGTCCATCTGCTGCAGCACCCTTTCGACCGCCGCGAACACGCTCGTCGGCCCGCTCACGATCAGCGTGCGCGTCGTCGGCTCGCTGTCCACCGTGACCGGCGTCGCCACGCCCGGCGCCGCGCCCTGCCCGTTGGCATAGATCGCGCCCGTCGAAGCCAGGTTCTTCAGCGTCGACACAACGCTGGCCAGGTCCGCCCTCGCCACGCGGTACGAGCGCACCTCAACGTTCTCCGCCAGCTTCGTCTGGTCCAGACTCTTCACGATCTGCTCAAACCCCGACAGGCGCTTGGCCGGCGCGTCGACGATCAGCGAGTTCGTCGCGCGATCCGCCCGCACCACGATCTCCCGCGCCCGCTGCAGGTCGGGGCGCGGCTGCCCGTTCCGCGGGTCACGCGGCATGGGCGGCTCGGGATACATCTGGTCGATCGTCTTGGCGAGCTCTTCGGCCCGCGCCACCTTCAGCGGGAATATCCGGATCTCGCGCCCGTCCGCGTCGACCGCCTGCTGCTCGTTGAGCTGCTCGATGACCGCCTCGATCTCGGGCAGGATGTCCGCGTGAGCCGACACGATCAGCGTGTTGGTCGCGGCGTCGGGCTGGATGTCCACCGGCTGCTTGAGCTTCATCTCGGGCGCGCGCTTGTCGTACGCCTGCGTGAGAATCTGCGCCATGCTCGCCGCGTCCGTCGTGCGCAGTTTCATGATGCGCATGGGCGGGCGCTCGGCCGTCTGCTGGTTGTCTAGATTCTTGACCAGCGCCTCGATCACCGAGAACTGCGCCGGCTGGGCCGCCACGAGCACCGAGTTCGTGGTCTCGATCGCCTCGAACACCGGGTCCGGGCCGCCCTTGATCTGCAGCGACTTGCTCGAGCGCAGCAGCTCGTCAAGGAACGTCACGACCTCCTTGGCCTTGGCGAGCTTCAGCTCGATCATCCGGATCTCGCGCGCGGGACCTGCCTGGCGCGAGAGCTCGTCCATCACCTTGGCGAAACGCGTCATCCCCTCCGTGTCCGCGACGACCAGGAGCGAGTTGGTCGTCTCGTCGACGTTCAACTCTACCGGATTCGCGCCGGGAATCTGCGCGATCTGCGCGTCGTAGATCTGCTTAGCGCGATCCTTGATGTCCGCGGCCTTGGCGTTGGCGATCGGGAACACGCGCAGCGATTTCTCGATCGGAACCGCCTGCAGCTCCTTGAGCATCGTCTCGACGCGTTCGAACGTCACGGTGTCGCCCGCGACGATCAGCGTCGAGCTCTTGGGCTCCGACTCGATCAGCACCTGCACCGGCTGCTTGCCCGGCTGCGCAGGCGCCGCCAGATTGCCCTGGCGCGACAGCGACTGCAACGTCTGCACGATCGCGCCAAGGTTCGCGCCCACCACGCGGTACGTCCGAAGCTGCGACTGCGGCGGAAGCTCCACGCGATCGAGCTGCCCGGCCAGCGCCTGGATCGATTCCATCCGCTCCTGCGGCGCATCGATGATGAGCGTATTGCTCGACGAATCCGCCGAGACCGTCACTTCCTTGGGCTGCTGCGCCCAGGGCATGGGCCGCCCGAGACGATCGACCGGCATGGGCGGCTGCGGATACAGCTTCTCCATCGCGCTCGCCACGTCCGTCGCCTTCGCGACCTTCAGCGGGAAGAGCTGCGTCACGCGCCCCGTCGTGTCCTTCTTGTCCTTGTTCAATTCCTCAACGAACGCCTTGATCTCGTTGAACAGGTCCTGGTGCGCCGACACGATCAGCGTGTTGGTCGCCGCGTCCGCACGCACGTCCACCGGCTTGGCCGATCGCTCCGCCTGCGCCCGCGAGCCATACTGCTGCATCAGCATCGACGCGATCGAGCTCACGTCCGCCGTCTTGAGCTGCAAGAGCTTGAGCGGCGGGAGGTCCGTGCGATCCAGCTTGTCGAGGCGCTTCACATAGTCCTCGATCACGCGCACCTGCACGTCCTCGCCCGTCACCAACAGCGAGTTCGTACGCTCGATCACGCGGATCGACGCCGGATCGACCCGGCGCGACGGGTCCGAAGGATCGCTCCCCGCCAGCAACTCCGTGATCTGCGGCACAAGCTCCTTGGCCGCCACGTTCTGCACATCGATCACCCGCGTCGTCCGCGCCGGCGGCACCAGCTGCTGCGCCTGCGTGATCGCGTCGGTGAACATCCGCATCGCGTTCGAGCGGGCCGTGATGAGCGCCGAGCCCGACTTCTCGTCAAACTCCCACGTCACCGGGCCCGCCTGATCCTCCGACAATCCCGCCGAGCGCTGCGCGTACAACTGCTCCGCGCGCGCCAGGAGCCCCCTGGGGTCCGCGCCCGTGAGCTTCACGACCCGCAATTCGCGCGTCGACGGATCGTCCGCGTCGAGCCGCTTCACCAATTCCGCGAGCGTCGCCATCTGCGCGGGCTCCGCGCGCACCACCAGCTTGTTCAATTCGTCCACCGGCTCAACGCTCGGCTCGTGATACGTGCTCCCGTCCGTCGGCGCCAGCATCGGTCGCGCCAGCCTCGACAGCTTCGGCGCGATCACCGAAGGGCGCACCTTCGCCACGTCAAACGTACGCGATTCCTGCACCACCTGCGCGTTCTGCTGCGCATTGGCCAGCAGCGTGTCGAACGCCGCCAGCGCCGCGCGCGAACCGATCAACGTCACCGAGCGCGTCGGTTCGTCGAGCGTCGCCGCCACCGGGTCGGTCTCGCTCTTGCCCGTCGCGGAATACAGCTGCGTAGCGCGGTCCAGCACCGCCTTGGGATCGCCGCCCGCAATCCGCACCAGGCGCACTTCCTTGTCCGTCTGCGGCGCCACGTCGATGCCCTGCACGAGCTGCTCGAACGCCTTGAGGTCCGCGTCGGGCCCCGTCGCGACCATGCCCTTGGAGTCGGGCGTCGGCGCGAACTTCACCGCCTGCATCTGGCGCGGCGTGAGCAGCTTGCCCGCGATCGCCTCGACCTGCGCCGGCGTCACATACTTCAGGCGCACCGTCGTCGCGCGCCGCTCGCTCCGCGGCTGGGTGTCGTTGCCCGCGCCCGGATCAATCTCGCCCATCAGCGCCGTCGCCCGCAGCAACAGCGATTGCGCCCCCACCAGCGTCAGCTTGCCCGACTCCGGGAGCGGGAGCAGCACCGGCTTGTTCTTGGGCTGAACGCTCGCGAACAAACCCTCGATCTTCCTGGCCGCGTCCTCGGGTGTCAGCGTGCGCAGCGTGAAGGTCACCATCTGCGTTTCGCCGGCCGCCCCGCCGTCTGGCTGGTCCAGCAGCTTCACCAGCTCTTCGCACGTCTGCAGGCGCGTGACCGGCCCGACCGCGATGATCGAGTTGGTGCGGATATCGGGCTGGATGTTCATGCCCGAGATGCTCACGTCCTGCACCGTCGTCTGCTTGCCGTCCTTGTCAATGAACGTTTGCTTCACGCGCTCGCCGATCAGGCCGCGCAGCGCGTTGTACACCGCGTCCGCCTGCGCGTGCTCGAGCTTGAAGAGCTTGAACTGCGTGTCCACCGGACGCACGTCGTCGATCGTCTGCACGATCGACTGGATGCGACGGCACTGGGCCGCCGACTCCACGATCACCAGCATGTTCTGGGCCGGCACGCTCGTCACCGCGCCGAACGGCCCGATCATCGGCTTGATCTGCGTCGCCACCAACTCCGAGCTGGCATTGCTCAAGGGGAGCGTCAGCGTCAGGAACTGCTCTGGCTTCATCTCCGGCGGCACCTTCTCGCGCGCCACCACGCCCGCCTTCTGGGCCGAGGCCTGCAGCGTCGACAGATACAGGAACTGTTCCTGCTTGCGCAGCTGCACGCCGTGCATCGCCAGGTTCAGGTTCAGGATCGACAGCGCATCCTCGAACGAATACGCCGACGCGCCGATGAACGTCATGTTGCCCGCGGGCACCGCCACCTCGCGGATGACGGGCAGGCCCGACTCGCGCGAGAAGAAGTCCAGCGCGAAATCAAACGGCACGTCCTTGAAGTTGAACGTGATGCCCTTGGGCGCGGGCGGCTGCACCGGCTGAGCGGCCGGCTGTGCCGGGGGCTGAGCGGCCGGCTGGGCCGGCGCCGCTGGCTGCGCGGACGGCTGCGCCGGCGCGGGCGTTGGGACTGACGCGGGCGGCTCATTCGCCGGTGCCGGCTGCGACGCCGGTTGCGTCGCTGGCTGGGCGGCTGGCTGGGCTTCCTGGGCCCGCGCCGACCACACCGGAACCACCGTCCCCGAGGCCGCGATCAACGATGCCGCCACGATCGCCGCCCGGCGTGCGCGCATGGTCGTCCCACTCGCCGCGCCGATCGATGCCCTCGCGTCGCTCTCGTATTCCATACCTACCTCCACACCGAGCCTCCGGCCCGGATCGAGTTGTTCCACGCCTCGCCAGTCTACTGTCCCGGCGACTGTTCGGCTGGCGTTCGCACGCCCAGCACCTGACCGTTCACAAACGCAAACTTCTGCCCGCCGATGTCGAACACCGCGCGCTCGCCGGTTCCATCGACAAACGTCAAGTCCAACACCTTGCCGCCCGGCGGCAGCACGGCACGCTCATTCGTCTTGGTGTTCAGCACCCAGGCCTCAACGCCACGCTCCGTCCGCACCACCCCCACCAGCTTCCAGTCGTTGTAGGGCGGCGCCGGCGGCGGCGCGGGAGGCGGCGCAGGCGCCGGCGTCTGCGCCACCACCGTCGGCGGCGGAGCGGGCGGCGGCGCGGGTGGCGGCGGCTCGCGGAACATGTTCTTCCCCGCCACCGCGCTCCACATCGCTTCCATCGTCTGCGGCGGCGGAACCACCGTCGGCTCCTTGTCCGCCTTCGCCAGGTCCGGCGCGATCATCGTCGACACGCTCACCTGGAACTCAAACTGCTCGCGATCCTTGCTCACCCTGGGCTTGATCGAGAAATCGTCGACGCGATGCACCCACGCCTGTGCCTGCACCGACGCCAGCGCCCGCAGCACCTGATCCAGCGTGCCCGTCCCCTTCAGCGTCCCTTCGATCACGCTGAAATCGGGCTGCTTCTGCTGCCCGATCGCACGCTTGAGCGTTGATTGCACGCCCTTGGCGTTGCGCAGCGGGCTGGCCTGGGCCCTCGGCTGCCCGGTCTGCACGACCACGCCGCCCAGCCCGCTCTGGGCCGCGATCTGGTTCAATCCGTCGCGGAACCGCTTGTCGACCACGTCGAGCTTCGCGCCCAGCGTGGTCGCGCCGAACTCCGTGAGCTTTTTGTTCACCACCGCCCGCTGCCTGAGCAGTCCGACGAGGCGCTGCTCCTCGTCGCGGGCCGCCTTGATCTTCCCGAGCAGTTCATCCCGCGGGCCCGCATGGACGAACAGATACGCGCCGAAGATCGCCGCCGCCGCGCCCGCGCCGCCCAGCCACCACTTGCCCCGAGACGCCAGGAGGTTCATGAACCACCTCCCGCCTTGGGCGCTTCGGTCGGCTTCTGGTCCGGCGCAGGCTCAGGAGGCGGAGCCGCGTTCGCCTTGTTCGCGGGCGGCGTGGAGTTCGCGGGCGGCGTCGGATGCGCTGCGGGAGTCGCGGGCGCCTTGGCGCCAGACTTCGCCTCCTTGGACTTGTCACCGGCCTTCGCCGGCGGCTTCTCGGGGAGCGCCATCGGCGTGCTCAACTCAAAGCCGAACTTTTCCGCCACGTCCGCGCCCTTACTCTCCACGCGGTACAGCTCGCTCTGCACCAGCGTCTCGCGCAGGCCCGTCGCCACCGCGCGCGACTTCATCGTTCCCTCGATCGAGATCGCCGCGTCACGCGCCGGCGCCCACTTCCCGTCCGGGTACCGCGTCCCGCCCGGCACATACTCCGCCGAGGCCTTGAGGTGCCCGTTCAGCTCGTTGAGAATCGATTGATTCGTCGGCGGGAATCGCTCGCTGATCGCGTTCACATGCGGGAGCCACTGCACGCCCGAATCGCGCCACGTCTCGATGTGCGACAGCCGCGCGTGCTGAACGAGGAACGCCTCGTAGTCCTTGGCCTTGCCCGCGGCGTCGCCCTGCGCCTGCGTGACCTCGCTCTCCAATTCGGCCAGGCGCTGGTTCGACAGCACCACCCCCCCGCCGCCGAACACGATCATTCCCAGCACGCCCAGGAGCGCCGCCTTGCGCACCCTCGCGTTCTTGTCCGGCGCCCTTCGGGGCGCCGCGAAATCCAGCGTCGGCGCGCCCAGCACCCACTCGTACAGCAGTCCCGCCAGGGGCGCGATCGCCGTCAGGTCATCCGGCGAAATCGTCGCCTCGCACGTCACCCGCGAGGGCAGCCCCGTCAGGCTCCACGACGCCTCGAGCTGCTTGCCGCAGCTCTCGCCCGCCAGCCGCGCCGTCTCGCCCGCGCCCAGCACCGTCACGCCGCCGAGGTCCAGCGCCGGGCTCCCGGCGCGATGGCTCGCCCAGGTGCGCTTGGCCTCGACGCTCAACCGCTCCGCGAAGCTCTCTCGATCCTCCGCGCTCTGCGGGAGCGCCACGTCAACCGAGCGCGCGAACGTCATCGCGCCGTCCTCGACCACCACGAACTCCGCCGTCGCGCGCCCCAGCGTCACGCCCAGCACGCCCGCCCCCTGGCGGATCGACGCCTCGGTCAGCATCGCCGCCGTTCCCGCGCCCCGCATTCCGATGCGGCGCACCGGCCAGCCCAGCCCCTCGCCCAACGCCCGGAACCACGCCGCCCGATCCCCCGGGATCGCCGCCGCCATCACCGACAGCGACGGATGCCCGCTGGAATCCGGCGTCGCCAACCCCGATTTCATCGGCACGTAGTCGATCGACGCGCCCTCCGCCGACACCGCCAGCTGGCGGCCCATCTGCAGCGCGACCGCCCCCGCCAGATCGCCCTCGTCGGTCTCCTCGCTCACCGGGAGCGACAGCCGCTTCAGCACCACGTCGGCGCGCGGCACGCCGATCACGAGCTTGCTCTTGGCAAACCCCGCCTCGCGCAGCACGCCCGCGATCCATCGACCGCAGCTCGCGCCGTCCTCGATCGACACGCCCTCGGGCGCGTCGGCCACCGCCACGCGCCGGATTTCGACGCCGCCCACCGACACCACGCCCTGCAGCGCCGCCACCCGCCCGCGCTCGAAATCAACCACCGTGAACAACCCGCGCGTGCTCATGGTGAACTCCCTC
The DNA here is from genome assembly GCA_020853815.1 of Phycisphaerales bacterium. Taxonomy (GTDB): domain Bacteria; phylum Planctomycetota; class Phycisphaerae; order Phycisphaerales; family UBA1924; genus JABWBC01. The sequence goes on from JADYYE010000063.1 coordinate 40,886, forward strand.
CCGGCCCGCCCGGCCGCCCGCGCGTGGACCAACGCCCCACCCGATCATCGCCGCGCTCGGGCGCCTTGGGCGCTGCCCCGGGCGCCGTGGGTGGATCTCGGTCTGAATATGCATCGATCGCGCTTGTCATCGCCTCGGCGTCCATGCCTTCCAGCGAGAGGCCCGCGTCGATTTCCTCGTCGCCAAAGTCGAGCTCCGCGCTCGGGCCCCGATCCGAGGACGGTACGCCGCCCGACAAGCCGTCGGGCTCCGATTCCCCCGGTCCTTCACCCGGAAGTTCGCCCGAAGGCTCACCCCTCAGGCCCGGCTCGCGCGCATCCGGCCGTCCCGGCATCAGGTGGCGAATCTCGTCGAGCGTCACGTCGCGCAGGTACGCCACCCGCGGCCGTTCCGCCGCCACGTCGATCACCGCTTCGTACACCACCCGCCCCGACCAATCGTCGCTCGCCGCCCGCGGCTGGCTCGTCATCGCGTCGTCGCGCCCGCGGATTCCGCTCGATTCAAACGCAAAGCCCGTCCCGGACTGGTCGCGCGCCGATCCGCTCGACGCGCTCCCCGACACGCCGCCCACCACCATCCCCGCCTCGATCCGCACCCGCCACTGCAGGCAGCGCGTCGTGATGTGATCGACCGCCTCCTGGAACTGCTCGACGCTGACCAGCCCTTCGGTGAGCGGCCAGGTCACGAGCGCCCGGCTCTCCTCGCTCAAACGCGAGCGGGCTCCCACGATCGCCTCCGCGCTCTCGGGCGTCATCCCGGGCACGCCCGCGAGCACGCCCGCGCCGGCGCGGTTGATGTCCACCCGCCCGGGCACGTAGACCCCCCGCGCCGCGCTGTACGCATCCAGCAGCACGCCCCACTCGCCCTCCGGCACCGCCAGCTGCCGCAGCACCGCAACGATGTCCGACGCGCTCCCGAACTTCGTGCCCGCGCTCATCACGCGCTCGACCGCCTGCGCCCCCTCACCCCCGAACCGCGCCGTGATCTGCTCGCCAAGCTCCTTCGACCAGCCGTTCGCCAGGTTGATCCGCACCCGCCCCGCGTGCTCGTCGCCGCCCGGCCCGACCCCCGCCTGAACATCCGGGTCGCACGAGAGCGCCGTCAGCACCTTTCGCGGATCGGCCCGCGAGGCGTCATCGCTTCCGCCCGGCAGCGCCGCGTCGCCCACCGTGGGCCCGGGCACGCCCGAGGTCGATCCCGGCCTCGCGCCCGCCCCCGCGCCCGTCGTCGCGCCGCCCTCGCCCTTGGGCGGCGAGAGATCGATCGATTCCACCGCGGCGACCATGCCGCCCCGACGCGCCGCGATGATCGGGTCCGCCTCGGGACCGACCAGCGCTCGCAACGCTTCATCGGGCGTGGTGTTCACGTTCGCCCGGGCCGCCTCCGCGATCGCGTCGCCCTCGGCGTCGAGCGACACCAGCCGCACCACGCCCCGCCGCCCGCCCAACTCAAACAGCGTCCACTCGCTCGTGAGCGCGGGCGTCGCGCCCCTGAGCATCGCGATCCGTTGATCGGCAATTTCCGCCATCGCGGCCTGCACGCCCGACCACGCCAGCGCCCGCGCCTGGCGTCGCGACAACGACGCGCTCGCGCCGTGCGCCTGCGCGCCCGTCGCCGCCGCGAGCGTCGCGCCGATCAGCGCCACCAGCACCACGATCATCATCACCGCCGGGAGCATCACGCCCCGGCGCGATCGCCGCTCGGACCTGGAAGTTACGGGGCGGGTCATGCGCCCTCCTTCCAGCCCGCGCTGGGCCCGTCGGGGATGCAGATGACCCGGCGCCGATCGGGCGGATCGATCTCCATGTCCTGGGTCGAGTCCTCCACGTCGCGCTCGCCCCGCCCCGTCGTCCAGATCGCCACCTCGACCGCGACCGGCAGCCCGCGCCGATCACTCGAGAACGACGACGACCACGACGAGCCGTCGTAGTAGCGGAACCGCACGCGCGAGACGTTCTCCGCGATCGTCTCGGGGCGCGGCGTGCGCGGATCGTGCTGATCGCGCCGCGCCACATCGATGAAACCACCCGCGAACGCGTAGCGCGAATGGATGCCGTCGCTCCTGGTCCCGCCCGACACGCCGCGCGTGAAGATCGAGATCGAGCGGGCATCTCCCTTGACGCCCGGCGAGCCGTCCGGCGCGACCGCGGCACAGGCGAACAAGTCCGACTCCACGGAATCAAGCAGGAGCTCCACCCCGCGATCGCGCGTCATCGCCTCGATCACCTGGTCGCGCCTCCGCGAAAGATCCGCCACGAACGCGAACACCAGCGACGACAGCACGATCAAGAGCGCGAGCGCGAGGATCGCCTCAAAGAGCGTGAACGCCGCCGAGCCGCGCCCGGGATAGATCGGGTGGGTGCTCATCGGTCCCTCCCCGCGGCGTCGCGCCCGACCGTGTCCAGGGCGCTCTGGCCGAGACGCACAAGCTGGTGCATCGTGAACGACGCCGGCGGCAGGGTCGGGTCGTCGCGTCGCGCCGTGACCGAAACTTTCGTCAGTCCCGGGAAGGCCGAGGCCTCGGTGGCGATGTCGATCCGCCACGCGCCGGTGGGCGGCGCGTCGTCGAAACCCGTCGGCGCGTCGGGGTCATCCGTGGGCCAATCGGGCACGGGGCCATTGAGCGACTCGGGCGTCGCCAGGCCCGACTCGATCCGCGCCAGCGCCGACTGGGCCAGGTCCGCCGCGATGTGCTGGTCGCGGGCCTGGCGCAGCGAATCCTGCGCGCGACGAACGATCGACGAGATCGTGATCGCCGCCGCGACAAAGATCGCGACCGAGAGCAGCAATTCGAGCAGGAGCTGGCCGCGCCGGGAGTTCATGAGCCACCCCCGGTTGGCGACGAGCCGCCCGAGGGGGTGCTTGTGGTCTCGGCATCGGGCCCGGTCCCCACGGTTTCGCTCTCGTCCTTGTTCCCGAGCGGGTCCGCGCTCGGCGTGGTGTCGATCGTGCGAGCACGCACGTTGGACGTCCACTCGCTCAGGGTGAATCGCGTGCGCCGCGTGGCGGAGGTGACCAGGTCGAATTGCCCGCCCGCGCAGCGCCCGTCGGGGAACGCGAGCGTGAGCGTCGTTCGAGCCCCCGCGGGCGTCACGACGCTTTCCACGATCGGCGTGGCCCCGAACGCGCTCGATTCCGCTCCGCCCGACGGCGGGGGCACCGGCCGCGGCGCGTTCGCGCCCGGGGTCGTCACCGCCATGCCCGCCGGCAGGTCGATCGAGAAGAGCTCACGCACCACGCCCGCCTCGTCGTCGCCCGTCTCGACGCGCGACCCGACCAGCCTGACGTGATCGGGTTCCGCCACCGCGACGAGCAAGATCGGGACTCCTCTCCGCTGTGACTCGCTGCTGGCCCGCGAGCACGCGGCCTTGGCGATCTCCACCGCCTCACGCTCCGCGCGTCCCCGCGTCCGCTCCAGCATCGACGGGAGCACCAGGGCCGCGATCGCCAGCAGGATCGCGATCGCGATCACGACCTCCACGAGCGAGAACGCGCGGCGTCCGCCGTCGGCCATGCCGCGGTTTTGAGATCGTGTGTTGGATCGAAGGGGAAGCACGACGCGTCCCCCGCGCACGAGGGCGTCAGCCGCCCGTCGTGCTCGAGCCTCCGGTGGTGGACGGCGTGCCGGAATCGGTCGGGGCGCCTTCGCCCTCGTCCGTCCAGTTCTTGATGTCGTCCTCGGTGCCCTCCTGCTTGTCGGGGCCGCTCGACCACAGGTCGTACTTGGTCTCGTCGCCGTGCTCACTCACCGCGCGATAGCCCCAGGGCGTGCCCCACTTGTCGGTCGGGATCGGGGACTTGAGTTCCGCGGACCACTTGGTCGCGTCGGCGTCGGTCGACAGGGTGTCCTTGGACCACAGGACCGCCAGGCCCTCCTCCTCGGTCGGCCAACGGTCGTACTTCAGGTGGAACCCTTCCAGGGCGCTCTCGATGCTCTTGATCTGAACCTTCGCCAAGTCCTTGTCTGCGTCCTTCTTGCGCGATAGCACCGACAGGCCGACCAGCCCGCCGATCGCGACGATGATCGCGATCACGATCATGACCTCGAACAACGTGAACGCTGAACGGGCATACTTCGACTTCAACTCCATTCGACTGCTTCCTTTCCGGCGCTGGGCCCAAGGACCCGGGGCGCCTCAAACTCCGGCGGCATCGGCTTCCTGCCCACGCCGCCACGCTGTCAGACTAGCAGACCGATGAAACGCCGCCAAGTTGCGGCGGCGCATCACCGCGATATTGCGCACCAAAGCGGTGATGCGCTGGGGGAAAGCACCGAATCGACGCATGTTCAGATTCCCGTGTAAATCGGGGATTTGAGGATTCGGAGGCTGGCAGGGGAATGGTCGCACGCGCGGACGACTCGCCCGCGTCATTGGCCGAGCTTGGTCATGGGCAGAATCAGGGCGATCGCCACGGTCGCCACCAGGCCCGCCATGACGAGAAGGAGCGACGGCTCGATCAGCTTCACCAGCGACGTGAGAAGGCGATCGACCCGCTTCTCGATCGTTTCCGCGATCGTGATGAGCACATGGTCGAGGTTGTTGGCCGACTCACCGACCGAGATCATCTCGATGATGTCGTCGTCGAAGAGCCCGCTCTCGCCCATGGGCGGGGCCAGCGGTCGGCCGGAGCGAACGGACTCGGCCGCGCTGGCGATCGCGCGCTCCATCAGGCGGTTGCCGGCGGTCTCCTTGGCGATCTGCATGGCGGCCAGGAGCGGTACGCCGTTGTCGAGCATTGTGCCCAGCATCCGGCAGAAGCGGGCGGCCGCCAGCGACCTGGTGAGCGGCCCGATCAAGGGCGCGAACGTGCGCCAGTACTCGATCTTCTCGCGCACCGTGGGGCGTTTGAGCACCCAGCGGACGGCGAAGACGCCCGCCGCCAGGGCGATCAAAGTCCACATCCACCAGCGCGACACAAGATCGCTCAGGGCCAGAACGAGCTTCGTGACGGTGGGCAGGTCGGGCACCGACTCAAACAGCACGCGGAATTGCGGCACAAAGACGATGAAAATCACCGTGAGCGCGATCGAGCCCAACGCCGCCAGCAGCGCGGGATAGACCAGGCTGCCGATGACCTTTCCGCGAAGTTCGGCCTGGGACGTGACCAATTGCCCGAGTCGCTCGACCACCTTTTCAAGGAATCCGCCGCGCTCGCCGGCGCGGACCATGGCGACGTGAACGGAAGGGAAGACGCGTGGTCGGCGCGACATCGCTTCGGCCAGGTCGCCGCCGTCGGCGACGGACTCGGCAAGTTCGCGGAAGGCCGCGGCCATCGCGGGGTCGCTCTTGCGCCCGCCGAGCAGCTTGAGCGATCGAAGCAGCGGCACACCGGCACGCAAAAGGTCGGCGAGCTGCAAGTAGGTTTGGCCGAGGCGTCGCGGTGAGACGTTCTTGCCCTTGCTGGCCGCCTGCTCGGCTTGCTCAATCGTAATGGGGAGAAGGCGGCGCCCTTCGAGTTCCGACAGCACCGCCTGCTCGCTGGCGCCGGCGAGCTCGCCCCGGATGCGCTTGCCCCCGGCGTCGAGGGCGATGTATCGAAACGTGGCCACGGGGAGAGTTTAGCGGAGAAAGCGATGCAGCGAGACAGGGAGACAGCGAGACAGCGAGACAGGGAGGCAGCGAGACAGGGAGACAGGGAGACAGGGAGAGAGCGAGACAGCGAGACAGGGAGACAGCGAGACAGCGAGACAGGGAGACAGCGAGGCAGCGATACAGGGAGACAGGGAGACAGGGAGAGAGCGAGACAGGGAGACAGGGAGACAGCGATGCAGCGAGACAGGGAGACAAGGAGGAAGAAGTGTTCAGGTGGTCGGGTGACTCGGCATCGATCGCCTGTCTCGTTCATGGTCTGGCCATGCGATCGATGCGTGCCGAGAGGTCCGCGATCACATGCTCGTACTCGCCGATCGCGCGATTGAAGCCCTCAAGATCCTTGTCGCTGACCGCGCGGCGCAGCTCGGGGAGCATCCACGCCGCGTAGCCCGAGTCGCGATCCGGGGCGGCGTACAAGTTCTTGAACCAGGCGCGCCCCGTCAGGCCGGCGTCGCGCTTCCACGCGCGATCGCACGCCATCAACTCGCGATTGGCCGCGTCGATCGCGCCCGAGTCCGTGATCGCCGCGAGGCGGGACCTGGCCGCGTCACCGATCGGCGTGAGCGCATTGCACTTCTCCATCATCGCCTCGACGCGCTCCACCGACGCGTGCCACTCCACGCCGAGCTTGGCCGCGTCGTCGCGGATTGCGCCGAGCAGCCGCGCCGTTTCGCTCCCGTATCGCCACGGCTCGAGCGGCACGAGCGCGGGCCCGCCCGCGAGCGCCGCCGCCGTCGCCGCCATCCGCGTCACCATGAGCGCCGGCTCATAGTCCTCGCCCACGACCTTTCGGTACCACGCGCGGGTGTCATAGATCGAGTGGTACGACGTCCCCGCCGCGCCGCCCGCGCCGAACGCGGCGCTCGGCACCATGGCGTGACACAGGAAGCCGACATGGTCCGATCCGCCACCGAGGTCGCCGAATCCGCCGCCGCCGGCCTTCCACGCGTCGAACACGGTGCGCGTCGCGTCGCGCGCCAGCGGCACTCGCTTCATCGCCTCTTCCACGATCCCCTGCACCGAAGGCGACGCCGCACTCCCAAAGCTCGGACCCATCGACGCCATGTCGAGGTTGATGTACATCACGGCGTCGCGCTCGAGTTTGTCGCGCCGGCTTTCCACCCACTCCGATGAGCCGATGATCCCCATCTCCTCCGCGCCCCAGGCGGCGAACACGATCGATCGCGCCGGCTTCCAGCCCTGGGCCCGCATGTCTGTAAGCGCCCGGGCGGCCTCGATCAGCGTGATCAGGCCGCACGTCGGGTCCGCCGCGCCGAATCCCCATGCGTCGTGATGGCAACCGATCACAATGGTTTCATCGGGGTACGTCTCGCCGCGCATCGTCGCGACGACGTTGGCGGTCGGTGTGATCTCCCGCTTCTGCTGAACCGCAACGCGCACCTGCACCGCGCCGTTGCCATCGACGCGATACGGCAGGGGCAAGCCTCCCTGCCAACCCGCTGGCACGGCGGGCCCTCGCATCCGCTTCATGATCTCGACCACCCCGCTCCAGGCCATGGGCTGCACGGGGATGGCGGGCAGGGCGACCGACTCGATCGAGAGGCGCGGCGCGTTCATGGTCGCTTCGACGCCGGGCGTGAGCGGATCGCCGACGTAGTCGAGCGTGGCGAGGCTGCCGCGCTCGATGCAGGTCTCGTTGGCGAAGCCGCCCTCGGGGTACATGAGGCCTCGGGCGTAGCCGGAATCGGCGGGGTCGGTGTAGATGATGAGCGCCGCCGCGCCGGCGGCCTGGGCGAACTTGGCCTTGTATCCGCGGAAGTTTCCGCCGTAGCGGGCGATCACGACCTTGCCGCGCACGTCGACGCCGAGTGACGCGAGCTTTTCGTAGTCCTCCTTGCGCCCGTAGTTGGCGTAGACGACTTCGCCGGTCGCGTCGCCGCTCCCGCTGTAGCCGTTCCAGCCGAAGGTGAGTGCGGTGTGCTGCGTGTCGGGGTCTTCGGGGAGCGATTTTTCCTTGAGCGGAAGCTCGCCCCGCCCGCCGGGGATGTCGGACGCGATCACCTCGACCTTGGCTGAGACGGGCGTCGGGAGCAGCGGCCAGATGTCGTGACGCTCGACTTCGAGGCCCAGGCCGCGGAACGTCGAGACGAGCTTTTCGATGACGCGCTGATCGCCCTCGGACCCCGCGATGTGCGGCTCGGACGCGACCAGATCGTGCCACGCGCGAAGCCTGGCCGCATTCGGTATCGAGACCGTGCCCTCGATCCCCGCCCGATGCTGGGAGGTCGCGGGTTCACCGCCCATTCCCAAGGCAGACGACGCGAGGATCGTTGCCCCGAAGGACGCGCCGATGACCACCCGGCGCGCGATGCGCGACACACTCGCCACATTCTTCATGCCGCGGCCTCCGTGGGCCGACCGCGTTTCACAGCGGCCAGGGCCTCGAATACGAACACGCACGCCAGCGCGAGCAGCGCGATCGCGACGCCGGCGTTCATGAGCGGCGCATCGAGCTTCCAGCCGGACGCGGCCGCCCCGCGATACGCCGCGACGATCTGGATGACCAGGGCGCTGACGGTGACGCTCATGACCAGCACCATGGGGATCGCGACGTACCAGATCCGCTTTCGCTGGCGCCACAGCCACACCGTGATGCCCAGCAGCGTGAGCGAGGCCAGGAGCTGGTTCGACGTGCCGAAGAGGGCCCAGAAGTTCTTCCACGACCCCGGCGCCGCGGTGCTGAGAATGATGAGCGGAATCCCCGCCGTCAGCAGGCCGGCGACCACGCCCGCGACGCGCCCCTTGAATCCCGTGAGTTCCTGGAGCAGGTAGCGGCCCAAACGCGTCGCGACGTCGAGCGTGTCGAACACAAACGTCGCGATCACCATCGTGCCGAAGGTCTTGGCGAAGATCATGTGCTGATCGCCGAAGATCGCGGCAAAGAACCGAGCCAGCCCCTCGCCGTAGAGCACGCCGGGAGCGCCGGCGAAGGCCTTGGCCTTGTCGGGAGAGACGATCATGACGGTGGCGAGGGCGATGATCGCGACGAAGCCCTCCATGAGCATGGCGCCAAAGGCGATGGGCGTGCAGTGCGATTCCTTGCTGACCTGCTTGCTGGTGGTTCCGCCGCACACCAGGCCGTGGAAGCCTGAGCACGCTCCGCAGGCGATGGTGACGAAGAGGAAGGGGAAGATGATCTGCGACATCGACGCCGCATTGCCGTTCGCAAACCAGTTGAAGATGTTGCTGCTCCCGGGCGCGATGGCGGGTTGCTCGATCGCAAAGCCGCCGAAGAGCAGTCCGAACACTCCCAGGGCCAGCGAGACGTACAGCACGAAGCCGCCGAGATAGCCGCGCGGCTGCTGCAGCATCCAGAGCGGGAGAAGCGACGCGACGAAGCAGTACGCCAGGATCCCCGCGTGCCACACCCGGATGTCGTAGACCAGCGTGGTCGACATCTTCGTGCCCAGCCACACCATCGCGAAGGTCGCCGGCACAAAGATCAGCGTGACCAGCCACATCGGGGGCTTGAGCTTCCACTGCACGAGCCCGAGAACCAGCGCCAGCGCCAGGTACAGCACGCTCGACGCCGCCACCGCTCCGCCGCGGTTGAAGTCGGCCTGGATCGCCTGGAGCTCGGGGTCATTGCCGACAAAGTTGAGCGCCGTCACGTCGGTGAACGCGGTGATGACATAGAGCAGCGAGATCCAGATGAACGCAACGATCGCCAGGTACGCGCGCCGCCCGAGGTTGTGCCGTGCGATGTCGGCAATCGAGTGCGCCCCGTGGCGAACCGACGCGACCAGCGCCGAAAGGTCGTGCACCGCGCCGATGAAGATCACCCCGATCACGATCCACAGCACGCAGGGGAGCCAGCCGAACGCCATGCACGCCGCGATCGGGCCCACGATCGGCCCCGCGGCGGCGATCGCGGAGAAGTGCTGACCGAGCAGGTAGAACGGCTTGGTCGGGACGAAGTCCACGCCGTCGTTCTTGGCGACCGCGGGCGTGGTGCGGGTGTCGTCGAGGTTGTATTGGCGGGCGATGAACCGCCCGTACACCACGTAGCCAACGGCGAGAATCGCGAGGATGGTGAGGGCCAGGGCGGATAGGCTCATAAGGACGCGAGTCTCCTGCGGCCCGACGGCGGACTTTGGGGCCCGGCCGGACGCCGCGGCAGGATACCGGAAACGGGGATGGTTGAACACGCCCGATCCGTGTTCGCCCGACCGCGGCCGGTCGGCACGAAAGGCTCTGATGATTCCGAACCTGATCAACCGGGCCGAACCACGCAGCGTCGCGCTCGAGACCACCCTTCTCCTCCACGGCGTGCCCCGCGCCGGCGCCGCCGAACTGGCACGCTCGCTCCAGGAGATCGTCCGCGCGCACGGCGCGTCCCCCACGCTCATCGCGCTCGTTGGCGGCCGGGCCATCGTCGGCCTCAGCGACGCGGAGCTCGCGGAACTCCTCTCGGCCGCCTCGGTCCCCAAGGCAAATACCGCCAATCTCGGCGTGCTGATGCACCGAGGGCAGCACGCCGCCACCACCGTCAGCACCACCATGGAACTCGCGGCGTCCGCGGGCGTGCGCGTTTTCGCCACCGGCGGCTTGGGCGGCGTCCATCGCGGATGCGCCGAGCACTTCGACGTAAGCTCCGACCTCGCCGCCCTCACACGATTCCCGGTCGCGGTCGTCTCCAGCGGCGTGAAATCCATCCTCGACGTCGTCGCCACCCGCGAGGCGCTCGAGACGCTCGGCGTGCCCGTCGTTGGTTTTCGGACCGAACGTTTTCCGGCCTTCTACCAGCGGGAAAGTGCCGCCGGAGTCGATGCGCGGTTCGACGGCGCTACGGACCTGGCCGGGTTTGTGCGGATGGAGCTCGCCCGCTCGGGGCGCGGGGTGCTGATCGTGAATCCCGTGCCGCCCACGCACGAGATCGACGCGGGCAAGTGGCGGTCATGGCTGGACTTGGCGATGGAGCGAGCCCGGGCCAAGGGGGTAACGGGGCGCGATCTGACCCCAGCCTTGCTGGCGGCTGTTCACGAGTTGTCTGGGGGAGAGACCCTCCGGGCCAACGTTGAGCTGGTGAAGTCCAACGCGGCCTTGGCGGCCCAGATCGCGGCCCGTCTGTAACCGGGTCGGCCATGCGCAAACTTCACGCTTTGGGGCCCAGGTCTTCGCCCGGTCGGGCCTCCGCGCGGATACAGTTTCGTCCCCTGGCATTGTGAATCGAGGGGTCTGGTACGCGGGTCTTGGTTGTGTCGTCGCGGTGGAGTCGCGCTGGCGGAACACGGGCCGTGGTTTGGTCTGACCAGACTCGTGCTCGGGGCTCGCGGTGGACTGGTGTTGGGAAACTTCTCTTGGAAGGAGATATGAGGATGAATCGTCGCTTGACCGCACTCTCGCTCATGGCCCTGGCGGGTCTGGCCGCCCCGGCGCTCGCTCAGGACAGCGTTGACAAGTACGCCGCGGGCCTCCCCGGCGATGCGCTCGATCCCTGGACCACGGGCGTGCCCAACCAGGCGTCGGCGTATGTCGTCGATCTGACCCCGATGTTCACGTCGTGCGGCACGCGCTTCGGCATCGCGCCCCTCATCAAGACCAGCAAGACCAACCCCGCCTTCTTCGGCAGCCTCTTCAGCGGCTCGGGGATCAGCTCCACGCTCCAGAACAGCGCCGGCCTGCACTCGCCCCTCTACCGCGAATGGAACACCCCGGGCCAGGGTCTCAACCCGATTCACAACAACCCCGCGTCGGCGATCAGCCCCAACATCTTTGCGGGCGACGGCGCTTCGCAGTTCGCCGTCGGAATGGCCGAGTTCTCCACCGACGCCGGCGGGGTCTCGACCAACAACATCATCGGCGGCATCGTGAATTTCGATCCCGCTCGCCCCTCGCGTCTGTATGTCACCAAGTACATGGCCGCCACCAACCAGACCGGCGTTGGCATCGGCGACAACGCCCAGTTCGGCATGGGCACCGTCGACTCGACCGGCAATCTCTACCTCCGCGGCGATAACGGCGGCGG
>JADYYE010000064.1 GCA_020853815.1 Phycisphaerales bacterium
AAGGTCACGATCGACTCCGCGTCGCTGATGAACAAGGCGCTCGAGGGCATCGAGGCGCACTGGCTCTTCGGCGCCCCCGCGGATCGCATCTCCGTGAGCGTCCACCCGCAATCCATCATCCACGCGATGGTCGAACTCGTCGACGGCTCCGTCGTCGCCCAGATGGCCTCGCCGGACATGCGGCTCCCGATCCAGCAGGCCCTGACGTACCCGGCTCGCCTGCCGTCGCTGGCGCCGCCCATCGCCTGGCAGGCCCCCGCGCGACTGGATCTTGAGCCGCCCGACACGCGGAAGTTCGGCGCCCTCGCCCTCGCGACACGCGTGATCAACGCGGGCGGCTGCGCCGGCGCGGTGATGAACGCCGCGAACGAGATCGCGGTCGAGGCGTTCCTCGCGGGGCACATCCCCTTCGGCCGCATCACGACGCTGGTGGAGGAGACTATGGACCGCGTCGCCCATCGCACGATTGGCTCCATCGAGGACGTGTTCGCGGCCGATCACGAGGCGCGCACGTTCGCCGCCGAGCGCCTTGGCCAGCCCTCGGCCTCGCTCGCGCACCGCTAGGACATGCATGGACCCTCGCCGCCCCACACCTTCGGGTCAGACCGGCCGGGGCCCCGGCGCCGCGGTCCTCAACGCGATTGCGATCGCGTCGGACGCGCGACTGGCCTCGAACGCCTCCGGCCCACTCGATCCCCTCCTCGCGGCGCTCGCACCCGCGATGGCGTTTGTCACGCTCGTCGCGCAGGTCGCCAAGCGCCACGCCGATCTCGGCGATCTGGAGGGCTCAGAGGCCATCATGCGGGCGCTCGTCGCGACATCGCCCTCGGGCGCCGGGCCTTACTACGGCCTGGCACGTCTCGTGCATCTCTCCGGCGGCGCCGAGGAGGCGCGTGCTCTCCTGGAGCGAGGGCTCGCGTACGAGCCCGCGCACGCGCCCTCGCTGGGACTGCTCGCGAGCGTGCTGCACTACACGGAAGCCGGACCAGCCGCGGTTCGCGCGGCGCACGAGCGCCTCGCTCGCCATGTGGAATCGGGCGTCACGCCACTGCCGGCGCGACCTCGCACGCCCTCGGCCTGGGGTGGCCGGCTGCGCATCGCCTACATGTCTGGCGATCTCCGCGACCATTCCGTCGCGTGGTTTGTTCGCTCGCTCTTGGAGCACCACGACCGCGAACGCTTCGATGTGTGGTGCCTCTCGACCTCCGCCCGGCCGTCGGATACCACCACCGCCGAGCTACGGACGCTCGTCGAGTCCCGTTGGGGCACATGGCGCCCCTGCGCCGGAATCCCCGATGAGCAGCTCGCCTCGCAGATCCGAGCTGACGGCATCGACATCGTCATCGAACTCAGCGGACTGACGGAGGGAAACCGACTCCGGGCCCTCGCCATGCGACCCGCGCCCCTTCAAGTCACGGCGATCGGTTATCCCGGCACCACCGGCTTCCGCTCAATCGACGCACGCATCGTCGACGCTGTCACCGATCCGATCCCCGGCGATCAAGCCGGCGCCGAGAGCGGCTGCACCGAGGCGCTCGTGCGCCTCCCCCGCTGCTTCCTGTGCTACACACCGCCCCCGGACGCGCCCTCGCCCGAGCGGCGCCCCGGGCCACCGACGTTCTGCTCCTTCAACTCCCTATTCAAGTTTGGGCCGCGGACCCTGGACCTGTTCGCGGGTGTGCTGCGCGCCTGCCCCGATGCACGTCTCATCCTCAAGAATCAGCTGCTGGACCCGCCGTACCGGCGCGCACGACTCGCGGCGGCGTTCGCGTCACGCGGCATCCATCCCGCACGCCTGGAGATCCTGGGCAAGATCCCGGGGCGCGACGCTCATCTGGAGGCGTACACGCACGCCGACGTCGCCCTCGACACCTCTCCCTACAACGGCACCACCACCACCTGAGAGTCTCTCTGGATGGGCGTCCCCGTCGTCACGCTCTCCGGACGCACCCACGCCTCGCGTGTCGGCGCGTCGCTGCTCGCATCGGTCGGACTCGGGCGCCTGGTCTGCGACACTGTCGACTCGTACGTGCTCGCCGCACAGACCGCGATGACCGAGGCGTGTGGGTCGTTGCAGTCGCGCGCGGCGCTCCGCGAGCGGGTCCGTGGTTCGCCTTTGTGCGACGGGGCCGGGCACACCCGCGCGTTCGAGGATGCGCTTCTTGACCTCTGGCGGCCGACCGCCGGCTGCTAGACTCTGGCCGCGCCCGGCCCGGCAAGTCCCGGGGCGTCGCGGTGCACGGAGGCGATGACCCGGCGATGTCGCAGCTCAAGGCCATGTTCGATCAGGCGACGCTGCTGCGTCGCACGGGCAAGTCCGACGAGGCGCTGGCGCTGATGGAGCAAGTCGCCCAGCGCCAGCCGAAGCATCCGCAGGTGGCCCAGGCGATGGCCGCGATGCTCATGGATGCACGCCAGTTCGATCGCGCGATCTACTTCGCGCAGGTCGCTGTGGCGGCGGCGCCAAAGGTTGCGGCGATGCACCAGACGCTTGCCACCGTGCTCGCCGCCGCCGACCGACTACCGGAGGCGGAGAAGGCGGCTCGCGCTGCGCTGGCGCTGGACTCGATGTCCTTCGGCATCCTGAACACGCTCGGCATCATCCTCGCGCGGACCGATCGCCAGATCGAGGCGACCGAGTACTTCGAGCGCGCCGTCGCGCTGTATCCCGATCGCTACGAGGTCGCGGCGAACTTCGGTCGCCTGATGATCGACGTGGGACGCGTCGATGAGGCCGCGCGGTTCACCGCGAAGGCGATCGAGGCGCTGCCCCACGACGTCGAGATCCGCTCGGCGCGGGCCTTCATCCTGAACTACCTCTCCGGCCACGATCCGGCCGACACGCTGGCGCATCACGTGGAGCTCGGACGCATCCTGACACGGCGTGCCGAGCGAGTGGCGGACAAGCTCGGCCCGCTGGTTCCGCACGAGCCGGAGAGCGACCGCGTC
>JADYYE010000241.1 GCA_020853815.1 Phycisphaerales bacterium
AGCCCGGCGTCGTCGGCGCCGCAGTGCAGGTGGCCAGACTCGGCAGCACACTGTCACAACCGGACAGCGCAGGATTGGCGATGCAGTCCGCTAGCGTCGGCGCCGGCGGCGTAGCGGTGGTTACCAGAAACGTGGCGCCAACGACGGCCGGAGTGCCATTCGTAAATATGCCAGTGTTCGCATTGACACCGGAAACTGGCGGGGAACCGCCCTCCACCCCATCTATGACATAACCACCACTGAGAACGCCCGGCACGTTCAGATGCACGGTGTTCGGTATCGCGGATTCCACCCTGGCCGAGTTCCCGCCGGACGAGGTGAGATAGAGCTTGCCCGTGGCGGCCGTCAGGAAGATGTCGCCTACGGAATTGATCGCCGCATCATAACCGGCCGCGGCGGCAACCCGGATGTCGCGCCCGGCCGTGATGTTGACATTGCCGCCGATATTGGTGGCCAACACCTCGCTGCCATTCACCAGCACGTCCCGCCCGGCATTCAAGGTGACGTCATTCCCCGTAATGGATGCCCAGGTCGTCACGGTGATGTCGCTGCCGCCCCCCGTAGCGTTCACCGTGGTCGTGCCATTGCTGCCAATGCCGGAGCCGGTCGTCACCACGGAGCCGGTATTGCTCAACGTCAAGTTGCCGCCCGTCGCGCTATTATCGGCGCTGGCAGAAAGCGAGGCGGTGTTGGCGGAGTAGGCGATATGCCCGCTCCCGCTGTTGTTCAGGGACACAATGGGGGCCGTGTTGGCACTGTTCAGCGTGATGCCGGTCTGCGCGGTGATTGCGGCTGCCCCGCTCGTCGCCAGCGTTGCGCCGCCGCTTTGCGTGATGCCGCCGCCACTGCTGGTCAGTGCGATGTTGCCGCCGCCACTGCTGGAAATGCCGTTGTTTACATCGACCAGCGCGACATCGAACCCGTCGGCGTCGGTGAATGAGAACGCACCTGCGTTGGTGTGGCCACCGAGTTTGTCGACGTCGTTGGCCTCCGTCAGGCTCACGCCGCCGTGTCCGTCGGCATTCAGCCCGGCGATGGTGATGGTGCTGCCGGTCATCTGCAGGATGCTGCCAGAGGTAATCAGGGATAGCGCCGGGAAGTTCGCCGGGCTGATGGCCGTGTTGACCGTGATGTTTCCGGTAACAGCACTGTTGCCGACCTTGAGCAGGGGCGTGGTGAACTGGCCCAGTTCGCCCGGAGACAGGCGCAGGAATCCGGCCGCATCCGCGGCAGCATCGAACTCGATCTGCGTCCCCGCCGTATAGGGCTTGATCTCGATGAACTTGCCGGCCACTCCGGAGGAGGTCGTCGCGGCAGCATGATCCTGGTTGTCAGC
>JADYYE010000242.1 GCA_020853815.1 Phycisphaerales bacterium
CGCCAAGGAGTTCTTTCATGCTCGTCCTTTCCCGTCAGCGCGACGAGACGATCATGATCGGAGATGAGATCGAGATCACGGTCGTGGATATCCGCGGCGACAAGGTTCGCCTCGGGATCACGGCCCCGACTCGGATCGCCGTACACCGCAAGGAGGTGTACGAGGCCATCCGAAGGGAAAACCAGCAGGCCGCACGCATCGCCCGCGAGGATGTGACGGCCCTGGGGTCTTCGATCTCGCCCGGTCCGGCCAAGCTGCGGAGCGAATCACGCTCCCGCCTGGCCTCCGCCGCACCACCCATCCAGACCACCACCGCCCGCGCCGCCGATGGCACGCGGTTTGCGTAACTCGTCTCTGGTCATTCCCCGCCGGCGCGGATAGCTCGCCGGCATGTTCCTCGGCATTGGTTCGCCGCAATCACGGAGGATTGCCATGGCCCGGATCAACAGCAATATCCCCAGCGTCGTCGCGCAGTCGAACCTGTCGCGAACGCAGAAGGAGCTCTCGCTCCGCCTGGAGCGGCTCTCGACCGGACTCCGCATCAACCGCGGCGCCGACGACCCCGCCGGGCTCATCATCTCCGAACGCTTGCGCTCCGACATCCAGGGCGTGAGCACGGGCATGAAGAACGCCGAGCGCGCCAGCGCCATGATCTCGACCACCGAGGCGTCGCTGGCCGAGGTCAACGACCTCCTCAACTCCATCCGCTCCCTCATCGTCGAGTCCGCCAACACCGGCGCCAACTCCGTCGATGAACGCAACGCCAACCAGCTCCAGATCGACTCGGCCATCGACTCGATCACCCGCATCGCCAACACCGCCACCTTCGGCGGG
The DNA here is from genome assembly GCA_020853815.1 of Phycisphaerales bacterium. GTDB lineage: Bacteria > Planctomycetota > Phycisphaerae > Phycisphaerales > UBA1924 > JABWBC01. The sequence continues at coordinate 835 of JADYYE010000242.1, forward strand.
CTCAAGCTCCTCAACGGAAGCCTGGGCTACCAGACCTCCGCGATGCACGTCAGCGCCATCGCCCAGGCCACCATCTGGAACGCCAGCCGCGTCGGAAACAACGTCCTCTCCGTCGACGTGGACGTCGTCGCCAGCGCCCAGACCGGCGCCCTCTACTACAACGGCAACACCACCCCCGCCGGCGTCACCCTCTCGGCCATGACCCTGCAGATCACCGGGCCCAGCGGCGTGCAGGAGATCACCCTTCCCTCCAACCAGACCCTCGACAAGCTCGTCCAGGCCGTCAACAACCTCTCGGCGCTTACCGGCGTCCAGGCCGAACTCATCAACGGCGACGCCAGCTCCGGCGTGGTGTTCAAGTCCAACGAGTTCGGCTCCGACGCCTTTGTCTCCGTCAAGCGTCTTGGCGGCCCGCCCGACCCCAGCAACGACGGCTGGGCCACCTACAAGCTCGACGGCAACGCCGAGATCGACATGGGCCCGCCCTTCGACTGGTCCAACACCGCCCTGGTCGCCTCTCAGCGCGATGAGGGACAGGACGTGGCCGCCCTCGTCAATGGCACGCTCGCCTCGGGAAAGGGCCTGCGCGTCAGCGTCAATTCGACCTCGCTGGGACTGGAACTGCTCCTCACCCAGGACTTCGCCACCGATCCCACCGCCGCCAACTCGACCTTTGATATCACCGGCGGCGGGGCGCTCTTCCAGATCGGCCAGGACGTCACCGCCCTGCAACAGGCGAACCTGGGCATCCCCTCGGTGGCGGCCTCGAACATCGGCGGCACCCAGGACTCGACCGGCGCACTGGCCTTCCTGTCCTCACTCAAAACCGGTCAGGGCAACAGCATCGCCGAGAACGTCGCCAGCGGCGACTTCACCATCGCCAGTTCCATCCTGGACCGGGCGATCGACGAGATCTCGGTCATGCGAGGCCGACTCGGCGCGTTCGAGAAGAACATCCTGCAGACCAACGTGCGCTCGCTCCAGTCGTCGTACGAGAATCTGTCGGCCAGCCAGTCGCAGATCCGCGACGCCGATTTCGCGCAGGAAACGAGCATGCTAACGCGGGCCCAGATTCTCTCCAGCGCGGGCACCACAGTGCTGGGCCTGGCGAACCAGCAATCGCAGCAGGTGCTGCAGCTGCTCGGGTAAGTGATTTAGGCGAGAAACCGACGTCCGAATAACCACCGCACCCCCAGGGAAATTCCTGAGGGGTGCGGTAGTTTTTGCGTCTGGCGACCTCGAAAATCGAGGATTTGTTGCCAAAACGCACCGGGGAATCTCTCCCAGAGTGAATTGAGCTCTTCATCGCGCCGATGCGGAATCGTCCATGTCGAGAGTTCGGCATGGGCACGTCGGGCCCGGGACGGAATCCGGGCACGGCGCGGACCGGCGTTCTCGGCCGGTCCCCCCGTCGGGGCGTGGGCCTCGGGGGCCACAGGTCGAGGGCGGACCCGCGACGAGCGACCGCCGGAGCAGTTCACGGAGGATCCTCAATGAGTC
>JADYYE010000065.1 GCA_020853815.1 Phycisphaerales bacterium
CGGTTGCGGGAGTCCGCCGTCGGCCGCCCGAGTGTCGGCGCGCTCCACGTGGCGCGTAGCCATGCCATCCGCGCTCGACGACGAACAACGCAAAGTTCAACACCACCGCGAACACGCGAGCGACATCGCCGCGCGCGTGCCATGGCCTATTGGAACCTCTGAACAATTCGAGTTCAGCCGCGAAGTCCGCTTCCAGTGGGTTGAAAAACCCCCTCGGAGAGGCGGGCCACCAAATACTCAGAGGTTCCTATTGCCTATTGGAACCTCTGAACAATTCGAGTTCAGCCGCGAGGTCCGCTTCCAGTGGGCTGAAAAGCCGCCTCGGAGAGGCGGGCCACCAAATACTCAGAGGTTCCTATTGCCCATTGGAACCTCTGAACAATTCGAGTTCAGCCGCGAGGTCCGCTTCCAGTGGGTTGAAAAACCGCCTCGGAGAGGCGGGCCACCAAATACTCAGAGGTTCCTATTGCCCATTGCCCGATGCCTTCTTCTCAGCACCCCTGCTCAAAGCGTGACGCGAACGCGTCGAAGTCGTCGCCATTGACGAAGCAGTCGTTGTTGAAGTCGGCGGCCTGGTCCGCGTTCTCGAACGCGCTGGCGAAGGCGTCGAAGTCGTCGCCGTTGACGAAGCCGTCGTTGTTGTAGTCCGCGTCGCAGAGCTTCTCGGGGTTGGTGTAGACGATGGTGACGGTGGCGTTGGCGCTGGCGCCGTTGGGCGTGGTGACGCTGAAGACGATCGAGTCGGTGCCGCACGCCGCCGAGCCCGGCGTGATGACGCGATAGGCCTTGCCCGCGCCGGCGATGACGGCCGACTTGGCCGGCCCGCTGACGATCGTGTAGGTCGAGGTCGAGGGATCGGCGTCGAACGTGGCGGGAAGTTCAACGACCGTCGTCGAGTTCTTGGGTACGAAGCGCGTGTAGCTGCTCGCGACGGGCGCAGTCGTCGCGGTCCCGCTGGAGTTCGTGATCGTCAGCGGGATCGGCGCACCGCGGACGAGCGAGCCGTCGCCCATGAGCGCCTCGACCTGCACGCCGACCTGTCCCGCGCCCAGGGCGCGGCCGTGGACCGCCAGCGGCGCCACGCCGCTCGTCGCCGCCACCACGCGCCCGTTGTGGACCAGACGGGTCTCGATGACATCGCCCGTGACGCCGGGCGTGAAGGTGTACAGGTCGGTGAGGTTGCCCGAGCCCGGCGACACGGTGGCGCTGGCGGCGTTGCCCGTGTTGTCGACGACGATCGAGTCGACGAAGCGCCCCACGGTCTTCATCAGCGTGTTGTCATAGGCGAGCAGGCGCACGTCGTGCCAGCCGTCGGAGAGCAGCGCGGTGTTGACGCGCAGCTGCTGGTGCGTGAAGCACGTATCGACCAGCACGCCGTCGACCAGGAGGTCGAAGGAAAGTATCGCGGCGTTCGGGTTGGGCGTGGTGGCGCCGGGCGTGATGACCAGCGTGCCGGAGACGGGGGAATCGGGAAGTCCCGGGTCTTCAACAACCGGGATGTACGCGAACGGGCGGCACAAGGGATCGCCCACCAGCAAACCCTGGAACGGGATCGCGGCCAGCGAGCGGAAATACGCCTCGCCCATCGACAGGCCCTGGTAGTAGAAGAGGTGCAAGCGAGCGTTGGGGAACTTGGCGGTGTAGTTGCACGGCTCCTCGACCTCGCCCGCCGAGCCGATCGCGCCCTTGCGGATCCAGCTCGTGGTCTTGGTCTGCGAGCCGATATCAAACGTGGCGGCCCAGCTCGTCAGGTGGTCGCAGAACGCCCCGGGCAGGATCGTCATGTCCGCGCTCGTCACGCTCGTCTCGGCAAAGCCCGACAAGATGCCCAGGCAGTCGTAGTGCCCCAAGGGCAGGAGCCCGTCGAGCTTGACCGCCTGCCCGCCCGCGGCGGTGATCGCGGTGATGACGCTGTTGAACTGCGGATTCCGCACGTTCCGCGCCGCGTCGGCGGCGTTGTTCATGAAGTAGAACGTGCCCGGCGGGCGCGTGCCGTCCACGGCGACCGCGGTGTCGATCAGCCCCGTGATCTCGGGGATGGTGTTGCCCATCGTGCCGCTGTAGCCGATCATGGCGCCGATGAAGTAGCTGCGGGCGCGCGAGTCGGTGTTGTTCTCCTGGCCCGCGAAGTATTTCACGTTGCTGTCGAACGCGATGGGCAGGCTGTTGCTGGTGGAGTAGTAGCGGTTGCCGCTGGTGCTGGGCACGCCGCCCGGGAGGATGTCGGCGCTGATCTGCGACATCGCAAAGACCGAGCTCATGGAGAAGCGGTTCACGGGCGAGCAACTGTCGGTGCAATAGCCCGACGCGGGGACGTAGAAGCTCTGCCCGGGCGTGATGAGCACGAAGTCGATGTGGTCGCGGATGGCGCGCCCGACCAGCGTGCCCAGGAAGCCCTGCTGGTTGCCGTTGACGAACTCGGCGTAGTTGGCGGATTCGGGGTCGAGGTACAGGATGTTCGAGGGCGGCACGCCGCGTTTCTGCGCGTAGTAGTTGCCGACGTACATGGAGTCGGAGCTGGAGGGGTCGATGATGATGAGCAGATTTTCCGGGCCGCCCCCGGCGTGGGCGGTGGCGGCGGCGGCGAGTGTCAGCCACAGGGCGGGCGACACGATCCCACGAACTGATTTCATCTCTTCGACTCCCTCAATGCCACGTCAGCCCGCGGGGCGGACAGGTCCACAGATGGTGCCACGAAGCCGCGGGCGTGGCAAGACAAAAAGCGGATTGAATTGTTGGGGGAAAGGCCGGGGTCGGATTCGAACCGACGGATAACGGATTTGCAATCCGTCCCATTAGACCACTCTGGCACCCGGCCGCGGGTGTCCGGGCGTGCCCGGAGACAGGACACTAACGGCGTTGCGGGGCGGGGTCAACCCGGCGGGCCCCTCAACCGCCCGAACTCGTGTCTTGGGGCGCGGAAAGACGCGGGTTGAGCGAGGTCCGATACGACGCCGCGGGCCGATATAGGATGGTCGGTCGGAAACTCCGGGAGACGAACATGGTCCGCAACTCTGCCTGTGCCGCCCTGCTCGCCGCGTCGCTGGTGGCCGGCGCGCCATCGTTGACCGCTTCGGGCGCTTCGAACCAGCCCTCCAAGCGGGAGGGGCCGCGCGAAGGGATGTTCCTGACCGCGCGTCCGGGCGGGCTGCTGCGGGTGTCGACGGGCGACTGGGTCTTTGTGCCGCAGGACACCGGCGAGGGGCCGAAGCTCCGCCCGATGGTGATCCTGCCGAGCCAGACGTTGTCGCGCCTGGCGGCGGGGGCGCAGGCGCTGACGGGCCAGGCCGCGGGCGTGGTGAGCGGGCAAGTGTTTGTGTATCGCGGTCGCGAGTACCTGCTGCCCACGGCGTATCGCATCATCGCGCCGGAACAGATCAGCAACATCCCGACCGGGCTCACTCCGACCGAGCCGGAGAAGGGCCAGCCCGACGAGGCCCAACCCTCGGATGCCAAGCCGGCCGACAACAAGACCTCGGATAGCAAGGCCGAGCAGCCGGGCGTCACGACGCCGGACACCAATCCCGATCAGGGGCTCGACGAGAAGCCCGACGAGAAACCGCAGGCCAAGCCCCTGCCGACCAATCTTGAGAACGATCCGTCGGTGGAGGAGTTGGTGCGCGATCTTGAAGCGCGCAAGACGCAGCCGCGGGCGCTCACGCCGCGCGTGGGAGGCGGGGATCGCGTGACGACCAGCAAGCCCGAGCCCAAGCCCGAGTCGAACTCCGCGGGCACGCCCGACGTGAAGAACGATGGAACGAGCGGGGCGAGCGCCGAGGCCGCGAAGGAAGCGCCGATCGAGTCTCTCCCCGAGGGCAAGCTCATCACGTCGATGCGCGGGCGCGTGACGCGGACGAGCGAGGGCGAGCTGGCCTTCTCACGCGACGGCGATTCCGATTCACCCACGGGCGGCCCGATGGTGCTGCTCCCGTGCCAGACGCTGCAATCACTCGAGGAACTGACGGCGTGGCGCGGTGAGGCGCTGGTGCTGGAAGTCAGCGGGCGCGCGTTCGAGTTCGAGAATCGGCGCTATCTGTTGCCGACGATGTTCGTCGTGCAGCCGCCGAGTGAGACGCGCCCGACGCAGTGAGCGGAAGTCACGAAGTCACGAAGTCACGAAGTCACGAAGTCACGAAGTCACGAAGTCACGAAGTCACGAAGTCACGAAGAGAATACTCCGTGAGTCGTGAGTCGTGAGTCGTGAAAAACAGAGCGGGAGTGTGGAGTTGGGAATGGAGAGTGGTGGGAAGGCAAGGCAACGAGGCCTGAGGCCGCGGCGGTAGAGTTCTTCTACTTCGCCACTTCGCCACTTCGCCACTTCGCCACTTCGCCACGACCCAGCGCCGAGCGGTTCGCGCTTACTGCAGGCTCTGCACCGGGCGATCTTCGAGCGCGATGGGATTGGTTGGGCCGGTGACCACCTTCTCGCCCGGCATCGGGCTGAAGCGCGAGCCGTAGAGCGGCAGGCGCTTGTTGGTGCTCGGGATGCCGACGCGGCCCTGCAGCGCGGTGAAGACCAGCGCGACGGCGACGTTGGCGACCAACATCTGCCACGACGCGCGCCAATCCATGTACAGCGCGACCGAGATCACCACGACGTGCGCCAGCGCCAGCGGGATGCACACCTGCCACGCCACGGCCATCACCTGGTCATAGCGGATGCGGGGGAGCGTCCAGCGGACCACCATCTGGAAGCAGATCACCAGCACGACCTTGGTGAAGAAGACGACGAACTTCGCCGCGGCCGCCACGAACGTCGTCGACTCAGGCGACAGCAGATCGAGCCCCGGGAGCGCCGTACCCGGCAGGTGGTACCCGCCCAGGAAGAGCAGCACGAAGAGCGCGCCCGACGTGAGCATGTGGGCGTATTCGGCGAGGAAGAAGAGCGCGAACCGCATCGACGAGTATTCGGTGTGGTACCCGCCCACCAGCTCGTTCTCCGCCTCGGCGTTGTCGAAGGGAGCGCGGTTGGCCTCGGCCAGGATCGCGGTGAAGAAGATCACGGCGGCCAGCGGCTGCGTCAGCACCATCCAGCCGTCGGAGACCTGCTGACGCACGATCTGATCGGGGAGCGTGGTGCCGTAGACAAGCAGCGCCGACAGGAGCGCGAGCCCGAGCGGGATTTCGTAGGAGATCATCTGTGCGGTGGCGCGGAGGCCGCCGAGGAACGAGTACTTGTTGTTGCTGGCCCAGCCGCCGAGCGTGATGCCGTAGACGCCGAGCGAGGCGATGGCGAGCATGTAGATGATGCCGACGCCGATGTTCGCGCCGGCGACCTGCACGGGCCCGCCGTCGATGTGCCAGTTGAGGATGGGGATGGTGAAGTCGGGGAAGTTCCAGACGCCGCCCCAGTTGATGACGGCAAAGCCCATGAGGGCGGGCGTGATGGACATCATGGGGGCGAGGGAGAAGAGGACTTTGTCGACCTTGGAGGGCGTGTAGTCCTCTTTGAGGAAGAACTTCAGGCCGTCGGCCAGGGGCTGGCCCAGGCCGATGACGTTCTTGAGGAAGGAGAGAGCGGGGAGGCCGAAGTCGAGGCCGACGCGGTTGGGTCCGAGGCGGTCCTGGATGTAGGCGGAGATTTTTCGTTCGAGGTAGATGAGGTAGGCGACGGTGAGGAGCATGACGTGGATCGTGAGCGCCACGACCACGGCGTTGACGATGAGCTGGGCCGTCAGGAATTCGGGCTTTTCCATAGAGGCCCGTACTGTACGCGGACAAAGGACGGACAGCGAGTGGGGAAGGAGGGAGAGGTTGAGGAATGGCCCGGGAGCCGATGGATGGTCGGATTCACGCAAGCCCCTGTTGATGGCCGATCAGATCGTCGAGCGGTCACTTTTCGATGGACAAGTGCCATCGAGCGAGGTACGCTGATTTTGACGGCGGATCGACCCCGACGAGGAGGTTGACATGCATTCAGCCGCAGCCCCGCAGCCCCGCAGCCCCGCAGCACGCATCGCAATCCAAGTGGTTCCGTGATGGGCGTTATTCCTGCGCTGGCGATCTTCATCGCCAATGCCGGTGCTCAATGGACGGTTGCGTTGCCGTACGACACCGCCCAGGCGACCAGCGCGTTGGGCGCGGAGCGCGTCGGCCCCATGGGGACCGCGCTCGAGCGAGTGAAGAAGAAGCTCGAAGCGATTCTCAGTGGGAGCACCGGGAACGTTGTGATCGACGTGAAGTGGGAAGACCCTGCCGGCGCTTCGAGCGCGGCGGACTCGACCTCATATCAGTTCTATTTCCAAACGGTGGCTGTTGCTCGCGACAAGATTCGGAACCAGGCGGAGGCCGATAGCGAGCCTGCCTCTGAGATTCAGCTCTACGAAGCGCTGCCGGCGTCGTCGGTACCTTTCTACTGGGATACAGGCACACTTCGACAGGCTGGCTACATCGCGCTGCCCAGCGCGCTGAATCAGCACTTGCAGTTTCAGGCGCATGGAGGCGGGAGTGATGCACGGATTCGAGTTCGACCGCCGAGTGCTACGCAGAAGTGGCAGTTTTGGCTGGTGAAGCCCAAGCAGGGTTACGAGGTATTCGATTTGGTGGTTCTTCACGAGGCCATCCATACCTTGGGCTTCCACTCCAGGGGCGAAGCCACAGAACTTCCCACGGCCCTGCTGACATGGGATCTTCTCCGCGTTCCAGAGAGCGCCGTGCCTGTTTCCGCCGCCAGCTTTCCGACCATCGCGAGGGAGCTTCGTCCCAGCGTCGAGGCCTCATGGATCACGAAGCTCGGTACGGTCAGTGGAGCCTACAAGGCATCGCGCGGAGAGCGTGCCGGCGGCGATGGATTCCAAGCCAGTCATTGGAGGTCTTCGACGCGTCTGAGTCCTCCGAACCCCATCGGCGTGATGGATCCAACACTCGTTTCCGCTGATCTTTACGAGGCCAATGGAAACTTCCTCCTCAGCCGCGCCGACGTCGAAGCACTTGATCTGATCGGGTGGAATGTGAACCCAAGTGCTCATGTCTATTCCAACGGCAATCCGGTCAATCTACTATCTCCGACACCGGGACAGAAGATCCCGGCGAACGCGCAGATCACGTTCCAGTGGCAGTCATCGCCGAATCCCGTGAATGGCTGGTTGCTGTTCATCGACGAGGCCGAAGCGCCGTACGACGACATGCCTGTTCGAGCCTTTGACGGCTTGACCTCGGCGAGCTATGTGTTGTCGGCTGCGCAGTCGCTCCCGCCCGGTGAATACAAGTGGGAGGTCACCGCGCAGCACGAATTGGGAAACCAGCATTCCGCCGACGGCACGTTCACGATCCTTTGTCCCGCGGATTTCAATGGAGACGGCTTCGTGAACGGCAACGACTACGACCTCTTCGTCGACGCATTCGATGTGGGTGACCCGTCTGCAGACTTTGATCACGACGGCTTTGTCAACGGCAACGATTACGATCTCTTTGTCGAGCACTTTGATGTGGGGTGTTGAGGAGGAGAGGCACTTGGCACTGGGCACTTGGCACGAGGGAAGAAGCGAGGCAGCGAAACAGCGAGACAGCGAGACAGCGAGACAGCGAGAGAGCGAGACAGGGGAAGAGAAGGGACGGAGACGAAGGCGTGTCCGTGGAAACTCGCGTGGCCAACAGGTTGGCCACGGTACCCGGCGAAACAGCGAAACAGCGAAACAGCGAGGCAGCGAGGCAGCGAGACAGGGGAAGAGAAGAGCACCGATGTCGCAAGGCCGACATCGGTGGCACGGCTGAGCAAATCGCCAAATGGTCAAATCGCCAAATGGCCAAATGAAGATAAAGAGGAAGAGGAAGAGCACGGACCTGAAGAAAAGTCCGTGGAAGGGCGCTACTTCGCGAAGGCGAGCACCTGATCGATGATGTCGCGTCCGCTCGCGCAGCGCGGGCACTTGTGCTGGCCGCCGAGCTTGCCGCGTGATTCCATCCAGCGATGGAACGTGCCGAGGCCCAGCGGCGTGACGGTGGGCTCGGTCATGCCCAGGTCGCCGGTGCGCTTGATGCCGTAGTCCACGCACTGTTCCTTGAGCGCGGCGTCGAAGGCGGGGACGAAGGCGGCGAGGCGCTCGGGGGATGCGTTGGCGGCCTCGACGGCGAGCTCGAGGCCGGCGCGGCGGCCGGGGCCGGGATAGACGGGCGCGGCGGTGAACTCGCCGACGATGAGGCCGGTCTGGCTCGCGGCCTTGGCGACGGCGTTCTCGATGTTGTCGACGATGAGGTTCTCGCCGAAGGCGTTGATGAAGTGCTTGTGACGCCCGACGATGCGGAGGCGTGACGGGCCGTCGCCGCCCGAGCCGTCGGGGCGCGAGGGGATCGTGTCGAACTCGACGACATCGCCCAGGATGTAGCGCCACAATCCGGCGCAGGTGGTGAGCACGACGACGTACTTCTGTCCCTTCTCGACGGCGTCGCAGGTGAAGGCGGGGGCGTCGGGCCTGGCGATGTCTTCGAGCGGGACGAACTCGAAGAAGTTGTGGTTGTCGGTGAGGAGGCGGAGGCCGGGATCGCCGCGGGTGTCCTGGATGGCGATGAAACCTTCGGAGGCGGGGTAGAGCTCGAGGCGGAAGGGGATGTCCGGGCCGTCGGGCGCGCCGCTGTAGGCCTGGCGGACGCGCGGGTCGAAGGGGGCGTATTTCACTCCGCCGTGGACGAAGATGGTGAAGTTCGGCCAGACGTCGTGGATGGTGTTGACGGTGCGGCCCTGCTCGCGGGCCATGGCGATGAGGCGTTCGAAGAGCACGAGGGCCCAGGAGCACATGCCGCTGACCATGCGGACGTCTTGATCGAGGCAGGCCTTGGCCATGGCGTCGATCTTGGAGGGCCAGTGGCTCATGAGGGCGATTTCAGGGCCGGGGAGATAGACCTCGCTGACGGGCCAGCGGATGAGCGGCGTGACGATGCCGGAGAGGTCGCCGGTGCGGATGCCGTGCGTGTTGGTCGAGAGGTCGGTCGAGCCGCCGAGGAAGAGGGACTTGCCGGAGCAGAGGGCGGGGAGGGAGACGCCGAAGCGGGCCATGTGGGAGAAGATGTCGAGCGAGGCGCGGAAGTTCGAGGCGAGCATGTCTTTCGAAACGGGAATGAACTTGTCGCCGGCGGTGGTGCCGCTGGTCTGGGCGTAGTCGCGGACGAGGCCGGGCCAGAGGATGTCGGGCTCGCCGCCCTCGCGCGTGCGGGCGACGCGGTCTTTGTAGGTGATCCAGTCGCCGATGGGGACGGCGTCGCGGAAGCCCTTGAGCATGTCGTCGTCGGGGAGGGTCGCGAGCTTTGCGAAGTCGGACGTGCGGCCGATCTCGGTGCCCGCGGCTTCGGAGAGGAGCTGGCGGAGCTGGCTGCGCTGGATGCCGGCGCTGTTGCGTTTCCAGTGGGCGATGTTGGAGAGGAGTCGGATGCGCCGGGAAAGATAGGTGCGCATTCCCACGCCGATCAGGCCCCGGAGCCAGGATGAGCGGGGTTGTGAGGTCATGGGGGTGCTCTAGCGCGGCGAGGCGGCAGTGGCGGCGAGCGAGCGATTGAACTCGATGAGGAGCGCGGCGAACTGTTCGGGCTGCTCGATCATCGGCGCGTGCCCGCAGCGATCGAGCCAGGCGAGCGTTGAGCCGCGGATGAGCTTGTTGAACTGATCGGCGGCCTCGGGGGGCGTGACGGCGTCTTGCTTGCCCCAGACCAGGAGCGTGGGGGCCTTGATCTGGCTGAGGCGGTCGCCCATGTGATTGCGGCGTGCGGAGCGGGAGAGTTTGACCATCGCGCGGGCGCCGCCGCGGCGCGAGAGTTCGCGGTGGGCGCGATCGACGTCGCCCTGATTCATTTTGGATCGGTCGAAGAAGAGCTCGCCGATTTTTTCGACGAGCCACTCGCGCGAGGGGCGGAGCTGGACCTCTCGGACGGTGGTGCGCTCGGTGAGGCCGGAAGAGCCGGCGAGCACGAGGCCCGCGACGAGTTCGGGACGCTCGACGGCGACGCGGAGCGCGACGTGCCCGCCGAAGGAGTTGCCGACGAGGACGGCGGGCTCACGGACATGGCGCTCGAGGAAGCGGACGGTGAGTTCGGTGACGCCGTGGATCGAGCAGTCCTCGCCCTGCAGATCGAGCAGTGGGAACTCGAGCATGACGGCGCGGGCGTGTGGGGCGAGTGCGTGGGCGGACTGTTCCCAGTGGTCGTTGAGGCCGACGAGTCCGTGGAGGAACACGAAGGGGCGCCCGGAGCCGAGATCAACGACGCGTGCGGGGACTTCGCGTCCTTCGAGGCCGCGGAGCGAGAGGGGTGCGTGCGGTTGGATGTTGGTTGGCGCGGTGGTCACGTGGTGCGAGGCTCCCGGCGAAGGCTGGGGCGATCATATGTTCGCTCTTGGCGCGGGATCGTTTGGGAAGTGTCAAGGGCGGAGAAGGGGCGTTCTGGGCACCGGGCACGAGGTCGTGGAAATGGCACACGGAACCTCTGAACAATTCAAGTTCAGCCTGAAGGATCGCTTCCGGTGGGCGAAAAACCGCCTTGTGGAGGCGGGCCATCAAAGGCGCAGCGGATTCACATCAGTGTGAGCGAAAGGTCAGAGCCGCAACACCGCGTGGACCGAGCCGTAGGACTCAACGCGGGCTCGGCCTTTGAGTGCGAGCAACTCGATCAGCACCGCGGTGCCCACGATGTATGCGTCCGCTTGCCTGACCATGTCGCAGCAGGCGTTCAGCGTGCCGCCGGTTGCAAGGAGATCGTCGACGACTAGCACGCGGCGCTTGGGCAGGATCGCGTCGGCGTGGATTTCGAGGCGGTCCTTTCCGTATTCGAGCGAGTAGTCGACCGCCCGCACTTTCCTGGGAAGCTTGCCGGGCTTGCGCACCGGCACGAACCCCGCCGAGAGCGCCTGGGCGATCGCGATGCCGAAGATGAACCCGCGCGACTCGGCACCGACGACCAGGTCGACGTTCATGCCCCGAAACGGGTTGGCCATCAACTCAACCGCCAGCGCCAGCGCCCGCGGGTCGGCCAGGAGCGGCGTGAAGTCCTTGAACACAATCCCCGGCTTCGGAAAGTCCGGCACATCGAGGATGAACGGTCGCAGGTCGGTGACGGCCATGGCGGCTCCCTTCTCGCACCCCGAGGATATCGGGTCGATGTCGGGGGCGTCCTACAGTCCGCCATGAGCGCTTCGGAACCATCGAAACCGTCGCGGACACCCGCCAAGGGCGGCATCGAGACCGTCGAGCCCGTGGGCAAGCGGGTGCTGATCCGCAAGGACGAGGACAAGAAACAGACCAAGTCCGGCATTCACCTGCCCGACAAGATCGAGATCCCCACGCTCACGGGGCGCGTGGTCGCCATCAGCGCCCAGATCGAGCGCGACGAGAATTACCCGATCAAGCGCTACGACCGCGTGCTCTTCAACCCCAAGCAGGCGATCCCCGTCGACTTTGAGGGCGACAACCGCCTGTTCGTGGTGCCGATCGAGGACATCGTCGCGGTCTTCCGCAAGGCCGGCTCGGAAGAATGAGACCGGACGCCTCGGCGTCGGGCGCGGAGGGGACGGGCGCGTGGGAGAGTTGGCGGGCACACTGTCGCAGGACCTGGCCGCCCTCCCGGCACGGCTGGCGTTGCGCCCGCCGAACGCCGGCGGGAGTGTCTCGGTCCGTCCGCCGGGAAGCAAGAGCCTGACGAATCGCGCGGTGCTGCTGGCGGCGCTGGCTCCGGGCGTGTCGCGCGTGCGCGGTGCACTCCTGGACGCCGACGACGCCAGACGCATGGTCGCCGCCCTCGAGCAGCTCGGAGCCCGTATCGCGCCCGCCCGCGACGCGCCGGGTGATCTCGTCGTCACCGGCGTGGATGGCTGCTGGCAGCCGCGCGACGCCGACGTGGTGCTCGACCTCGGCAACGCGGGGACGGCCACGCGGTTCCTCGCGGCCGCGGCGCTCTTGTCGCCCGTGCCCGTGACGCTCGACGGCAACGCCCGCATGCGTCAGCGCCCGATCGGCGAACTCGGCCAGGCGCTCGAGCGTCTCGGCGCGACGATCGAGTATCGCGGGTCGCCTGGCTGTCCGCCGATGCGGATCACGCCGCCGCGAGATCTGGCACTGACGGGGCGCGTGCTGGAGCTCGGCACCACGCAGTCCAGCCAGTTCATCTCGGCGCTGTTGCTCGTGGCGCCGTGGCTGCCGTCGGGGATGACGATCAAGCTCTCGGGCGAGGTGACCAGCCCGTCGTATATCTCGATGACGCTGGGCCTCCTGGCGCGATTGGGCGCATCGGTCCGGGCGTCCGACGATCTGCGTGTGCTGCGTGTCGGCGCGGGCGGGCGCGAGGGCGTGGCGAAGTTCGATTATCCCGTCGAGCCCGACGCGAGCGGCGCGACGTATTTCTGGGGCGCGGGCGCGATCCGCGAAGATCTTGCCGTGCGCGTCGAGGGGCTGGGAGCTCACTCGCTCCAGGGCGACGCTGCGTTCCCCTCGCTCTTGGAACGCATGGGCGCGACCGTCACGCGGGCCGCGGAGCCCGCGTGGACCCGCGTCTCGCGCGCCGAGGAGTTGAGAGCTTTGGGCGCGGACATGACCGACATGCCCGACGCCGCGATGACGCTGGCGGCGGTCGCTTGCTTCGCCGGCGGGCGCAGCGTGATCAAGGGCCTGCGCACCCTGCGCGTGAAGGAGACCGACCGCATCGCCGCGATGATCACCGAGCTTTCCAAGATCGGCGTCGCGATCGGCACCATGCCCGGCGACGACGGCGCGATCTACGTCGAGCCCCCCAAGGGCGGCGTGGATTGCTCGGAGAGTTGTGCCGTGGTCGAGTTCGACACCTACGACGATCATCGGATGGCCATGTCGCTGGCGCTGGTGTCGCTGCGCCGCCCGAACGTGGTCATCAAGGACCCCGCGTGCGTCGCCAAGACGTACCCGACATTCTGGAAGGACTTCGCCCGCCTGCACGGCGCGGCGACGGAGGAGCATCCATGAGCACAAGCCGCCCCGCGACGATCATGGCCGGGATCCCGCAGACCAACATGTCGCTTTACCGGCGCATCCGCTTCCTGGTCGGCGACCCCGTGGCGATCATCGAGATCCCGCGTGAGGGCGGTGCGCGGAAGTCCACGCTCATCATCCGCGACATCGAGATGGACCGCGCCAAGAAGCACGCCCGGGCCGACGAGGTGATCTCTCCGGCCGACACGGCGCCCGCCTCGGGGCTCTCGGGCGACCGCGAGACCGCGACGGCGCAGTCCGTCGCCGAATTCCTGAAGCGGAACAAGGTGGGCAAGGTCGTGGCGGACCGCACGCTCCCGCTGATCTTTGCGAGCATCATCAAGCAGGGCGGGATCGAAGTTGAGTGCGACGTTGAGATGGGCGTGCTGTCGCGCCGATCGAAGGACGAGCAGGAGGTCGAGATGCTGCGCCAGGCGCAGCACGCGACCGAGGAGGCGATGGAGCTGGCGTGCCGCACGATCGCGCGGGCCAAGCCCGGCAAGGGCGGGCTGCTCAGCCACGACGGAGCGACGCTGACCGCCGAACGCGTCCGCTCGATGATCTCGACGTTCCTGATGGAGCGCGGCTATTTCAACCCGCCCAGCATCGTCGCCTGCGGAAGCCAGGGCGGCGATTGCCACGACCACGGGCACGGCGAGCTCTTCGCCGACCGGGCGATCATCGTCGACATCTTCCCGCGCAACCAGACCACGCTCTACAACGGCGATTGCACGCGGACGGTCGTGAACGGCACGCCCAGCGCCGAGCTGATTCGCATGCACAAGGCCGTCGTCGAGGCCAAGGCCGCGGCGATCGCGGCGACCAGGGCCGGACGAACCGGAGAGGACGTGCATCGCGCGACGATGGACTCGCTCAAGAAGCACGGCTTCGAGCGCGGGCTTCCCAAGGCCGACTCGCCCGAAACCTACACGTCGATGCAGCACGGCACGGGGCACGGCGTGGGCCTTGATGTGCATGAGCCGCCGTTGCTGGATATGGGCGCGCCCGTCCTGGTCGCCGGCGATGCGCTCACCATCGAGCCGGGACTCTACTCTCGGGCCTACGGCGGCGTGCGCGTCGAGGACATGGTCATCGTGACGCGCGACGGCTGCATTAACCTCAACACGCTCCCCGAGGGCCTCGATTGGAAGTAGGAAGTCACGAAGTCACGAAGTCACGAAGTCACGAAGTCACGAAGTCACGAAGTCACGAAGTCACGAAGTCACGAAGTCACGAAGTCAGACAGACCGTGAGTCGTGAACGGTGAGCGTGGTCAATGGGAAGCTGCTCCTCCAGCCCGAAGGGCTGGTCGCTCGTAGCCGGGGGTGGAGGGAGTCCGCGAGCGAAACCCCCGGAATGGATGCCCCATCGTGATCGCACCACGAAGTGGTGCTCGTGCCGACCGACCGTATTCAGCACGGCGTCGTGAGTTGCCGAAGCGCACGCCCGAAAAGCCACGACGCGGCGTTCGTCGCGAAGAGCCGGTTGAATTGGCCGCTCCCGATTGCCTACTGCCTTGGCTCCGCGTGTGATTGATGCGCAGCTGCGTGCTACTTCGCCTCGCGCGTCGGCGACCGCAGAGCCGGGCCGGACTTTACGTCCGCGCTGCCGGCGCGGGCCTCGAGCGCCTCGCGGGCGACCTCGCGATCGTCGAAGTGATGCTTCACGAGTTCCCGATTTGCGCCGAGCGTGATCTGCTCGGTCTCGTGCCCTTTGCCCGCGATCACGATGATGTCGCGAGCGTCGGCCTTCGCGATCGCGGCGTGGATCGCCGCTCGCCGATCGGGGTCGATCAGCACCCGTGCCCGCATGTCGCCCGGCACGCCCTGCGTGATCTCCCGGATGATCGCCATCGGCTCTTCCGAGCGCGGGTTGTCGCTGGTGACGACCACGCTGTCGGCCAGTTCGATCGCGGCCGCACCCATCCGCGGGCGCTTGGTGCGGTCGCGATCGCCGCCGCAGCCGAAAACGACCCAAAGCTTGCCGTCCGATGGCGTCATCGCTTTCCGCACCGCGATCAGGACGTTCCGCAGCGAGTCGTCGCTGTGGGCATAGTCAACGAACACGCGCGGCAACGCCGCCTTGCTCTTGATCGCCGCGGGCTCCAGCCTCCCCGGCGGCGCCTTCACCTCCGCCAGCGCGTTCACGAGGTCGTGCAGCTCAAACCCGCCGACGCGTTCGCGCAGCGCCCACGCCGACGCGACCGCCTGCAGCACGTTCATCTGGTTGTGCCGCCCGATCAGGTTCACCGATTGCTCGATCACACCCCACGGACCTCGCAGTTCGATCCGCATCGCGCCCATGTCGGCGGAGACCACGCGGCACGTGCAATCCGCGTCGTTGCCCAGCGAGCACTTCCACGCCGTCGCCCTGCAATCGCGGATCAGTTGCGTGTGCCACGGATCGTCGGCGTTCACGATCGCAACGCCCGAGGGCGGGAGCATCTCGAACAGGCGGGCCTTGGCCTGCGCGTAGTTCTCCATCGTCTTGTGATAGTCCAGGTGATCGCCCGTCAGGTTCGTGAAGACGCCCACGCACATCCGCGTCGCGTCCAATCGCCTTTGATCCAGCGCGTGGCTTGAGGCCTCGATCGCGGCGGCCCTGCACCCCGCGTCCGCCATCAGCGAGAACGTGCGGGAAATCTCGATCGCCGGCGGCGTGGTCATCACCGCGGGCCCGAGCGTCACGCCGTCGTCGATCTGCACCGTGCCCACCATGCCGCAGCGCCGGTGCAGGTGGTTGAGGAGCTGCCAGATGAGGTAGGTGATCGTGGTCTTGCCGTTGGTGCCCGTGACGCCGACGATCGAAAGCCGCGACGTCGGATCGCGGTAGAACCGTTCCGCGACCAGCGCCGAGGCGAGCGTGATGTCCGGCGCGACCGCGACCGGCACGTGCAGCCCGGCCTTGGCCAGCGCCGGGTCATCGGTCAGGATCGCGACCGCGCCCGCGCCGACCGCGTCCCGCGCGAACACGCGACCGTCGGCCTTCAGGCCCTTCCGCGCGATGAACAGCGAGTGCGGCACCACGGTGCGGCTGTCTTCCGTGAGATCGCACACCCGCACGCCCGCGTCGCCCTCGAGCGACACCGGCGTCGGCAGATTCGCAACCAGATCGCCAAGCTTCATGCGCCGGCGCTCCCCCGCGCCGCGAGCGGCCGCGTCGTGCGGCGATTCGCGACGGCGGATCATCGGCGGACCGATCTCCCACGCCCCAGATTTCAATCCGGGAGCACGAGCATCGCGTCGCCGTAGCTGTAGAAACGATACGCACCCTCCACCGCCGAGCGGTACAGGGCGATCAGGCGGGGCAGCCCGGCCTCGAACAGCGCGCCCACCATGGCCAGGAGCGTCGACCGCGGCAGGTGAAAGTTCGTGAGAAGCCCGTCGACCACGCGCCAGCGATACCCCGGCGCGATCAGCAGCGAGGTGTTGACCGACGCCGGGTGCGCCGCGGGCAGACTCGGGATCAACCCCTCCAGGTGGAGCGCGTACGACTCCAGCGTCCGTGCCGTGGTTGTCCCGACCGCGATCACGCGTCGCCCTTCGCGCCGGGCGGCCACGATCCTCACCCAGGTCTCGGGCGAGACCTCGCAATGCTCCGCGTGCATGTGGTGCTGATCCAGGAACTCGGTCTCAACCGGGCGGAACGTCCCCGGGCCGACGTGGAGCACGACGTCGGCACGCTCGACCCCGAGGGCCGCGACGCGTTCGAGCAGCGCGGGCGTGAAGTGCAGTCCCGCGGTGGGGGCCGCGACCGAGCCCGTCGAACGCCCGGCATACACCGTTTGATATCGCTCTCGGTCCAGCGCGTCACCCACGTCGATCCCCGCCGACCGGCGCGCCTTCAAGATGTACGGCGGGAGCGGCGTGCGTCCGACCCGGGCCAGCACGTCGAGGGTCGGCGCGGCGGGCTCGATCAGTTCCGCCGTCCACGCGCCGGGCTCGTCGCCCGCCGGCTCGATCAGGCGGATCGAAGCGCCGACGGACTCGTTTGGCTCGAAGAGATCCAGAACGACGCCGGGCTTGGCGCGCTTCGCGCGAACGAGAAGGACCCACTTCCCGGGATGGGCGGGGTCCTCGGAAAGAAACAGCCCCTCGATCCGGCCGTTCGTATCGCGCCGCTGTCCGACCAGCCGCGCCGGGATTACGCGCGTCGTGTTGAAGACGAGCACATCACCGGGGCGAAGATAGCCCGGCAGGTCCGCGACGCGCGCGTGCACCGGCTCGCGCTCGCCCCGTCGCGACACCACCATAAGGCGGGCGGCATCACGCGGCTCGGCGGCGCGGGTCGCAATCAGGCCCTCGGGAAGCTCGTATTCCAGCGCGCTGGTAGGCAGCACCGGTGTCTCCACGCATCGCCGCGTGTTGCGGGAACGCCACGCTCCCGAACCGACGGCACGCCGCCCGGGCGGGCCATCCCCTCTCCCGCATCGCGGCCCGCGATCTTATCGGTCGGTTCGAGAATCCGCGCGATTGGTACGCCCTTCGACTGTGTTTTGGCAGATATGGTCGAGCGGATCGGACAGATCGGTGCTCTTCACGGCGAGGTGTGCGCTCGCCGCGATCGCGCCGAGTCTGTCCGCCCCGCGGGCCCGGTCCGTTTCAGCGAGGCGATCGAGCGTCAGAACGAGGAGTTCAGGCGGGCGCGTCGCGAGGCGGAGGTCGTGGCCCATCTGTTGGCCGCGGGCATTGTGCGCGGTGTGTTCGGGGCGGCCGCGGGGGTACACGAGACCCCCGCGCCCCCCACGAGGCACGCGGACACCCGGGCAGAGGACGGCAAGGAGGCGACCTCCGCGTCGTGCGACACGAGGGCGATCACACCGGAACTTCGCGGCCCGCGCCTCGCCGATCGCCCAGCGATCGACACGCCGCGCGTGGATCGTGTCGTCCGAGTGACGTCGTATCAGACTTCCATGCTGAAGCGCGGCGGGATTATCGATATCGTGGTGTAGGGCTTGGGTGGCCCACCAATCCCCGGTGGGAATGCGCGAGAAGAGCGATCGAGATCGGTGCGGCGTGCCCGCGTGCGGTGCGCGTGCCGTGCTTCCACGTTTGCAACGCATCGGCGCGTGGAATCACGCTCCGAATGCCGAATGCCGAATGCCTGATGCCTGATGCCTGATGCCCAGTGCCTTCTCTACACACTCGCCGGGTGCCACATCGTCTTCATCTCGACGAAGCCCTCGATCCACCACGGATTCTCGCACAGTCGCGGATCGAACCAGTCCGCGCGATCGAGCGACCGCACCACGACCCGCTTGAGATTCTCCGCGACGCCCGCCCGCACCAGCTCGGTGTTCTTCGCGTCCAGGCCCGCGGCGTGGATCGCGTCGATATCGCGGTGGCTCGCCGCGTGCGACGTCAGTTCGTCCTGCTGCGTCGTCAGGATGTTCAGCACGCCGCCGGGCAGGTCGCAGGTCGCGACTCCCTCGGCGAACACCGCGGCGGGCAGGGGGCTCGCGCCGCTGGCGACCGCGACCACCGCGTTCCCGGCACACAACGCCGGCGCCGCGAGCGCCACCAGGCCAAGCAGCGACGGCGACGCGGGCGCGAGCACGCACACCACCCCCGTCGGCTCGGGCACCGTGAAGTTGTAGTAAGGACCGGCGACCGGGTTGTTGCACCCGAGCACCTGCGAGTACTTGTCGGCCCAGCCCGCGTAGGCGACGAGGCGATCCACGCACGCGCGAACCTCGCCCGCGCCGCCCTCGGCCGCCGTGCCGGGCGCGCCGCTCTCGCACGCATCGATCAACGCCGCCAGCTCCGCCGCCTTGCCCTCGACCATTTCGGCGAGTCGGTACAAGACTTGCCCGCGGTTGTACGCCGTCGCGCCCGCCCATCCCGGCTGCGCTCGCCGAGCGGCCTCGACCGCCTCGCGCAGGTCCTTTCGGCTCGCCCGCGACGCATGCGCCAGCACCTTGCCGGCGCGATCGTGAACGATCATCGATCGCCCGCTCTCGGAACGCGGAAACTTGCCGTCGATGAACAGCTTGGAGGTCTTCAGAACTTCAAGGCGATCGCTCATGTCTGCCTCCGAAGGCCGCGGGGCGGCTCGATTCGCTCATTAATTCTAGGGCTTTCAGACGCACTTGCCGCAGGGCCCGCCCTCCGCAGTTCATTCCCTCATTCCTTCTTTTTTTCTCCGCCACTTCGCACTTCGTCTGGCTCCCTACTCCAGCCACTTCTCCAGCTCGAGCTCGCTCCGCACGCGGATGCCGAAGTTTCCAAACAGCGGGATCTGTGCTTTGCGCTTTCGCGCCTCATCGACATTGCCACGGTGCAGCGCCGCCAGCTCCCAGCCCTCGCGCTGGTACATCGTCATCGCCCCGGTGTTGTCGTTCGTCGTTGTGAGAAAGATGCGTGTGCAGCGTGCATGCCGCGCGATGTCCTCCGCCGCTTCAAGCAATCGCGCCCCAACGCCGAGCCTCTCAACCCGCGTGCTCAGCGTCACGACCTCGAACTGATAGCCGCCCGGGTGTACGTCATAGGTCAGGAGCCCCGCGGGCTTGCCATCGACCTCCGCGATCAGGGCCGGGATCTCGTCCGCCGCGAACGCACGCCCGATCGACCAGATCTGCGTGCCGCCCCAGTGCTTGGTTAGCTCCTCGCGCACGAACGAGGCATCGCCCACCCGCTTCTCGCGCACGACCACCGCCTCCCGGCGCTTCACATACGCCAGCACATCGCCCGCGTTTCGATCGGGCGGAAAGACCGGGTACCACACGCGCCTGATCCGCGGCAAGCCGTCAAGATCGGGCGTGACAAACCACGCCATACGGCGCAGCAGCGTCGTCGGCCCGCCGCTCTCAACCGGAAACTCAAACGTCGGCAGGTTCATCCCGCGCGTCAGGCGCAGCTCGCTATCGCTGAGAAACTCGAACGCCACGTGCTGGCGTGCCTTGAACTCGCGCTGGTGCTCATCCGTGTTCGTACTCACGCCGAAAACCGCGATTCCCAGCGCGCGGAACTCTTCGTGCAGATCCCGAAAGCCGCAGGACTGTGGCGTGCATCCCCGAGCGCCCGGGATCGAGTCCCACTCCTCGCCCCGAAACCCCAGCGACGGCGGTTGCCCCGGCACGCCCGTGCGCGGATAGAAGAACAGGACAGTGGGGGACCGAAGCGCTCGGAGCGAGACGCGCTCGCCAGACGTCGACGGCAGCGAGAGATCGGGCAGCTCGCCGCCACGCAGATGCAGGCACGCGCCGTCATCGATCGGCACGGGCAGGTCCGCGGGGAGTTGGTTGGGGTCGTGTGCCTTCATCATTTACCGGGGAGATCGCGGAGAGCCGAGCGGGACAAATCGCGGTGTTCGTCGGATGCCGAATATCGAATGTCCCTCCGCGCTCTCCGCGGTGAACTCCTCACGAATCCAGCTTCACATACGCCCGCAGCCCCTGCACGCCGCCCTCGCGTCCGAAGCCGCTCTCCTTGAATCCGCCGAACGGCGACGCGGGATCGAACTTGTTGTACGTGTTCATCCACACCACGCCCGCCTTCAGCTTGCGCGCCACGTCGAAGATCTTGGAGCCCTTGTCGGTCCACACGCCCGCCGCCAGGCCGTACGGCGTGTTGTTCGCCCGCGCGATCGCCTCCTCCGGCGTGCGGAAGCTCATCACGCTCAGCACCGGGCCGAAGATCTCCTCCCGCGCGATCGTGTGCGAGGGTTGAACGCCCGTAAAGAAGCACGGCCTGCAGTAGTAGCCCTTCGAGAAGCCGCGTGTTGGCGTCTGCGCCTCCACCTCGCCACGCACGCCGGGGAGCACCAGCTCGGCCCCCTCGTCGATCCCTAGCGCGAGGTACTTTTGCACCGTCGCCAGTTGCTGGGCCGAGTTCATCGCGCCGACATCGGTGTTCTTGTCCATGGGGTCGCCCACGCGCAGCGACGCCATCCGCACGCGGAGCTTCTTCACGACGCGATCAAGGATTGATTCCTGCACGAGCAGGCGCGAGCCGGCGCAGCACACCTCGCCCTGGTTGAAGTAGATGCCGCTGATGATCCCCTCGATCGCCTGATCGATGCTCGCGTCCTCGAAGATGATGTTCGCCGACTTGCCGCCCAGTTCGAGCGTGAGCCGCTTGCTCGTCGCCGCGACGCTCTTGGCGATCCGCTTGCCGACGTCGGTCGAGCCCGTGAACGCGACCTTGTCGACGTCCGGGTGCGACACCAGCGCCGCGCCCGTGCGTCCGTCGCCGGTCACGATGTTCACCACGCCCGGCGGGAGCTCGATCTCGCGGCAGATCTCCGCGAGCCGCAGCGCCGAGAGCGGCGTGGTCTCCGCCGGCTTCAGCACGCACGTGTTGCCGCACGCCAGCGCCGGCGCCAGCTTCCACGCCGCCATGAGCAGCGGGAAATTCCACGGGATCACCTGCGCGCACACGCCGATCGGGCGCGGCGCGCGCCCGGGGAACGCGTACGCGAGCTTGTCCGCCCAGCCCGCGTGGTAGAAGAAGTGCGCCGCCACCAGCGGCAGGTCCACGTCCCGCGATTCCTTGATGGGCTTGCCCGAATCGAGCGTCTCGAGCACCGCCAGCTCGCGGGCCCGCTCCTGAATCCTGCGCGCCAGGCGGAAGATGTACTTCGCCCGCTCGATGGGCTTCAGGCCGCTCCATGCGGGAAACGCCTCGCGGGCCGCACGCACCGCGCGATCAACATCCTCCGGCGAACCCTGCGCCACGCGGCTCAGCACCGACTCGTTCGCGGGGTTGATCGTGTCGAAATGCGCGTCGCCCTCACGCGGCGGAACAAACTCGCCGTTGATGAACAGGTCGTAGTGCTCCGCGATCGCAACCTTCACCGTCTCGGGCGCGGGCGCGTAGTCCCAGGTGCCGCCGCGAGATGGCTTTGACGAAGCCGCTGGTGTTGCCTGAGCCGCTGCTCGCGAGCCCGCCTTGCCTCGTGGAGTGGCGCGATCGGGCTTGGGTGCTTTCGTGGTGGGCGAGGTCCGCTTGGGCGTGGTGCGTGCCATGAGATCATGGTACGGGCGATGGCGTCGCCGCGGAATGGGCAGGTTTCTCGTCGCTCGCCGCAAGGCCGCATTCCGGGCACATCGCAAGCCCCGCGAGGTCATAGCCGCAGGCCAGGCACAGGCCGAGGCGTCGCCGCCGCGCGATCTTCGCCCGCCCGGGCAGGATGAACATCACGAGGAACAGGACGCCGAAGAAGATGGTGTTGAACGCAAGGCCCGGCCAGTAGACGCGTGTGGGCATGGTCTTCGGGAACCGAATTGGCCCCGAGCCTTGGCGTGTGGATGGGTAAGCCAAAAGTGTTGAGCCGGGCTCGCGAAACTCGAATCGCCAAGCGGCAAAGGTGAACGTATGCGAGAGTATCGGCCCATCCACGGCGTCGCGCACATCGAAAACCGCTGCCGGCCATCCGCAAGAGAATCGCCGCTGAAACCCAGCGCTCGGTCGATGCAACTGTGACCTCGCTCGCACCGATTTGTCAATCGAGGGATAGCTCGGATATTCAACCGGCTTGGAGGTTGCCGCCATCTCGAATGTCGTGAGCCAGTTTCTCTGAATCTGATACTGATCCGGCTCTCCCCATTCCTTCGGTGCCGGCCAGATCCAGCCCCGCGCGAGCTTCATCGTGCCGTCCGGTTGCGTCACATACGGCCCGCTCTGGGTCGGCGCATTCGCCAGCGGCTCGGTGAGCATCGTTCCCACAATCGCCACGCCGAACGACGCGATCACGCCGATGATCAGCGCCGCCAGAAAAGGCAGCGTCAGCCCCGTCGAAGGCGGGCGACGCCGAGGTGCCGCTGCCGCGATGCTTGCGCCATCGCTCCGCTCAGCACGGCTTCTCGCGTCGCCCTCGCCCATGCACTCCTATCCATTGCCTATTGGAACCTCTGAACAATTCGAGTTCAACCGCGAGGTCCGCTTCCAGTGGGCTGAAAAACCGCCTCGGAGAGGCGGGCCACCAAATACTCAGAGGTTCCTATTGCCACTTGGTCTCCGCGCTCACGCCTCGCTGAAATCGTGCGACGCCATGTACACGCCTCGCTTCAGCCACGCCAGCTGACGCAGCACATCGTTCGCGAGCGTCGAAGCGCCGAAGCGGAAGAAATCGGCCGTCAGCCACGGGCAGTGCTCGCCGCTCCCGTCGATTCCGCCCGCCCCGTTCGCGCTTGGCATCAGCCCGCCCAGCGTCTCCTTCACCATCACCAGATAGTGCAGCGATTGCTTCGCCGTGCGGATGCCGCCCGCGGGCTTCATCCCGACCACCTGCCCCGTTTCCAGGTACCAGTCGCGGATCGCCTCGAGCATCACGAGCGTGACGGACATCGTCGCGGCCGGCTGAACCTTGCCGGTCGACGTCTTGATGAAATGCCCGTGCGCACCGCCCGCCTCGTTCATCGCGCGGATCGCAAGGTCGCTCGCCCGCCGAACATTGTCGAGCGTCTCGAGCTCGCCGGTCTCCAGGATCACCTTCAGGTGCGCGTGGTCGCACGCCTCTTTCACAAGACTGATCTCGTCCGCGACTTCCCGGTATCGCCCCGCGAGAAACGCGCCGCGGTTGATCACCATGTCGATCTCGTCGGCCCCGTCGCCCACCGCGCGCCGAACATCCTCGAGCCTGATCTCCAGCGGGAATTGCCCGCTCGGGAACCCCGTCGCCACCGACGCGACCTTCACGCCCGAGCCCGCCAGCGCCTTCCGCGCCGTCTTCACCAGCGCCGGATACACGCACACCGCCGCGCAGCTCGGCAGCCCCGGGTCGCTCGCGTCGGGCGTGATCGCCTTGCGGCACAGCGCCCGCACCTTCTCGGGCGAGTCCTTGCCCTCCAGCGTCGTCAGGTCGAGCATCGACAGCGCCAGCTCAAGGCCCGCGCGCTTCGCATCGCTCTTGATCGATCGCTTGGTGAAACTCGCCGCTCGCTCCGCGGCCATGACGGCGTCAACGCTGGGGCTCTCAAACATGCCACGATTGTAAGGCCCGTGACGCTTCCGGGTTGCTGGCAGGGCCGCCCGTGCCACGGCGTGCCACACCGCGCTAATGAGTCGCTTCGATTGCGGTGCTCTCCGATCTGAAGAGAGCTCTTCGCTCGCCCGCTCATTCCCCGGCGACTACAGCGACGCGTCCCGCCGTGCCATCACCCAATCCAGCGCCCATTCACACCTCGCCCGATTCGAGGGCTCGCTCCACAGCCCCACATGCCCCGCGTTGGGGATCACGTCGACGCGGGCGTTCTTGGCCGCCCCCGCCAGCGCGAACGCATCGTCCAAGGGCGAGATCGGATCATCCTGCCCATGAATGAAGAGCAGCGGGCACGAGGCCATCGCGGCCATGGGAACGCGATCAAAGCCGCGCCAGCGCGCGCCCGCGCCGCAGCGCCAACCGACCCACCGCAGCGCGATCGGCAGATTGACGCGATAGGGCAGGCTCTTGGCGATCATCACATTTCGCGGCGCGGTGTCGACGAACCGCGACGCCGACTCCGCGATCACGCCCGAGATCGTGGGCGGGTCCTTCAACTCGTTCGCCCGCGCCGCGGTCGCGATCGACACGCCCGCGCCGAAGGACCAGCCAAAGAGCACGATCTCCCGCTCGCGCCCCACGCGTTCGATGAGCGCGAGAAGATCGTTAACCTCGCGATGCCCGAGCGAGCAGGTGCCCGGCGCCTCGCCGTGCCCCGCCATGTCCCAGGCGATGATCCGCGAGGCGCGATCCGCCAGGCTCGGGATGCGTGAGAGCGCACCGATTCGAGAGTCTCCCCAGGCGTGCGTGAGGATGACGACAGGCCCCGACTCGTGCCGGCCCTTGATGTCCCACACGGGAAGCTCGATCGCTCGAGGGCCGCGGACCGCGCGAAACGTCCACTCCTCGAACGCCAGAGGGACATCGAGCTTCGACGGGTCCGTCGGGCGGCCGGCCGCCAGCGCCGTCGCAAACGTCCGCCGCGGCGGGTGCGTGATCGTCCACGCCGTGTGCAGGATCAACGCCGCCAGCGCGACCAGCAGCCCCTCGCCGAGCAGGAGCAGAAGGCCCGGGAGTGATTCGAGGATTCGGCCCATGAACTCTCGTGCGGCGTGCGATCTTCAATGCCCGGCGATCCGCGCCGGTTCGCTCAAGAATACCACTTGCGGATGAGATTCACCCAGTTCATGCCGGGCGCGGCCGTCGGATCAATCGTCAGCCGGCTCACTTGACCGCTTCGCCACTTCTTCTCTCACGAGGCGATTGAGCGACCTCGCGATTCGAGCCCCGCTCAGTGCTTCAGAATCCCCACAATGTCGTTGTACGTGAGGATCAGGAACAGCCCGGCGATCAGGAGCAGCCCCGCGATCATCGTTGCATTCTGGAACCCCGCCGGCACCGGCTTACCGCGGATCTGTTCCGCCAGGATGAATAGGAACTGACCGCCGTCGGCGATGGGCAGCGGCATGAAGTTCACCACCGCCAGGTTCACGCTGATCAGCGCCAGGAAGAAGAGCAGCCAGATGAACCCGCGCGACGCCACCTTGCTCCCGAGGTGCGCGATCCCCACCGGGCCCTTGAGGTGCTCGATCTTCACCGTGCCCTGGAAGAGGCGTGCGAACGTCACATATGTGTTCAGCATCACGCGGTGCGTCTCGCCCAGCCCGATCCGGATCGCGTCGATCGGCCCCTCACCCTTCAGCAGGATCTCCTCGGGCTCGAAGATGCCCGGCGAGACCTTGGCGGCCCACGTCAGCGCGTGCAGCGCTTTCACATCCGACGCGTCGATCCGCCAGTCGACGGTCACGCGATGCGCGCCGCCCGACGTAAACGCTCCTTCCTCCAACTCGATCGAGACCGTCGCGTCTTGCCCCGCCACCGCCGCGTCCTTGGTCGCCGCCCGCAGCGCCTCGCGCGCCTCCAACAGGTTCGCGACCGGCGTGCCCGCGACCCGCGCCAGCTTCATCCCGGGGCGCGTGATCACCGCCGCGGCGCTCGTCGTTCGCGGCGTGCTCCCGGTCTCCACGTTCACCACGCTCGCCGGCGGCAAGGCGAGCAGCGTGCCGGTTTCGGCCGTATCGCCGGGCTGGAAGCCGATCGTGCCGTTCGAGTCGACTTTGGCTGTGATGTCGACCAGTTCGTAGCCTTCGCCCTTGGCCCGCGCGACCGTGACGGGCACCGATTTTCGCGCGCTGCCCTTGATCTCCGCGATCCCCTGCGCGAGGCTGGGGAACTCCACCGCGCCGATCCGCACGAAGATGTCGCCTGACTTGAAGCCCTGCGATTCCGCGCGCTGATTCGGGTACGCCGAGCCGCTCCCGTCGCCCGCGCCGTCGGGCGAGATGGTCATCACGGGTGTAAGGCCAAGGAGGTTGGGGAGCACCATCAGCGTGTCCGACGGAAGCCTCACGCTCGATTCCTGCAAGGACGGCATGGTGGGCAGCTTGACCAGGACGCTCGCCGCCCCGTCGCTGAACTGCAGTTCGACCGGCGCGCCGGCGGAGCGATCGATCGCACGCTCCAGGTCCTCGCCGGAACGCACGGGCGCGATGTCGCCGGCACGCGTCAACGTCATGCCGGGTTTGACGCCCGCGAGCCCAAGGCGCGTCAAGGCCTTCTCAAGGTCCGCACGCTCTTCGTCGCGCTTCGAGTCGAACACTTTCGCCGAGCGCGCCGGCGAAAAGCCGAACTCCAGGAGCCCGGAGCGAGGCCCGATCTCCGGTGTGATCCGGAACGACAGGAGGCCATTCAGGCCCGGACGCTTCACCGTCATTTCCACCGGCACATCGCGTTCCGCCATCGCGGCCGCGAGAATGATGTCCTGGAACGAGCGCGGCGTGTCGCCGTCGATCTCGACGATCTCGTCGCCCGGACGCAGGCCCGGCTCGGCCACGCCAAGCTCCGCCGCGTTCCGCGCGACCACCGACGCCGCGGGCGCTCCCGGAAACACCGCGCCGATCTTTGCCGGTTCGGTCTTAAGGCCCGCCGAGAACACGATGACGAAAAGGATCGCGGCCGTGATGAGGTTGGCGACCACGCCCGCCGAGATCACGATCATCCGCTTCCAGGGCACGCAGCTCTGGTAGCTGTCGGGCGCGTCGCTCCGCGCCGTTGGGTCCGCGTCGTCCTGGCCCAGCATCTTCACGTAGCCGCCGAACGGGAGCCAGTTCAGGCGATACTCCGTCGGGCTGATGGTCCGCTCGCCCGCCCGGAATCGATTGAGGGCCTCGGTCTCGCTCGAGCCGGCGCGCAGCCCGATGCCCTTGCGCCACGAGAACATCGCGGGTCCGAACCCGATCGCGAATGCCAGCACGCGGATCCCCGCCCAGCGGGCCGCCACGAAGTGCCCGAGCTCGTGCAGGAAGATGATGAGCCCGAAACCCACGATCACGAGCAGGAGATCGATCAGCGAGGAGAGGAATCCGACCAGCGACATCAGCGTGCCTCCGTGCCTTCCGTCAAAAGCAGGGGCCCGGCGTCAGCCAGGCCCCGGCGCTTCATCCGTTGTATCGGCCGATCACGGCGTCGTCCGTCCGCCAATCATGCCGATCCTACGCGGGCACGATCAATACTTCACGTTGCAGCCGTAGGGCTTGGTCTTGCTCTGCGATACCGGCTTGCCGGCGAGGAGTTCGTCGAGGGCCTTGGCGACGTAGTTGGTCTTGCCGGCCTTCTCGGCGCCGCTGTCGTCGTCGATCGCGCCCCAGTAGGCCAGGTTGCCCTTGGCATCGACGATGTACATGGTGGGGGTGTTCTTCGACTGATAGGACTTGCCCACCTCGCCCGTCTCATCGAGCAGGATCGGGAAATCGATCTTCCAATCCGTCTTGGCCTTGGTGTTCCGCTCCGCGCCCGAGCCCTGCTTGCCCGGAGCCGAGCTGTTGATCGCCAGGAACGTCACCTTGTCGCCATACTTCTTCACCAGGTCGGCCATGACGCTGGTCTTCTCGTGCTGCTTCACGACGAAGGGGCAGTCCGGGTTGAACCACTCGAGTACCACGATCTTGCCCGAGAGGGACGAGAGTGAGTGCTCCTTTCCCTCGGTGTCCTTGAGCGAGAACTCGGGCGCCTTGTCCCCGATCTTCAACTCGGCCTTGTCCTTCTTGGCGTCCTTCTTGCCATCCTGGGCGGGCTGAACCTGCTTCTCGCCGGGTTTGGCGGCGGGCTTGGCGCCTTCCTGGGCCACCACCGAGGCGCTCATGGCGATCGCCGCCACGGCAACGAGGCTCCAAAGCTGTTTCATCGTTTCGACTCCTTGTGTGTTTCGAACTCGACCAGCAAGGCGGACCAGAGAGACAGCGACACGCCGCTCCGTCGGCCGCCAGACTTCGACCCGATGTGTCCGAGTGCATCAATCCGTGCCGTCTAACGCCCGGGGCACGGGCGATTCTTCCCACTCTCGGGGTGCGCGCCCGCGTGGGTATCGATGTGATAGTACGCCCGAACCCCCTCCGAGTTCGTGACCCGAACAATACCAGATATTCGGATGGGATTCTGGCTTTCGGCCAACTCGAAATCGAGCTTATCGGCCTTTGCGATGCCCCGATCGGCTAGGGTTTCCACTGGGGTGCAGTCAGGCCCCGGCATGAATGCGATTTCCCTGGCGCCCGGCGCCTGGATGGTCGCCCGGCGCCCCTCGATCACGATCTTCACCCGCGGGTCGTCCTTCGCCAGTTCGATCGGCAGAGCCGCCCGGGCTTTCGCGACCGCTTCATGGACATACTGCGCCGACTGATCGGCCGGCACCGCATCAACCTTCATCGTGGCCTTCGCACCGCCCGATTCGGGCACGCATGCTTCCTTGCAGGCCAGCCACTTCGATTCGACCGCAATCTCGGCCGGGCCAACTTTCGCGTCCTTGGCGACTTCCACGGGTACGACGAGGATCACCTCGCGTTCATAGATGTGGTTCAGAATCCCGCCTGGCTCGACCAATCGCTCCGGCGCCGGCCACAGCGTCTCCTTGGCCTTGAAGCCTGTCGGCATCTTCAACTCGATCTCGATCGGCGTGCCGCTGTCGTTCTGCCCGTTCCAGTACAGGTGCCAGTCCTTTTCGATCGTGAACTTCACGCCCACATCCATCCGATCACCCGGCACCACGGCCTTGGGGAGCAGCACTTCGACGCGGGCGTGGGCCTGCCCCGGCTGAGGATCGCGGGCCGGGGTGGGCACTGTCTCCCTCGCCGCGGTTGCATGGGCGGCACACCCAGCCAAGATCACGCCCGTTCCGAGCCAGGCGAGGGCGGTCAGCGGAACGAATGACCGAGGATTTCTGGCGGACACCGAATCGGGCCGGGTCCGATTGTGGAGCCAACCGCGCGCCAACCCGGACCTTCGCTGAGTCTCGGGTCCGGCGTCCGAGGACGGGGGATTGGGGAGCGATTCGCTGGGGTTCATCTCGGTCCTCCAGGGCCTTTGGGCGGCGGGTTCGTTCGCGGGGTACGCTGTGCCCATGAACAAGGTTCGCGTTTTGGCCTGCTTCGGACTCACCGCCCTCTTTCTCGGCGCGTGCGAGACCAACATCACCGACAAGGACATCAAGCCTATCGAGCTCGCGGAACTTCGGGCGATGGTGAACGAGCGGGCCAAGAACCCGGACCGCGTGGTTCTGATCGACCCGCGCTCGCGCAAGCGATTTGAGGCCGAGCGGCTGCCCGGCGCGATCAACCTCCGCCTTCCCGATCTGAACAAAGTCAGGAAGCGCGACCCGAAGCTGGAAGAGTTTTCCACGCTGGTCGTGTACGACGCCGATCGATCCGCGATCCTCGCGCGCAGCGTCACCAAGAAGCTGCTGGAGCTCGAGTACGACGAAGTCCGTCTGTTCTTCGGAGGAATCCGGGAATGGAAGGCCGCGGGGTTGGAGACCGAGTCGACGCCCGGCGCGGAACTCGCGCCGCCGCCCGCGGGCGATGCCACCCCAGAGGGCACGCCCGAAAGCCAGGCGGACAACGAACCCGCGCCCAAATAAATCGCCGCACCAAGGTGGCACGGCGATCACGGAGGATCACAAGCTAACAATCCCTCGGAACCGACAGCTCAGTGTTCGTCGTGTTCGTCATGCTCGCCGTGCGACGCCGTCTGCGTCGCGGGCTGGGGTGTGCTCTCGCCCTGCGTGGCGTGCGGATCGGCGTGCGAATCATGCGTCGCGTTCTTGGACGCATGGGCGGTGTTGCCGCTCTTGGGCGCGAACGCGGCAATCAGTTCGCTCTGCCACGGGTGCTCGCCCATCCATTCGACCTTGCCGGTCGAGATGTCGCACACCGCTCCGACGACCTTCACTTTCCCGCCCTGCACTGCCTCAAGGAACTCGGGGCTGGTCTTGAAGAGCTGGAAGACCGTCTGCCACACGTTTTCCTTCACCGACGCGGCCGCAAGCTCGGCGCCAATGAGATTCGGGTTCGCGCGCTTGGCGCGCTCGACCGCCGGTGTGATCTGGGAGACAAGCTGGGCGATGTGCCCGTGTACCTCAGCACCACTGGCCGCCGCCGCCACCGCGCCGCACTTGGTGTGGCCCATCACGACCAGGAGCGGCGTGTTGAGGTGCCCCACGCCGTACTCGATCGTGCCCGTCTCGCTGTCGCCCGCGACGTTTCCAGCGACGCGCACGACGAACACATCGCCCACGCCGCGATCAAACAGGCGCTCGACAGGCAGACGCGAATCGGCGCAGGTGAGCACGGTGACGAACGGCTTCTGCCCGTTCTCCGTGACGTCGGCGCGGCGCGACGAGTCGGTGTTCGGCGCCAGGGGAGTATTCGCGACCCAGCGTGCGTTGCCCTCGGTCAGGAATGTCAGCGCCTGCTCCGCCGTGATCGTGCCGTCTGCCGAGAGGCTTAACGTCATCTTTGCCACAGGCTTGCTCGCAGAGGTTGCGATCGGTTCATCATGCGAACCCGCGGCCTTGTCGTTCTCGTCGTGCGCGTCCTTGTCCGCCTCGGGCTTCCCTTCCGGTTTGCTCTCGGTCTTGCTCTCGGTCTTCGTGCCGGTCGTGGCCTTGCCCGGCGACTTGGTCGCGGACTTGGACTCGGGCTTGGTTTCGGACTTGGTGGCTTCGTGCTTGGACTTGGCGGCCGGCTGCGTTGGCGTCGCGTGCTCCGGCGGGCTGATGAGCGACGAACCGATCGCCGTGGGGAGGCCCGCGGCCGCCAGAAGAGTAACGACGCAGAGAATCTTGATACGCATATGGCAAATACTCCGTGAAGGGGCCGCTTGGCCGCACGGAGCATCGACCGCCGGATTTGCGATCTTGAGACGCGAGCGTCAGCGCGTTCAGGAACCGGGTGCGCCCGGGTCGGACTTTTCGCGCCACGCGCGCGTTATCCACCCTCCGCCCAGCACCACATCGGGGTGCTCTTCGTCAAAGAGGACGATCGCCTGCCCGGGCGCGACCGCGAACTGCGCCTCGGCGAACACGACCGAGAACGCGCCCGCGCGCCCCGAGGGCCCGGGCCTCGACACGCCGGCTTCGATGGTCGCGACCGCTTCAACCGGTTCGGAGTTGTACCGGAACTTGGCGAAGACCCGGCGCGGGGCGGTCCACTCGTCGACCAGCCAGTTCGCTTCGCCCGCCTCGCACCGCTCTGACGAGAGCCTCTCGCGCGGGCCCACGACCACCGTATTGCTCGCGGCGTCCTTGCTCACGACATACACCGGATATCCGAGCGAGACCGACAGGCCGCGCCGCTGCCCGATCGTGTACCGATGCTGCCCGTCGTGCGTGCCGACCTCGCGCCCCCCCGCATCGAGCACGCGCCCCTCGCGTGTGAGCGCGGGGTTTCGACGCTCCAGCAGGCCCGCGTAGTCGTTGTCCGGCACAAAGCAGATCTCCTGCGAATCGGGCTTGTCGAACACCGGCAGCCCGAAGCGCCGCGCCATGTCGCGCACCATCGGCTTCTCGAACCCGCCGATCGGGAGCATCATGCGCGACAGGTGTTCGCGCGGCACGCCGAACAGCACATAGCTCTGGTCCTTGTCCGAGTCATAGCCCCGGAACAGGCGGTGCTCGCCGCTCTCGTCGCGCCCCACCCGCGCGTAGTGCCCGCTGGCGACATACTCCGCGCCGATCTGGGCGGCGTACTCGCGCAGCTTGCCGAACTTCAGCCAGTCGTTGCAGCGCACGCACGGATTGGGCGTGCGCCCCGCCTCGTACTCGCCCGCGAAGTAATCGATGATGCGGTTGAAGTCCTTCTTGAAGTTGCAGACATAGAACGGGATGCCGAGCTGGGCCGCCACCAGCCGCGCGTCCGCCGCGTCGCCCACCGAGCAGCACCCCTGGTGCCCGATCTTCACGCCGGGCTTGGCGGTGGGCGTGTCGCTCACCGCTTCCCCGCGCGGAAGGTCGCACGCCTCGCCGGGCACGAGCTGGTCCAGCGACTCGCCCGGAGAGCCCAGGCGCATGAAGCAGCCAACGACGTCAAAGCCCTGGCGCACCAAGAGCGCCGCCGCGACGGACGAATCCACGCCGCCCGACATCGCCACCAGCACCTTGGGTCGCGTGTTTGCCACGGAGAATCATAGAGAGCGGCCTGCGACCCGGAGGTCGACGCCTATCGAGCGTGATCGACCCGAACAGCTCGCGGGCGGGCTTATGTGCTCTTCCGCTTGTCGCGGATCACCTGCGCGAACGCGTTGTGGTTGTGGATCGACTCGAAGTTCTCGGAGTTGATCGAGTACCAGGTGATGCGATCGTCTCGGTCGAGCGCCATCGCCAGGTCGCGCACGATGTCCTCGACGAACTTCGGGTTGTCGTACGCCTGCTCGGTCACGAACTTCTCGTCCGGACGCTTGAGCACGGCATACACCGGGTGCGACGCCGCGTTCTCGAGGTGCTGCACCAGCTCCTCGATCCAGAGCTGCCCCTTGAACCGCACCTTGGCCTCGATCCGGCAGCGCTGGTTGTGCGCGCCGTACTCGCTGATCTCCTTCGAGCACGGGCACAGGCTCGTCGCCGGCGCGGACACGCCCATGATGAAGTCGGTGTGGTGGTTCGCGCTGCACTCGAACGTGACGCGATAGTCCATCAGCCCCGCCTGCTTGGTCACCGGCGCGAGCTTCTTGATGAAGTACGTCAGCGACGCCTCGAAGTGCGCCTCCTCGGCGTTCAGACGCTCGCAGATCGCCCGCGCGACCTCCGAGATCCGATCCGGGCGGATCGGCTCGCTCGACTTGTCGTTCAGCACCTCGAGGAAGCGGCTCATGTGCGTGCCCTTCTGCGTGTGAGGCAGCGCCACGTACATGTTGATGCTCGCCACCGTCGTCTGCTCTCCGCCGTCGGGCGTGCGCAGACGCATCGGATACGTCACGTCCTTCACGCCCACCCGGTCGATCGCCACCCGGCGCACGTCGTGCGACGCCTGCACGTCGGGCATGGCCTGGGCGGAATCGTCGTGTTCGGTGCGGCGTTTGGACATGTCAACTCCCGGCAATCCAACCCCCGTTCTCTCAGACGCCCGCGGAGCGAACCCTGTCAGGATCCCCCGTCGAAATCGTCACGCAATCCTAGGAAGCAGCGGACGCCCGAGGATTCGAGCGGGGTACTTCCCGGGATTCGGCGCGTTCGCCAGGGAAGCGATATTCGATGGCCTTCGCCCTGCTTTTCGGGGCTTTGGGCGATGGGCTGGCGGTGCCGCGGGTCCGAGTTGAAGCGCGACAGCCGCGAAAGTGGGGGTTCACGCCCCGCCGCGAGCGTTAGATCGCGAGCCAGACCCGCGCCAATTCGCGTGCTCGCCGTGCGGAATCCCGCTCACTGCTTCTCGTGCATCATCGATGCCGACCACGACACGCCGACCGGCACACCGAGGAACGCGCCCGCGGCCCAGTCGAACCCGATCAACGCGCCGGGCCCGCTCAGCTTGCCCGAAAACGCCTGCTGCACCAGCGCCTGCCCGCCCGGCATGAACATCGCCACCAGCGGCGCGATGATTCCCGCCGCGCACATCGCCGCGACCGCGACCGCGGGTACGCCCGCGACCGGCAGCTTCGTGTGCGCCGTGGCCTTCGACGCCGCGACCAGGTTCACCGCCGCGCCAGCGCCGACGCCGCCCACGATCGCGGCGAAGATCGTCTGGCCCTTCAGTGGCTCGAACGCGATCAGGCTCGCGACCACGCCGCCGACGATCAGGCCGACCACGCCCGCGGCCAGGAGCGACGGAGAGAGAAGCGATCGCAGGCCGCCCTCGGGGAGCAGGTGCGTCGCGTGCGGTTCGTTCGCGTCCAGGGGCTTGGTGCGATCGATCTTCCCGATGACCACGAGCGCCACCATGCATACCGCGCCGACCACCAGCGCCTCGAGCGCCATCGAGACCGGGACCGACGTTGAATGAAGGTCGCGCAGCACCGCGTCCATCGGCGCCGAGCGGCACGCGCACCAGGCCAGCACCAACCCCGCGAGGTTCAGCGCGTGCGACCCGTTGATCGTGATCGCGCCGATCAGCCCGACCACACCCGCCAGCGCCACGGCCGCCAGGGCCGAGCCCCAGGCCCGCGCCGGGTTTTCGCCCGCCGCGATCAGCGTGGGCACGGTTCCGGCGCTGGTGCGGATCGTTCCGACCAGGGTGCCCGCGAAGGGACCGACCGCCAGAAGGGCAACCGCGGCCAGAATCCAATAGATGATCGCCTTACGCATCGGGAAGATCATCGGCCAAGAGGGGGGCAAAGGCAACTCAAGTTGTGCCGCTTCTTGGTGGCACCGCTCTCCAGAGCGGTGCTTTTCGCACCTCGCCCGGCCCTGGCCGAGTTTCCTTGATCTCGCGAGCACCGGCCCTTCCCTCGGCGAGACTCCCCGAGGCGTGGTATCGTCAGGGCGCGAATGGACCCCAGTTCCCCCAACCCGCAGCCCGCGCCCGTCTCACGCCGCCAGGTGGTCCTCCGCGATCTCCTCGACGACCTTCTGTGGCCGAAGCTGTTGCGTGCCGGAGCGATGTCCCTTCGCCCCGAGCGCGTCGCCATCGCCTACCTGACGATCCTGCTGGTCTCGCTGGTGATGCACGCCGCCGCCCTCGTTCCCGGAGCCGAGGCCTTCCTGACCAAGTCGGGCGAGCTCTTCTCCGCCCAGGCCGACCGGGCGACCAGCGCCGTCATGGCGATCGACCTTCAACAGCTCGGCACGGCGTTCGTTGTCTACTTCAAGGGGCTGCACGAGTTGGTCGGCGCGTCGCCGTGGGTCGCGCTGGCCTGCGCCGCGCCATGGCTCCTGATCGCGCCGCTCGGCGCCAGCGCCATCTGCCGCCTCACCGCGGTCGAGACCGCCCACCGAGTCATTACGTCGTGGCCCGTCGGCGTGGGCTTCGCGCTCCGAGCCGCCAAGGCCAGCATCCTCGCGGTCCTGGGTCCGGTGATCCTGCTGGGGCTGGGCGTGCTGGGGCTTGCGATCGTCGGCGCCGCGCTCTTTTCCGTCGGCGGGCTGGGCGTGGTGGGGGCCTTGTTCTTCTTCATCGCACTGGCCGCGTGCGCGGGGATGGTGCTGCTCGGCCTTGGCTGGGTGCTGGGCCTCCCGATGTTTGTGCCGTCGGTCGCGTGTGAGGGACCGGACCCCATCGATGCGGTGCAGCGCGTGCTCGCGTACCTCGTCGGGCGTCCGCTGCGGATCGCCGCGTATTCGCTCGTGCTCATCGCGGAACTCGTGATCGTCGCGAGCGTCGTCGGCATAGTTGTTCACGCGACGCTCGACCTCGCCTCTTGGGGGCTCACGCTGTTCTGCGGCCCGGACGCCCGCGCCGCGCTGTCAGGGCATGGCGACGGGCTCACCGGCGCGTGGAAATCCGCCGCACGGGTCGCCCAGTTCTGGCGCGAAGCGTTCCTTGGCCTCGTGCCCGCGGTCGTCTTTAGTTTCGTGTGCAGCGGCTGGACCATCGCCTACCTGCTCATCCGCCAGCTCCACGACGGCCAGGATCGCTCCGAGATCTGGATGCCCGGCATGATCCCGGGCACGCTCGCGCAGGACGCGGCGTCGGACGACGACGATGACGAGTGAACCCGACCATGCGCGGCACGGCGAGTTCGATCGTGCCGTGGCGCTCGCGGGATTCCTGGCTGAACGCGGCGTTTCATCGCTCCACCATCAGACCGGCTCGGCGTGGGTTGAGATCAACGCCAGAAGCACCGACCTGCCGCGACTGATCGTTGAGCTCGCGGAGGGGCGGGCGATCAAGAGCGAGAGCCCGCCGCGGTTTCGCCTGTGGCGGGCCGGCGGAAAGCTCCATGTTGAGAGCGAGGACACCGATTTGATCCGAGCATTCGGGGCCTGAGACCTTGGCGGGTCCCGCGTCACCCGTTCGACACGCGCACCAGCTCATCGAGTGCGCGACGCGCCGCGCCCGACGCGATCGCGCGGCGCGCTGCTTCCACGCCCGCTTCCAGCGACGCCGCCACGCCGCCCACGACCAGCGCCGCCGCCGCGTTGATGAGCACGATGTCCGCGTGCGCCCCGGCATTGCCCGAGAGCACTTCGCGGACGATCCGTGCCGAGTCTTCGACGCTTGCCGCCGAGAGGTCGGTCGATGCGGGCGCCGCCAGCCCCAGGCCGCCCGGGCTGAGTTCGTAGGTCATCACGCCGCCGTTCATGACCGTTGCGACCAGCGTGCCGGCGCGTGTCGTGATCTCGTCCATGCCGTCCAGGCCGTGGACGACCATCGCGCTCTGGGCGCCCAGCCTCGCCAGCGCCTCCGCCACGAGCAAGACGAGTTCAGGCCGGTACACGCCGATCAGCTGTCGCGTCGCGCCCGCGGGGTTGGTGAGGGGCCCGAGCACGTTGAAGATCGTCGGGAATCCGAGCGATTTCCGCGCCGCCGCCGCGTGCTTCATCGCCGGGTGATGATGGATCGCAAAGCAGAAGCACACGCCGATCTCGTCGAGGCAGCGTGCCTGGACTTCCGGCGTCGCGTTGACGTTGACGCCCAGGGCCTGCAGCACCTCCGCCGAGCCGCGCCCGGTTCGGCTGCGGTTGCCGTGCTTGGCGACGCGGAGGTTTCCCGCGCCCGCCGCCGCCGCGACGATCGCCGCCGCCGTCGAGATGTTGAAGGCCTTGGGCGTGCCGCCCGTGCCGCAGGTGTCGATGATGGGCGGGCCGTCGCGTGCCGGCACGCGCGTCACGTTGCGGCGCATGACGCGGGCCGCGCCGACGACCTCGTCCACGGTCGCGCCGCGCATCTGGATCATCGCGAGCATCGCGGCGATCTGCGCATCGTCCAGCGATCCGGAAAGCAGCCAGTCGAACGCACGCTCCGCGTCACTCTCCGACAGCGTGCGCCCCGAAGCCAGCGCCGGCAACAACTGCGAAAGTTCGAGGCTCATGCTCGCTTACGGCTCCAGAAGCTCGAACTTGAGGAGGTCGTCGATCGGCTCGTCGAACGAGCACGATCCGAACGAGAGCGCGAAGGCCTCGCGCAGGTGCGCCAGCTCGGTCGTGTCCAGCGATTCGTCGCGCCAGTGAACGCCCGTGTCCGCGAAGCGGAAACTCGCCGCCACCCGTTCGTCCAGCACCGCGTGCAGCGTCGCGTCGTCGATCTCGCGCTCCTTCAGCAGGCACGCGCCGACAAAGACGTTGAAGAAGCCGTGCATGCACCCTCGGGGCGCGCCCGGGACGGTGTCCAGCGGATACTCCGAACGCACCGGGTGGTGCAGGCCCGCCGTCGCCTTGAACGGGATGTCCACCGCGGCGCACGACTTCAGGAACTCGGCCAGCGCCGGCGTCGGCGGGATCAGGTCGGGGGTCAGCCCGCCGGTCCGCACCTTCGCGCCTGCGGCGTTGCCCGCCAGGGCCGCCACGAATCCGCGGCAATCCTGCGTGATCGGGAACTCAAAGAACGGGTAGATCTCGTCGGGGATCACCGCGATCGCCTCGTCGATGAACGAGGGCGTCGGTGCTTTCAGCTCGATGACGTCGATCGCCGCCTCGCCCGCGTCTTCATTGGCGTGCCGCGCGTTGAACGCCGCGATCCGCGCCAGGTCCTTCTTCAATCCCTCGACGCCCGACGAGTCGATCAGAACGCTGATCTCCCACGGATCGCCCGCGCCGGCGTGCTCGCGATAGCCGCTGGTCGCGAACGTGCCCGGGAACAGCGGCGAGGCGGCCTTCTCAAACTCGTCCAGGCGCGACGCCGGGCAGATGAAACGCGACAGCACCCACTCGTGCGCACTCATCCGCGCCCGAGTGTAATCCTCGACGGCGGCCTGCATCGACAGGCGCGCGGGCGGGAACAGCCCGGCGTAGTCGATCAGGCCGGTGAGCAGCGATTGCAAGCTCCGCGTTGCCATGCGATCAGGATACCGCGCCGGTCAGGTTCCGGCACGCCTACTCCTTCGCCGCCCCCGCAAAGACCACCGGGCTGCTATTCCCATCCCGGTCGTACGAACGTACCCCGAAGAAAACGTCGTCCTTGGAGAAGGGCAGGGTGAGCGTCGTCGCGTTTCCCGCGTCACGAGCGCCCGTCCACACCGGCGATGTCGTGTCGCGCCACACGACCTCGTACCCCGCGGTGTCCGTCTCGGGCGAGGCCTCCCAGCGCAGCGTCGCGTCGGTCGTCAGCTTCGCCGTCACGAGCCGCACGTTCGAGGGCGGGGACGGAGCATCGGCCAGCGCCATCACCGCGGCCACGTTCAGCCGCGTCACGCCCGCAAGGTACTCGGCGTCAACGAACTCGGGCAGGTCGCCCATTCGGATCTTTCGCCCGTTCACCTCGATCTCGCGGACGTTCTGGTGCTGTCGCGCGTAATCCTCGTTGGGCGAGCTGAAGCGCACCGCGGGATAGCCCGCTTCGAGAAACGACGTGTGGTCCCCGCCGCGCAGGAAGCGATCGAGGCGGAAGACGAGCCTGGGCTTGATCGTCAGGTTGTGTCGAGCCCCGACCTCGTTGACGAAGCGCGCCAGTTGCCGGCTCGGCGAGTCCATCTCGCCCGCCAGCGAGCGGATCTGCGCCAGCTGCTCGGCGCTCGGGTTCCGCGGCAGGCCCTCCGAGAAGACCCGCACATACGAGCCCATCTCCGCCGGCGCCGGCTTGCCCGTCAGCAAGGGGTGCATCGTGCCCCACGGATCGCCCACGATGTCGTTGTTCAGCACGCCCATGATCTTTACGCCCGCGGCCCGCGCCCGATCCGCGTGCAGCTTCGCGCCCAGCAGTCCCTGCTCCTCGCCGCTGGTGCAGAGGAAG
Organism: Phycisphaerales bacterium; assembly: GCA_020853815.1. Classification (GTDB taxonomy): domain Bacteria; phylum Planctomycetota; class Phycisphaerae; order Phycisphaerales; family UBA1924; genus JABWBC01. The sequence goes on from JADYYE010000065.1 coordinate 38,987, forward strand.
ACGATCGTGGCCTCGGGGTGGCTGGCGGCCAGCGCCCGGGCGCCTTCCATGACGACCGTCGTCCCCGACGCGTTGTCGTTGGCGCCCGGCGCGTCGGCGTCGGGGTTCATCACGTCGGCGCACATGCTGTCGAAGTGCCCGACGAGGTAGTAGCGACGATCCTTCGCGCCCGGCGTTGAGCCTTCGAGCACCGCGACGACGTTGGTGATCGTTCCGCCCTTGGGCATGCGCACCGTGCCGGGCGGCACGACGAACTCCTCGATCGAGACGCTCATGCGCCCGCCGGAGTCAGCCGCCGCGGTGTCGAGCTCGCCCTTGATCCAGTTGGCCGCCGCCAGCACGCCGCGCGTGGGCGAGGTCCGATCCGAGAGCGTGTGGCGCGTGCCGAAGGACACGAGAGAATCCACGGTCTCCCGGCAGCGCTGGGATGAAACTCGTGCGAGGGCGTCGTCGATCGGGTCGGTGGAGAGCAGCGCCATCGCGAGGATCATGGGCGTCATGGAATCATGGTAACACCGGGCGGTTCGAGGCGAGTTCGACCGCGGTGAGCGACCTCGCACGGAGCGCCGGGCGTCCGAGCGTGATCGATGGGGGCGAGCGCCGACCACCGCGACGGGTTCGTGCCCCGACGACCGCAGGAAGGCGAAGTTCCGGGGTGAGTCAGCGGCTGGCGGCCTTGGCGGGCTTCTTCGAGGGCTTGCCCGCGGGTCTGGCGCGGGGCTGGGACGCCTTGGCGCCCGCTTTTTCGGGGATCATCTTCTCGCCCGTGATCGGGTTGTTGAAGTGGGATTCCTGGATCGGAACGACCTCTTCGAGAATGTGCTCGAGCACGCGGGCGGGCGACCCGGTCGCGTCGACCTCGTGGACGATCGCGGGGTCGTAGTGGTCGAGCACCGGGTACGTTTCCTTCTCGTACACCTGCCAGCGCTTGCGGATCACCTCTTCCTTGGCGTCGTCGACGCGGTTTTCCTTAAGGGCCCGGCGGCGGAGGCGTTTGATCATCTCTTCCTTGTTCGGGCACACGAGGTGGATGATCGCCAGCACGTTGAGGTGCTTTTCCAGCAGCGTGGCCTGGTTGGTGTTGCGCGGGATGCCGTCGAGCACGAGCAGATCGGCGTGGGGCTTGTAGTCGCTGAGCACGGTGCGGGCGTGCATGTTCTGGTGCCACATCTCGATGGTGACGTCGTCGGGGACCAGCAGGCCCTTGCTGGAGTATTCCATGAAGGTCTTTCCGAGCTTCGAGGACATGTCGAGGGTGCGGAAGACCTCGCCGCAGGAGAGGTGGTAAAAGCCGGGGATGGAGCCCAGGATTTTGCCCTGGGTGCCCTTGCCGGAGCCGGGAGCGCCGAAGAGCAGGACGGTCTGGTAGCGGTTCGACATGGATCGGTCCTCGCGAAAGCAGGGTCACCCGGGTCCGCTTGGGTTGCGGAGCGCGGGCGCGCCCACGCGGGATTTATCGGCCCGCCGGGGCGCGGAGGCAACCCACCCCATGAAAAAACCCCGCCGGAGCGGGGTTTGTGAACTTTCTTACACAAGGCGTGCCGGCTGTCCATGGCCGGGTCCGGGTCCGGGTCCGGGTCCGGGTCCGGGTCCGGGATTACTTCTTGGTGCCCTTCTGCTCTTCCAGGGCCTTTTCCATCAGATTCTTAGGCATGGCGCGGTATTCGAGGAACTCCATGCTGGCGCTGGCGCGGCCCTGGGACATGCCGCGGATCGAGGTGGTGTAACCGAAGAGCTCGGAGAGCGGGATTTCAGAGGTGATGAGCTTCACGACGCCACGATCGTCGGTGTCGATGATCATGCCGCGGCGCGAGCTGATGTCGCCGGTGATGTTGCCGAGGTACTCGTTGGGGACGGTCACGACGACCTTCATGATCGGCTCGAGAAGGACCGGGCCGGCCTTCTCGGTGGCTTCCATGACGGCCAGGCGACCGGCCTGCTCGAAAGCGACCTGCGAGCTGTCGACCGCGTGCGACGAGCCGTCGACGATCTCGGCCTTGACGTTGATCATGGGGTAGCCGAACTTGACGCCCGTGACGCAGGTCTGGCGGATGCCGTACTCGACCGAGGAGATGTACTCCTTGGGGATCGAGCCGCCCACGACCTTGTTGACGACGGCGATGCTGTCGGTGAAGTCGAGTCCGTCGGCCTTGGCCTGCTCGGCGGTGTAGGGCATGAGGTTGATGGTGCAGTCGCCGTACTGGCCGCGACCGCCGGTCTGCTTGACGAACTTGCCGCGGACCCACTCGGCTTTCTTGGTGATGGCCTCGCGGAACGAGACGCGGGGCTTGCCAACCTCGACGTTGATCTTCATGTCGCGGACGAGCTTGTTGCGGATGATCTCGAGGTGGAGCTCGCCCATGCCGCTGATGATGGTCTGGGCGGTCTCGTCGTCGTAGGTGTAGCGGAAGCTGGGGTCCTCGCGCCGGATGGTGGCCAGGGCGTCCGAGAGACGGCGCTTGTCCTCGGTGCTCTTGGGCTCGATGGACATCGAGATGACGGGCTCGGGGAAGTGCATGCGCTCGAGGATGATGGGTTTTTCCTGATCGCAGAGCGTGTCGCCCGTGTAGCTGTCCTTGATGCCGACGACCGCGACGATGTTGCCGGCGGTGACGGCGTCGAGCGGGATGCGGTTCTGGGCGTGCATCTCGAAGATGCGGCTGGCGTTCTCACGCTTGCCGTTGCCGGGGTTGAGGACGCGGTCGCCCTTGTTGAGGGTGCCGGAGTAGACGCGCATGTAGGTGAGGTCGCCGTGGGTGTCGGAGACGACCTTGAAGACAAGGGCCGAGAACGGCGCGGCCGCATCGTGCGGGCGCGTCATCTTCTTTTCCTTGTCGAGCGGATCGGTGCCCTCGACCTCGGGCTTCTCGGTGGGGGCGGGGAGGTAGTCAACGACCGCGTCGAGCAGGGCCTGCACGCCCATGTTGCGCAGCGCGGCGCCGCAGAGGACCGGGTAGCACGCGCGGGCGATGGTGCCCTTGCGCAGGGCGGCCTTGACCTCCTCCTCGCTGATGGGCTGCTCGTGGAGGTACTTGTCCATGAGGTGGTCGTCGAGTTCGGCGGCCTTCTCGACCATGTCGTGGTGCCACTTCTTGGCGATGTCCATCCACTCTTCGGGGATGGGCTTTTCCTTGGTGATCTCGCCCTGGTCGCCCTCGAAGTAGAGGGCCTTCATGCGCACCAGGTCGATGATGCCGACAAACTCGTTGCCCACGCCGATCGGGTACTGGATCGGGATGCCGTTGGCGCCCAGGCGGCTCTTGATGGTGGCGAACGAGAAGTCGAAGTTGGCGCCGAGCTTGTCCATCTTGTTGACGAAGCAGAGGCGCGGGACGCGGTAGCGATCGGCCTGACGCCAGACGGTCTCGGACTGGGCCTCAACGCCTTCCTTGCCGTC
>JADYYE010000243.1 GCA_020853815.1 Phycisphaerales bacterium
CTGGCGATGAGCTTCAGCTCGGCTTCGGTCGTCACCAATGCGCTCCGGCTGCGCCGCGCCGAAATCTGAATCGGGAGAAACCCATGGACGAGACGCATGAATCCGGACACCGGCATGAAGCGCCGCAGACGGCCTCGTCGCGCGGCAAATGGGTATTCGCGGCATTCGCCGCCATCGCCGCGTTCTTCCTCTTCACGGAGCACCGCGCGCACCTGTTCGGCGCGCTGCCCTACCTGCTCCTGCTGGCGTGCCCCTTGCTGCACCTGTTCCATCACGGCGGACATGGAGGGCATGGCGGCCATGGCGGCGCGGCCCGCGACAAGACCGAAGGAGAAGGCAAATGAACGAGACGCCGGCCTACGGCCTGTGGCCGCTGGTCGTCCTCAACTCGGCCATCTTCATCATATTCGCCTTCAGCTTCGCCAAGCCGCAGAGCGCGCGCGACTGGCGCTCCTTCGGCGCCTTCTCGGCATTCCTCGTCGCGCTGTTCACCGAGATGTACGGTTTCCCCCTGACGATCTACTTGCTGTCCGGCTGGCTGACCAGCCGCTTTCCCGGCGTCGACTGGCTCGCCCACGACTCGGGCCACCTGCTGGAGATGGTCTTCGGCTGGAAGTCGAACCCGCACTTCGGACCGTTCCACATTCTCAGCTCGCTGTTCATCTTCGCCGGCTTCTGGCTGCTCGCGGCGGCCTGGAAGGTGCTCTACGCCGCCCAGCGCGCGCACCGCCTGGCGACGACCGGCCCCTACGCCCGCATCCGCCACCCGCAGTACGCCGGCTTCGTCCTCGTCATGTTCGGCTTTCTGCTGCAATGGCCGACGCTGGTGACGCTGGCGATGTTCCCGGTCCTGGTGTTCATGTACTGGCGGCTGGCCCTGCGCGAGGAGCGCGACGTGGCCGCCGAGTTCGGCGAAGACTATGTCCGCTATCGCGCCGCTACGCCCGCCTTTCTGCCGAAGCCTGGCGGCGGATGAGGGGATTGGCATGAAAATGATCGGATTGCTGGCCATGCTGATGCTGCTGTCCGGCTGCGGACAGCAGCAAACCGGGACGAGGATCGATCCGCAGGATGCCGCGAAGGTCGCGCGGGGCCAGGCGGTGTATGCCGCCTCCTGCGCGGCCTGCCACGGCGCCCGGCTGGAGGGCCAGCCCGACTGGCGCCGCCGCAAGCCGGACGGGCGCATGCCGGCGCCGCCGCACGACGATTCCGGCCACACTTGGCACCATCCGGACGAGATATTGTTCGGCATCACGAAGGAAGGCCTCGTGCCGGGCAAGTACGGCCCGCCCGGCTACGTCAGCGACATGCCGGCCTTCGGCGGCGCGCTTGGCGACGACGACATCGCCGCCGTGCTGTCGTACATCCAGAGCCGCTGGTCGCCGGAAGTCCGGCGCGCGCGGGAAGAAATGCTGCGTAACCGCGGCCGATAGAAGGAGAACGCATGAATCCGTTTGCATTGTCTTTTTC
>JADYYE010000244.1 GCA_020853815.1 Phycisphaerales bacterium
CGCAGTTGAACCCGAAGGCGGTCTATCGCGACCCGATGACGATGGCCGACTACATGGCCTCGCGCATGATTTCCACGCCACTGCGCATGTTCGATTGCGACGTGCACTGCGATGCGTCCACCGCCATCGTGCTGTCGCGCGCCGACGCCGCGCGCGGCGGGCCGAACGCGCCCATCCGCATCGAGGCCATAGGCTCGGCACTGCACCAGCCCTGGTCGTGGGATCAGATCGACCTCACGCGCATGGCGGCCTTCGATGCCGCGCGGATGATGTGGCAGCGCACTGACATCCAGCCGCACGAGGTGGGCCAGGCTCAGCTCTACGACGGCTTTTCCATCCTGACCCTGCTGTGGCTGGAAGCCCTGGGCCTGGCGCCCGAAGGCGAGGGCGGGCGCTTCATCGAGGGCGGGCAGCGCATCGCGCGCAGCGGCGTGCTGCCCCTCAACACCAACGGCGGCCAGCTCTCGGGCGGGCGCACCCATGGCCTGGGCTACGTGCACGAGGCCTGCACGCAGCTGTGGGGCCGCGGCGGCGAACGCCAGATCGCGCCGCACCGCGTGGCCGTGGCCGCCTCGGGCGGCGGGCCGCTGGCCGGCAGCCTGCTGCTGGTGCGCGATTAGCCGCACGCCATGAACACGTCGTCCGCGCCAGCCAGCCCACCGGGTCGCGGCCCCGAACCGGCGCCGCACGGCCTGGGCATCGACCTCACCGAGTTCAAACGCGCCTGGCGCATCGTGGTGCTGGCCACGCTGGGACTGGCCATCAATTCGAACTCGGCGATGCTCTACGCCTTCGGGGCGCTGGTGGTGCCGCTGCAGCAGGCCTTCGCCTGGGAGCGCGCCGACCTGCAGACCGCGGTGAGCTTCCTCTTCATGGGCTCCATCCTCGGCTCGCAGGTCGTCGGCTGGCTGAACCTGCGCTTCGGCATGAGGCGCGTGACGCTGATCTCCCTGTGTTCGCTGTCGCTGGCCTACGTGGCGATGACGTGGATGGGCCCGTCCATCGTGCACCTGTACGGCATGTTCCTCGTCGCGTCGGTGGCCAGCATGGGCACCATGCACGTCACCTGGACCTACCTCGTCAACCTCTGGTTCGAACGCAACCGCGGCCTGGCGCTGGCGCTGGTGCTGTCGGGCACCGGGCTGGCAGCGATGCTGGTGCCTTCCGCCGTCAGCGCCGTGATCACGCGCTGGAACTGGCAGGCCGCGTTCTGGCTGATGGCCGCGCTGCCCGTGGGCTTGGTGCTGCCGCTGGTGCTGGCCTGGATGAAGGAGCCGGCGCGTGTGCAGCCCGCCGCGGCGCCGGGCCAGGCCGGAGCCGAGCGGCCGAAGCTGCCCGGCCTGAGCTTTGCCGAAGGCCTGCGCAGCCCGCGCTTCTGGATGCTGAACCTGGCGCTGTCGCTGGTGGTGGCCTGCATCGTCGCGATGGTCACGAACGGCGTGCCGCTGCTGCGCGACAAGGGCCTGCAGGCCACCGATGCGGCGCGCATCTTCGGCAGCTTCGGCCTCTCGCTCATCCTGGGCCGCGTGGTCGTGGGTTACCTGGTCGACCGCCTGTGGGCGCCTGGCGTGGCCGCCGTCGCGCTGGCCCTGCCCGCGCTGGGCTGCGTGCTGCTGAGCGGGGCTGGCGCCGGCGACACCGCGCTGCTGGTGGCCGGCGTGATGCTGATCGGCATCGGCTCGGGCGCCGAGTTCGACGTCGCGGCCTTCCTGATGTCGCGCTACTTCGGCCTGCGCGACTACGGCCGGCTCTTCGGCGTGCACCTGGGCCTGATCACCGCGGCCTCGACGCTGGCACCGTGGCTCTTCGGCCAGCTGTACCGCAGCACCGGCAACTACGATGCGCTGCTGGTGGTCTGCGGTGTCGTCTTCCTTGGCGGCGGCCTGGTGCTGCTGGCGCTGGGGCGCTACCCGCGTTTTGCCGCCGACCCTCACCCCGTCGCCTGAGTCAGCCTGGACCCCTCTGCCATGACCCTCTCCACGATCCTCATCGCCGGTGCCGGCCAGGCCGGCTACCAGACCGCTGCGTCGCTGCGCCAGGAGGGCTACGAAGGCCGCATCGTGCTGATCGGCGACGAGCCCGGCCTGCCCTACCAGCGGCCACCGCTGTCCAAGGCCTACCTGCTGGGCAAGGTGCAGGTGGGCGCGCTGCGTTTCCGCCAGGCCGAGTGGTACGAGCAGAACCGCATCGAGCGCATCGAGGCCCACGTCGCCGCCATCCACCGCAGCGCGCACAGCGTGACGCTGGCCGACGGCAGCACCCTGCCCTACGCGCACCTTGTGCTGGCGCTGGGCGCGCGCAACCGCGTGCCGGCGCTGCCGGGCATCGAGCTCGACGGGGTGCTCGGCATCCGCACGCTGGCCGACGCCGATGCACTGTCGCCGCGGCTGGCGCAAGTCAAGCGTGTGGTCGTCATCGGCGCCGGCTTCATCGGCCTGGAGTTCGCGGCCGTTGCCGCGGCGCGCGGCA
>JADYYE010000245.1 GCA_020853815.1 Phycisphaerales bacterium
CGGGAAGGGGGTGACGGCAGTTCGCGGGCTGCGCCCGCTCCTTGTCCCGGGTCATCACGGGGCCGCCAGATCGGCCTGCACCTGCGCCAGGATGCAAGCCGCCTCGCTGCCCTTGATGCGGGCGATAGCGTCCTGGTATTTGAGCAGCACGCCGAGCGTGTCGTTGATGGTCTCGGGATCGAGGCAGATGCGGTCCAGCTCCATCAGCGCGCGCGTCCAGTCGATGGTCTCGGCCACGCCCGGCAGCTTGAACAGGTCCTGGCCGCGCAGGCCCTGCACGAAACCGACGATCTCGCGCGACAGCCGCTCGGCGGCGCCGGGCGCCTTGCGCCGGACGATCTCCAGCTCGCGGGCGGCGTCCGGGTAGTCCACCCAGTGGTAGAGGCAGCGGCGTTTCACCGCGTCGTGGATCTCGCGCGTGCGGTTGGAGGTCAGGATGACGACGGGCGGGGCCGCCGCCTTGATGGTGCCGAGCTCGGGGATCGACACCTGGAAATCCGACAGCACCTCGAGCAGGTAGGCCTCGAAGGGCTCGTCGGTGCGGTCCAGCTCGTCGATGAGCAGCACCGGCGGCGCCGCCGGGTCGCCTTCCAGCGCCTGCAGCAGCGGCCGGCGGATGAGGAATCGCTCGGCGAAGATGTCGGCGGCGAGCTGTTCCCGCGTCGCCTTGCCGGTCGCCTCGGCCAGGCGGATCTCGATCATCTGCCGCGGATAGTTCCACTCGTAGACGGCCGAGGCGAGATCGAGGCCCTCGTAGCACTGCAGGCGGATGAGCTGGCGGCCCAGCGTGGCGGCCAGCACCTTGGCGATCTCGGTCTTGCCGGTGCCCGCCTCGCCTTCGAGGAGCAGCGGGCGGCCCATGCGCAGCGCCAGAAAGGCGGCCGTGGCCAGCCCGCGCGAGGCGATGTAATCCGCTCCGGCGAGGCGCTGCTGCAGTTCGTCGATGGTTTGCGGCACGAGGATTTCCGTTCGTAAAAATGAGGAAGGGCGCCCGCGGGCGCCCTTCCCGCTGCGGCTGCGACTATATCAGCCCAGCGCCGCCGCAACAGCCCGCTTGGCCATCACCGACACCAGGTGCGCCCGGTATTCGGCGCTGGCGTGGATGTCGCCGTTGCAGTTGCTCGCCTGAACCTTGACCGCGCCGGCCGCGTCGGGGGTGAAATTCGCCGCTAGCGCCTTCTCCAGCTCGGCCGAGCGAAACACGCCGTTGCCGGCGCCAGTCACCGCGACGCGCACGGCGCCGTTGGCCGCCTGGCTGACGAAGACGCCGATCAGGGCAAAGCGCGAGGCCGGGTTGGCGAACTTGGCGTAGCCCGCCCGCTTCGGCGCGGGGAAGCTGACCGACTTGATCAGCTCCCCGGGCTTGAGCGCCGTCTCGTACATGCCGGTAAAGAACTCGTCCGCCGTGAGGCTGCGCTGCGAGGTGACGACGGTGGCGCCGAGGCCCAGCACGCCGGCAGGATAGTCGGCGGCCGGATCGTTGTTGGCGATGGAGCCGCCGAGGGTGCCGACCGCGCGCACCTGCCGGTCGCCGATGCAGCCGGCCAGATGGGCCAGCGCCGGGATGCGCTTTTTGACATCGGCGGAGGCGGCGACGTCGGCGTGGCGCGTCAGGGCGCCGATCACCAGCGCATCGCCATCGGCCCGGATGCCGGACAGTTCGGCGATGCCGCCGAGATCGACGAGGTCGGACGGCTGGGCGAGGCGCAGCTTCATGGCGGCGATCAGGGTCTGGCCACCAGCGAGCGCCTTGCCGTCGCCAATCTTGCCGAGCAGGGTCGCGGCTTCGCCAAGATTGCCCGGACGGTGATATTGGAATGCGTACATATTGTTTTCCTCCTCTCAGGCGCGGGCGGATTGGATGGTTTGCCAGACACGGTAAGGCGTCGCCGGCATCGGCACCTCGCGGACACCGAGATCCTTCAGCGCGTCGATGATGGCACTGATGACCGCCGGCGGCGAACCGATGGCGCCCGCCTCGCCGCAGCCTTTGACGCCGAGCGGGTTGTGGGTGCAGGGCGTGACCTGGGTATCCACCTTGAAGCTCGGC
>JADYYE010000066.1 GCA_020853815.1 Phycisphaerales bacterium
CTTCCGGGCCAGCACGCCCATCACGCGACGGGCAAGAACGTTCACATCGGCCGTCTCCCGGCCCCGCCGCGAAAGTTCATCCCCCCCCACCGTCTTCGCCACTCCGAGCGCCCTTTCGGCATCCCCCTGCTCCGCCGCCTCTCCCCGCTCGACCCCCCGCTCGCGCAGCCGCTCCGCAATCGCACGCCCGCTCAGCCCCTTGGCCTCCGCACGCCTGATCTCATCCGCCGCCACATCCTCATCGCGGATCAGCCCGACCTCAACAAGCCGCTCCACCGCCTCCGCCGCGATCCCCTCATCCACGCCCTTGGATTCCAGCCACGCCGCCATCTCCGCGCGCGACCTCGCCCGCGCCGCCAGCCGACGCATCGCCATCGCCTTTGCCGCGTTCACCCGCTCAAGACGCGCCGCCCTCGCCGCAACCTCTTCCGTCCATGCAACCCCCGGCGCCAGGCCCATCTCCATCGCTTGGGTCGACAACAGCACCGCGGCCCTCCGCCGACCTACCAGCACCGACACCCGCTTCGGCGTCCCCGCCAGTTCACGCACGACGCTGATCAGCCCCGCTCCCGCCGCGGCCGGAAACAGCGTCCCCTCCGGTTCGCGTCCGCGTTGTCGATCATCGCTTGACATGGATCGCCCGGATGTGGCCCGCGCCTGCCTACCCGCCCCGCGCCGCTCACTCCAGCATATCAAGATACCCGGAAAACTCCGAAACCGCGTGCGCGTCCCCCACCCGCTTGGCCGCGGCCTTCCCCGCCCGGAGCACCTCGATCGCCTCCTGGACCCGCCCGGCATCCTCCAGCGCCTTGGCCTTGTGGAAGTACGCGTAGCAGTACGTCGGGTCCGCAGCCAGGCACCTGTCGTAATGCTCGACCGCCTCGGCCGTCCGCCCCGCCTTGGCGTATTCCTGCGCCAGCCCGTACAGCGTGAACGGGTCGTTTGGCTCGGCCGCCAGAACCCTCAGGAGTTGTTCGATGCTCGGCATGGGAGCCACACTACCACCCGCGTATCCTTGGGTCCATTCCGTTCCAGATCGCACAAATCGATCCGCATGTCCCGTATCAACCGCCCGGAATCAGCCGCAGGAGCACGCCATGCACAACGTCAAGCGCCTCGCCGTCATCGGAGCCGGTCAGATGGGTGGCGGCATCGCCCAGGTCGCCGCCGTCAGCGGCATCGACGTCACCGCCTTCGACGCCTTCCCCGGCGCGACCGACAAGTGCAAGGCCGTCCACCAGAAGTCCCTCTCCAAGCTCGTCGAGAAGCAGAAGCTCACGCAGGACGTGATGGATGCCGCGCTCAATCGCATCACATTCGTCACCGACCTCGAAGCCCTCAAGGGCTGCGACTGGGTCGTTGAGGCGATCGTGGAGGATGCCGCCGTCAAGAAGGATCTCTTCAAGAAGCTCGCCGCACTCCTTCCTGGTGACAACGTCGTCCTCGCCACCAACACCTCCAGCATCAGCATCACCGAGATCGCCACCGCCGCAGGCCCCGCCGCGCCGCGCGTCGTCGGCATGCACTTCTTCAATCCCGTCCCCCTCATGGCCCTCGTCGAGGTGATCCCAGGCCTCGCCACCTCCCCCGCCGTCGTCGAGCGCACCATTGCCCTCGCGACCGCGATGGGCAAGACCCCGCTCAAGGCCAACGATCGGGCTGGGTTCGTCTCCAACCGCGTCCTCATGCCCATGATCAACGAGGCCTTCTACGCCTGGATGGAGGGCGTCGCCGAGCCCGAGGCGATCGACGGCATCATGAAGCTCGGCTGCAACTTCCCCATGGGCCCTCTCCGCCTCGCCGACTTCATCGGCCTCGACACCTGCGTCCACATCATGAACGTCCTCGCCGATGGCCTGAACAACGACCGCTACCGCGCCTGCCCCCTCCTGAAGCAGCTCGTGACCGCCGGCCGCCTCGGCGACAAATCCGGCCGGGGCGTCTTCGACTACACGAAAAAGTAGCCAGCCGATACCTCGCATTTCCCGTACACCCCGCGGCGTGAGCACTTTCTCATGCTCCGCACCGGCTTTTATTGGCAATCCCCGGATCCTGTGGCACTCTCGAAGAACTCGTTCGGTGGCGCTGTGTTGGCGCGCCAGCCGACTGGTGAATGATGCACCCCTTCTGAACGGGTGCGCGACGATCTGGAGGGATCCGCATGCGCTTGTTCGTTTCCGCTGGGGCGGCTGTCATTGTCGCCGCACCGTGCCTCGCCGCCAACACGTTTTATACCGACCGCTCGCTCTTCAACGTCGACGCCCGCATTGGGTCGCTCTCGGAGATCACCTTCGACAGCCCCGATCTGCTCGGCCAGGACCTCTTCGGTGAGACGCTCTTCGGCGCCACGCTCACGAGCCCCAACAAGCTGCTCGTCATCAACGCGGCGACCGGCGTCCGCTTCCCGATGTCCGCCTCTTCGGGCGAACAGATCCTCTCTCCCGGCGGCCACGACACCTCGATCGAGAACGACGACCTCATGATCACGTTCGATACGGCGCGTCAGTCCGCCGGCCTCGATGTGGTCTTCGATGTGTCGGACGGACTCTCATACGTCAGCGTCACGTTCTACGACGTGACCGGTCACGCGATCGCGTCCAGCGGTGTCATCCCCGCTCCCACCGGCGCTCCCGGCTATCAGTTCGTCGGCCTCGTCTCAGATGGCCCCGCGATCGCTGCCATCGTGATCGATGAGTCCGATGGCACACCCAACGACGACCACATCGGCTACGACACCATCACCTTCTCCAAGATCCCCGCGCCCGGCACCCTCGCCCTGCTGGGCCTGGCAGGCCTCGTCTCCCGTCGCCGCCGCTGATCGCACTCCACACACCCATCCCCGTGTTGCGGCCCGGCCTCTCACCGGGCCGCTCCTCATTTCATCGCGATCAACTTCTGATACCCTCCCCTCGTGCGCCTCCCCA
>JADYYE010000067.1 GCA_020853815.1 Phycisphaerales bacterium
AAGCGGCCTTGGGCGCGGCTCATGCGGACCACGCTGGCGGTTGCGCCGTCGGCCGTGGCTCGCACCGTGATGTCTTCCTCGCTGCCCTCGATGACGATGTGCTTGATCTTCATGGCGTGTCTCCGTGGCGGGGGTTACTCGGCGTCGTTCAGGAAGGCCTCGACGTGCTCGCGGTCCATCCCGCTCATGAACCCGACCAAGTCGATCAGGTCGCTGCGGACCTTTCCGAGGTCACCCGTGCGACCCCAGTTGCGCGGGTCGGCCTTCGCGCCCTCCGCGTGCTTGTCGAGTTCCATCTGCAGGACATCCATCAGGCGGGCGATGTCGTTGCGGCGGGAGGCGTAGACCTCGGCGGCGGTGGGTTCGGGCTTGCGGTTGTGCTTGCGTGCGTCCATGTTCATGCTCCTATGCGATTTGCTCGTCCCTTGAAGAACGAAGCCCGCATTTCGCGGGCTTCAGGTGGTCGGCAGTTCGGGGTTGCGGGGGTTGGTCGGGGCCTCCTCGCGTGCGGCCTCGCGGGCCGCGTCGCTTCGTCCTTGGCGGTATCCCGTGTGCAGGCCTTCGCGGTACCCGGCCTCGAAGGCGTGGCGGACCAGATCGCGGATCGACCACACCGGGATCTCGTGGAAGTCGAGGCTGTCGCTCTTGCGGGTCTCGAGCGTCTCGAGCAGCAGTTCGACCTTGGCCCATTCCATCTCGGCGTCGAGGGCCTTCTGCTTGCCGATCCCGTCGAGGCTCGGCTTGGTGTTCTTCTTGGCGTTCTGCGGGGCGTTCATCGTGGTGGTCTCCGTCGCGGGTTTCCGACCCGCGTTGTGACACATGAAGCCATGACATTCGCCACGAGGCAAGGCAAACCGCAGCGGTTTCGCCGTCATTCCGCGACATGTGGGCAAGTCTTCCGGCCATGTGGGCAACCGTGCGCGGGAGGTCCGCGATGACTCCCGAACACGCGCCTAGTCCCGAGCATGGACAGGGAATGTCCCGGCTCAATCCCGCCGCGCTCCCCGTGGCGGACGCGGCCCGTGTGCTGTCACGCCTCGGCGGCAAGATCGTCACCGAAGAGATGCTCCACGCCGACATCGACGCGGGCGCACCGACGAACGCGAACGGCACCATCAACCTCGTGCACTACGCCGCGTGGCTCGTGAAGGAGATGTCCGCAGGTGGCGATTGACCCGCGCCAACTCAAGCCCGGCGAACTCGCGCGGCTGCTCAACAGCACGCCGCTCGGCGAGGTGATCAGCGAGCGGCAGCTCCACCGGCACCGCACGCGCGCGGGCTTCCGCGTCGCGGCCGACGGAGATGCGGGCAAGATCGATCTCTTCCGCTACGTCGCGTGGCTGACGACGACGCGGCACGAGGCGCTGGCGGAGGCTGCCCGCACCCCCGAGGGACTCACGGGCTACGAAGCGATGAAGGAGCGGGCCCGGCTCCGCAACGCCATGCTCTCGCTCTCGGGGCGGGACATCGGCGATCTGCCGCCCGTCGCGGACCTCGCTCGGCGCGCGCGGGCCGCAAAGGACTTCCGGTACTTTTGCGAGACGTACTTCGCGCAGACGTTCCACCTGAAATGGTCCGACGACCACCTGAAGGTCATCGCCAAGATCGAGCAGGCGGTGCTCGAGGGCGGTCTGTTTGCGATGGCGATGCCGCGCGGGTCGGGCAAGACGAGCCTCTGCGAGGTCGCATGCCTGTGGGCGATGCTGTACGGGCACCGGGCGTTCGTGGCGCTCGTCGGCTCGGACGAGGAGCACGCGGCGGGGATGCTCGAATCGATCAAGGCGGAGCTGGAGAACAGTGAGACTCTCGGTGCCGACTTCCCCGAGGTCTGCCATCCGATCCGTTCGCTCGAAGGCATCCACCAGCGGGCGTCGGGCCAGCTCTACCAGGGCAAGCAAACGCACATCGGTTGGACGGCCCGGGAGATCGTGCTGCCGACGATCGGGGGCTCCGTGGCGTCGGGCGCGATCATCCGTGTCGCCGGGATCACCGGCCGCATCCGAGGCATGAAACACAAGCGGGTCGATGGGGCGAGCGTCCGCCCGTCGCTCGTGCTCATCGACGATCCGCAGACCGACGAGAGCGCCCGGTCGCCATCGCAGTGCGCCAACCGCGAGCGGATCCTCGCCGGCGCGATTCTGGGCCTCGCAGGTCCGGGCCGGAAGATCGCCGGGCTCATGACGCTGACCGTGGTTCGCCCCGATGATCTCGCCGATCGCATCCTCGACCGGGACAAGCACCCGCAGTGGCAAGGCGAGAGGACGAAGATGGTGTACTCGTTCCCAACGGCCGATCGGCTTTGGGACGAGTATGCCCGCCTGCGGGCCGAGGGCCTCAAGGCTGACCGGGGAGGTGCGGAGGCGACCGCGTTCTACAGGGCTCACCGTACCGCAATGGACGCTGGCGCAGTGATTGCCTGGCCGGAGCGTTTCAACCACGATGAACTGTCGGCGGTGCAGCACGCGATAAACCTCCGGCTGCAGAACGAGGCGGCGTTCTTCGCCGAGTACCAGAACGAGCCCTTGCCCGAGGTGGAGGTCGCGGACGACCTGCTTAGCGCCGACCAGATCGCGGCGAAGGTGAACGGCCACGCCCGCGGGCTGGTCCCTCTCGGGTGCTCGCATCTGACGATGTTCGTGGATGTGCAAGGCAAGGCGCTCTTCTACCTGGTCGCCGCATGGGAGGACGACTTCACCGGGCATGTCATCGACTACGGGACCGAGCCGGACCAGAAGCAGGCGTGCTACACGCTCCGGGACATCAAGCGAACGCTCGGGACCGCGTCGCCACGTGCCGGCGTCGAGGGCGCGATCTATGGCGGTCTGGAGCGGCTCATCGACGCGACGGTGGCCCGCGAGTGGCGGCGCGACGACGGTGCAATGGTGCGCATCGACCGCTGCCTCATCGACGCCAACTGGGGTTCGTCGACGGACGTGGTCTACCAGTTCTGCCGCCAGAGCCCGCACGCGAGCGTACTCACGCCCAGCCACGGTCGGTACGTGGGTGCCAGCAGCCTTCCCTTCAGCGACTACAAGCGCAAGCGCGGCGAGCGGGTCGGGCTCAACTGGCGAGTCCCGGTGGTCACGGGGAAGCGTGCGGTGCGGCACGTGCTCTTCGACACGAACTTCTGGAAGTCGTTCG
>JADYYE010000246.1 GCA_020853815.1 Phycisphaerales bacterium
GTACACCCGATCCTGCAGGCTCCAAATCGTCTTCCTGCACATCGGGCACTAAACGTTGCAACGCTTTGGTAAAGGCCGCTTTTGAAAATGAACGGTAAAATTCGCCCATTCCGGTTTTCCAGTATTTCATCATCACCTTCTGAAATCCGGGCCAGGTAAGCGATTCGATGGTTTCGCTTATGCTGATATCGGTTTTTTTATACCCTTCGCGTTTAAAGGCAAACACCGCATTAGGTCCCGCTTCCACTTCGCCATGAATCATGCGGGTAAAATGCACTCCCAGAAAAGGGAAGTTGGGGTCGGGAACCGGGTAAATCAGATTTTTAACGAGACCCTGTTTTTCCTTTTTCAGTAAATAATATTCGCCTCTGAAAGGAATGATGCGCACGTCCACATTTTCGCGGGTTAACCGGGCCACTTTATCCGAGTATAATCCGGCACAGTTAATCACCAGTTTGGCGGTATAGGTTTTATCCTGCGTGATTACCTCACTTAGTTTTCCGTTGTATTTTATATGTTCTACTTTTTGTGAAGTAAAAATTTCACCACTGGATTTTACAAAAAGGTCGGCCATTTTTGCCGATACTTCTTTGTAATCAATAATACCTGTTTGCGGTACAAAAATTCCCGCTATTCCGGCTACGTGGGGTTCATATTCTTTCAACTCACCTGCCTGCAGTTTTTTCATTCCGGTTAAGCCGTTTTCAATACCACGCTGGTACACGTTTTCCATGGGTTGCAATTCGTGTTCCTGTGTGGCTACAATAATTTTTCCGCACAAATCATATTTTATTCCATGTTTATTACAGAAGTCAATCATATAATGGTAACCGCGAATGCAGTTTTGTGCTTTGAGGCTGCCCGGCTTGTAATAAATGCCCGAATGAATTACCCCGCTGTTGTGACCGGTTTGGTGCCTGGCTACTCCGCTTTCTTTTTCTATGAGTGCAATTTTTAATGCCGGTTTTTGTTCCTGCAGTTTAAGTGCCGTACCCAACCCAACAATTCCGCCTCCAATAATTACAATATCGTGTTGCATGAGA
>JADYYE010000247.1 GCA_020853815.1 Phycisphaerales bacterium
ACGACCAGGCTCAGCAGTCTGACTTTGGATTTCATGCTTCCTCCTGTCCCACGATGCGGTTCCGCGACGCGCAGATCGCCCGTACGCTGAGCCGGTTTTCGCCGCGCATAGGCGCAAGGATGGCACGGTTCGAAAGGAGGGGCAAGGGTTTGGCTTGATGTTGAGGGGGGTGTTGCGGGACGCTCGGATGCGGGTGGGACGAACCGGAGGGCGGGACATGAAGACGTTCGCGCGACGGATGGCGGCCGTGATAGCTTGGGCCATGATCACGACCTCGGATGCGGGGGCGCGGGATTTCGCGCCGGACGCCACGAACCTGCCGGCGTACACGCTGCCGGATCCCCTGAAGGCCGCGGACGGGAAGGCCGAGACGACGGCGGAGGGCTGGACGAAGTCGCGCCGCGCCGAGGTGCTCGAGCTCTTCCGCACGCACGTGTTCGGGCGCGTGCCGCCGGCGGCGGCGGCCGCCGGCGCCGTAAAGAGCGAGGTTGTCGGGGTCGATCCCGGGGCCATCGACGGCACGGCGACGCTCAAGCGCCTGAAGTTCACCGCGACGCACGGCGGGAAGTCGCTCGTCTTCACCGCCTCGCTCTTCATCCCCAACGCCGCGCCGAAACCGGTGCCGGCCTTCATCCTGATCTGCAACCGCGGCGCGACGAACATCGATCCGTCGCGCGTGTTGCGGAGCGATTTCTGGCCGGCGGAGGAGATCCTGGCCCGCGGCTACGCGACGGCCGCCTATCAGGTCGGCGAGATCGACCCCGACCGCAAGGACGGCTACACCGAGGGCGTGCGCGCGCTGTTCGACGACGGTGCGCCCGCGCCCGACGCGTGGGCGACGCTGTCCGCGTGGGCCTGGGGCGCCAGCCGCATCCTCGACCATCTCGAGACCGATCCGGCCATTGCGAAGGGGAAGGTCGCGGTGATCGGCCATTCGCGCGGCGGGAAGACGGCGCTGTGGTCGGCAGCGCAAGACGAGCGTTTCGGGCTGGCGTGCGTCAACGAGTCCGGCTGCGGCGGCGCGAACCTCCTCCGGCGCCGGTTTGAAGGGCGCGAGTCCGTCGCGCGCATCAACAAGAACTTCCCGTACTGGTTCAATGCGAATTTCAAGCGCTATGACAACCGCGAGGACGACCTGCCGGTCGACCACCACATGCTCTCCGCCCTCGTCGCCCCGCGCTGGGTGCATGTCGGGAGTGCGGAGGAGGATCTATGGGCCGACCCGCGCGGCGAATTCCTCGGGCTCGTCCATGCCGCGCCGGTCTACGCGTTGCTCGGGAAGAAGGGCCTCGGTTCGCGGGAGATGCCGCCCATCGGCGTTCCGCTGCGCGGCGACGGGCTCGCCTATCACATCCGCGCGGGCAAGCACAACCTCGGGCTCGAGGACTGGCGGGCGTATCTCGACACCGCCGACCGCGCGTTCCGACCCTAGCCGGAACGATTCAGTTGGAATCCGGGCAAGGACGGGTACGGAAGCTGAATCGTTCCGGAAGAGGAAAGTAAGAAAACTCCAAACTCCAAGGAAGTGGGAAGTGAAACGGGGGAGAAGGGAGGAAAAGAGGGATGAGGGATGAAACCTGAATCCTGAAAGTCTGCGTCCGCGCGGGGATCCGGTCCGACGAAGCCGGATATCTAGCGGGACGGCCCCCCGGTCCGCAATCCAACGCTCTCCAACTTCCCCTCTTCTTCCTTGGAACTTCTCACTTCCTTGTCCGGTATGTGGTCGCCAAGGTGAACGAAATGGATGGCGATGATGGTGTCTCGGGGGCATCGTACG
>JADYYE010000173.1 GCA_020853815.1 Phycisphaerales bacterium
TCTTCCAGTTCGACGATACCCGACACATACGGATTCTTTTTATCGAAGCCCTGCTCCACCATGAAGGTCGGTCCGCTGTAGATGACGGTAAAGCCCGCCAGGTTGCCCCTGCCGCTGGCTTCCACCCATTCCATGTCTTCGCCGTGGCACTTCGGGCAGATCGCGCGCGGAGGCGCATACACGCCGCCGCACGTCGCGCATCGCACTGTCATCAACTTGTGCTCGGCAAGATATTGATTGAACGCCGCCGCTGTGAACGGTCGGATTGTTGTTAGTTCTGCCATAGTTCTTCTCCTCAAGGGTGCGTCGCACCACACGGGTAGATTTGTCTCATTAAGAGGACTCGTCCACACTGTAGGTGAATCTTCTTAAGTCTGGTGCGACGCACTCCCACTAATTGCGTCTCTCAAATACGTGGACGGTGCAAGTGGACCCCGTCGCCCCGACGTTGTGCGTCAACGCCAGTGAGATATCGCCATCCACCTGACGCGCCTCAGCCTGCCCCCGCATCTGCTTGAACACTTCGACAGCTTGTGCCACGCCGGAAGCTCCCACAGGATGCCCCTTCGCTTTCAAGCCACCTGAAGTATTTATAGGCTTCGCGCCGTTACGGGCGGTCATGCCATCCTCGGCGGCTTTGAAACCCTCACCCGGAGCGAAGAAGCCAAGGTCTTCGCTGGCGATCACTTCGGCAATCGTGAAGCAGTCATGCACTTCCGCAATGCGGATATCTTTCGCGCTCACACCTGCCATCTCATAAGCAGTCGCCGCCGCTGTCTTCGCCGCAGGGATGCTGGTCAACGACGGGCGGTCATGCAAGGCTGAACCTGAAGCCTGTGCCGTGCCGATAATCCGAATCGGATGGTCAGTGAATTGATGAGCGATCTCTTCCGCTACGAGCAGGACCGCCGCCGCGCCGTCTGATACGGGTGAGCAATCGAACAGGCGAAGCGGGTAGGCAATTGTCGGGTTGCCTGATTCGTCGTGGAGAAAATCCCAGATGGTGGACCAGGCTGGGGCAGGCTTCCCCTTTTTCAGCGCAGCCGCGATGCGTCCTTCCATCCATGTTTGAATGGTGACGCCAAATTGCGCGTTCGGGTTGAGCGCGGCATTGTCATGATTCTTGATCGCCACGTTCATGAGATGCTCAGACTTCATGCCGTATCGAGCCATATACGCGGACGCCATCGCGGCATAGAAGCCGGGGAAGGTGAAGCCCGCGGGGATTTCAAAGGGAACATCGGCGGCGGTTGCCAAGGCTTCGGTGACAGCCGCCGTGTTGAGCGCGGTCATCTTCTCCGCGCCACCGACGAGAACGACATCCGCCATGCCAGAGGCGATTGCCATGACACCCTGCCGCAAGGCAACGCCGCCCGAAGCGCAGGCGTCTTCCACGCGCGTGGCAGGGATGGGCAGCAGACCGACCGCATCCGCAAGGATGGGCGCGAGATGCGCCTGATGCTCGAACTGGTCACTGGAAAAATTACCAACATACATGGCATCAATTCTGGATGGATCAAACCCTTTATCCACCGATCTGGTCATTGCTTTGTATGACTCAACGAAGAGGTCGCGCGAGTTCTTCTCGGCAAACGCGCCAAACTTCGACATCCCCGCGCCAACCACAGCAACCCCGCGCGGGAGGGATTTCACTTTAGGCATTACGCCTCCTTATTCGTGCAGTGAGTAGGGAATAGTGAATAGTGAATAGTTTTTAGGGAACAACACCCAACTATTCACTATTCTCCATTCTCTATTTACTTAAGCACTTTCCCAAACGCCTTCATAAATTCTTCGGGCTTCTCCACGTAGGGAGTGTGACCCGTGTCGGCGATGACAACTTCTTCAAAGGAGCCGCCCTGCGCCGCATATTTCTCGAGCAGACTGCGGGTCTGTCCCACCATCGGCTGGGGCGGGTAGACTTCCTCACCGGGCCAGCCGGGGACGTAGCCCAACTTGCCGAGCGTGCCGAAATCGAAGAAGGACCTGTCCGAGACGATCATGTCCGAGTCGCCGCGCACCCACAGGATGAAGGGCTTGCTCGCCGCGCCGATGAAGTTCTTGACGCTGTCGCCAACGTACTTGGGCGAAAGCGCATTGATCGGACCAAACTTGCCGGGCGCGACATTGGGCCAATTACCCGAAGGCACGAAATCGCCGGGGTATTTCTGCTCGCCGATCTTCTCGGTCATGAGTGAAGAGAGCAAATCTTCTTCACGGGCAGGGACGAAAGGCGGCTTCCAGTAGAAGCTATTCATCACCACACGCGGAGAGGCTTGCGGGTTATCCGTGGAGCGGTCGCCCGCGGCGATCAACTTGGGGAATTCGGGATTCACCACGCCGCCGCCGGAACCAGCAAAATCTTCGTAGCAAGGTGTGCCATCCAAATCTTTCGAACCGCCGAAGCCGTAGATCGAGCCAGGGTTGACGACGGTTCCGCTTAAGACACGTCCACTCAGTGAACCAACCAAACCGAACACAATGGTCCCACCCATCGAGTGACCGACCACGTGAGTCTTTTCGATCTTGAGCGCGTCCAGCAACGCAGCAATGTCGTCCACCCAATCGCCCATGCCGCGCGTGGCATCGATCAACTTGTCTTCGGTGTCGCCGTAGCCGCGCAGGTCGGGTGCAATGCCACGAAAACCAGCGGGTAATTTGAGCATGATCTCTTCCCAATACGAAGCGGACGAAGCATTGCCATGCACGAACAAAACCGGCGTACCGTTCTCAGGTCCGCTGAAAAGGACGTGCTGTTTCAAGCGGGGGGTATCCACCATTTTGGATGTGATACCGGGAAGGGTTGGAACTGTGGTCATGTTAATCTCCTTTGGAATATGGTTGGTGGTTTGTTGTTGATGGTTGACGGCAGTTGGGCTTACTACCAACTACCAACTATCCACTATCAACTATTGGAACTTTTCTTTCAACTCGCGCTTGAGTATTTTCCCTGCGGCAGAAATGGGCAGGGCATCCATGAAACTTACAGACTCGGGGACTTTATATTTTGCCAATCGCTCTGTCATAAATTTCAATAATTCTTCCTCCGTCGCGCTTTGATTGGGTTTCAACACAACACAAGCCTTGCCAACCTCCCCCCACTTCGAGTCAGGTAAGCCGATCACAGCACACATATGCACAGAGGTGTGCTGGTACAACACTTTTTCAATTTCAGCGGGATACACATTCTCACCGCCGCTGATGAACATATCCTTCTTGCGGTCAACGATATAGAAGTAACCTTCTTCATCATATTGAGCGACATCGCCCGTGTGGAAATATCCGCGTTCGTCAACGGCGGCTTCTGTCGCTTCTGGATTCTTGAAATAGCCGGAGCTATACGATGGACCTTTGAGGATCAATTCCCCCGCCTCATTCGGACCGAGAAA
>JADYYE010000248.1 GCA_020853815.1 Phycisphaerales bacterium
ACCATCGCCGCCATCGGCAGGCACCAGGGGGACGAAGTGACGGTCAGTGTCCGCTGTGCTCGGCACGGCGCCGCCTACTTCATCGACCTCTGCGACGAGGCGTGGCGCGCCATCCGCGTCGATCAGGACGGCTGGAATGTCGTCGAGCGCCCGCCGGTGCTATTCACGCGCACAAAGAACATGCGCCCGATCCCTGTGCCCCGGAACCCCGGCGCCCTCGACAAGCTCTGGGCGAACGTCAATATTCCCGAAGACCGGCGCCTGATGCTGCTCTCATGGCTGTTGGACGCCTTTCGGCCGGATACCCCGTTCCCGATTCTCGAATTTTCCGGCGAGCAGGGCAGCGCGAAAAGCTCGACCCAGCGCCGGCTGCGCGACCTGATCGACCCCAACAAGGTGGCCTTGCGCGGGCGGCCGAAGACCGTCGAGGACATCTACGTCGGCGCCGGCAACAACTGGATTGTCAGCTTCGAGAACCTGTCGCACCTCACGCCTGAGCAGCAGGACGCCTTGTGCACCCTAGCCACGGGCGGTGGCTATGCTTCCCGGCAGTTTTACACCAACGGCGACGAGTTCGTGCTGGAAACCAAGCGCCCCGTGATCATCAACGGCATCAACGCCGTTGCGACCCAGCCCGACCTGATTGAGCGCGTCGTGGGCATCGAGGCGCCGACCATACCGTCGGACAAGCGCGAAGATGAACAAACCCTGGAGAGCAGATGGCAGGCCGATTATCCCTTCGTGTTGGCCGGCGTGCTTGATCTCTTCTCCTCCGCCTTGAAACGGCTTCCGGAAATCATGCTCAGAGAAAAACACCGTCTGGCCGATTATCAGCTTCTGGGCGAGGCGGTCGCCCGCGCTTTAGGACATCCCGAGGGCCATTTCACCAAGGTCTTCGACCAAGCTGTTGGCGAGGGGGTCGAACGTTCTCTGGAAACCTATGGCGCGGCCCATGCCCTCCAGGTCTTCGTGAATGGCTTGACCAAGCCCTGGGAAGGCACCGTCATGGCCTTGCTGGGCGAACTTAATGCACTGCATTGTATGGATCGCTCGAACTGGCCCAAATCTCCGCGCGGCCTGTCCGGGCAACTGAAACGCTTGGCGCCGGGATTACGTCAGCGCGGCATCATCATCGAGAAGATGCAGAAGGCACGCGAAGGAGCGCTCGTGCGTATTTCTGCTGCGGGAAGTAAATAACAGGGATTCGACCGTCACAACCGTCACATCGTCACACCATGTGATCTTGTGACGATTGTGACGGTCGCCTTTGCATTATGAATCGCGCCGGAAAGAGGCTCACTCTGGCACTGGATTGATCAGCCTCTCGCCCTCCACCCCCGCCC
>JADYYE010000249.1 GCA_020853815.1 Phycisphaerales bacterium
GCCATAATGAATGCTCGCGATCACGCAGTCCAACGCGATCGCATTCCTCCTTCCTCAACCAAGACGCTCCCTCGACACAAAGGCATCCAAAACAGGCGTCCCACCTTGACGCTCCAAGCCCACACACCAACCATCGTTGGGCTTGGATAGCTGTCGATCTTGCGGAAGCAAGGACATCTTCTCGTCCACAAGCCAAAAACGGCTCGATTCGTCCACAAGCCAAAAACGGCTCGATAGTATCACCTTTCCACTCCAAGGCAAAGATTTTCTCAACGGCAACACCCTGCAACACAGCTTGTGTAGCCTCGATTTTGGCAATCACTTTCGAGAACACACGCCAATGTCTGACAAGTGGGGCCTTGGCTTTGGACGCGACACACGCCCGAGAAGCAGACCCCGTTACAAGAAAGACAATCCGCATTGGACTGACAGGCTTTGCTTTGACAAGCATCCCCTGCGATCTTCTGACAGCGGCCCATCTCGCAAAGCAAGCTGCATGCGCTGCAATCGCTCGCTTTTGTACACGGCATCCCGATCTGGCAAGAGCCTGTTGCAGAACAATTGCCCACATTGGGGTTGCAACACGCTTGTTCGCGGCAAAGATACCCCGCCAAACAATCGTTGTCTTGTGTGCATGCCTTGCGCAGCTCACAAACGCGGACGCTTCCGCCCCCTGTACAGATCCAGCCTTGGCCGCAGTCGCTGTCGCTTTGACAGGTTCGGATATCTCGTTTGTAGCAGATGCAATTCCCGCAGCCTTCGTAGGGATAGTTGCAATCTGCGTCGTCTTTGCAGGCACAGATTTTTTCTGGGGGGGATTCTTGGGCCGCCTTGCATCGGCCTTCACAGGTGCCCAGATTGGCGTAGCATTCGGGCTTGTCGAACACACAACTCATCCCCGCGCCACATTCATAACCATGCGAGCAAATACCGGGTTCTTGGGAAGGCAACACACAATGCACAACACTCCACCACACCACAACCAAACTGCCCCATACACCCACCAACCGCAACATACTTGTCATCGCCCTGTCCTTTTCTCTTCCCAAAGCACCCTATGCTCGGCTATTTGTACTCTGTTCCCGAAGAAAAACTAGCCCGTCACTTCAAGCAAAGCTATGCTTCTCTTGTGCAAAGCACAAGGAACCCACAAAAAACAAGCGTGGTCTCCTGTTCTGTGCGCCCTCTTGCGTAACCCCAAACAAAGGACTGAAGTCCCAAGGCCCAACGAACGACTGAAGATCCAAGGCACAAGCGACAAGCGCTGTTGATCACCCATTACAAAGGAGCCTCCCTTGTCAGCATCGACCCTTGCCCCTGCGTGCCGTGCAGGGGATCGTGTA
>JADYYE010000068.1 GCA_020853815.1 Phycisphaerales bacterium
ACATGGGGCCGCGGTTGCCGAAGCAGGTTTCGGTGGCGTTGAAGGAGTTGCTCCACTTGGCGCGCTGCTTGCCGAAGGGGGGCGTGTGGGCGTAGGAGTTGTGGCCCTTGTCGACGTTGTCCTGGTGGCTGGCGGTGGGCTTATCGAGAGGAGTTCCCTGGAAAGAGGGGTCCCAGAGGGCCTTGGACTTTTCGGTGGCCTTGGCGTCCTTGGGCTGGTTGAGTTCGTACTTGTTGTAGACGTCGATGGCGCCGTTGGATTCGGCGGGGCTGACGCAGATCTCGGTGGGGATGTTGCCGTTGAAGATCATGACGGAGAGGATGTTGCGGGTGGTGTCCTTCTGGAAGGCGACCTTGGGGTTGGTTTTGGAGTCGACGTTGGGGTCGGTGTCGTCGTTCTTATCGAGGGCGCTGGGAAGGGGGTACTGGTCGGAGTTGTTCTGGGCCCAGAGCGCCATGGCCTGGACGATGCCGCGGATCTGGGTCTGGTCCTTGAGCTGGCGGGCGGAGGCGCGGGCCTTGCCGAGGGCCGGGAGCAGGATGCCGATCAAGAGGGCGATGATGGCGATGACGACGAGCAATTCGATGAGCGTGAAACCTTTGCGAGCCTTCATGTGATACTCCGATGAGGCGATGGGTCGGCGGGCACTCCGTCACGCCGAAGCCCGTTGTTGACGACCGAGAAGGGAACAGGAGACGATGGGACGCTTGGGGGTATGGCCGGGAAGGCTGCCGCGGGTGAGCGCGGACAAAGCTTGGACCGGCGAGCCGCCGACGTTCTTCGGGGTGCGTGGGCCGCGCGCCGCTCGGTCGTCTTGATCGGCGAAGGGCCTGGTGCAAACCGGTCAGGATGTCGGCAGGCTTGAGGCTCCTTTTCGGAGCATCAGGTGGCGGCGAGTGCCGCCGATGAGAGCAATGGGAATCAGGAAAATCCGAACCGAAACCCGCTGCCTGCCCACCCGGAGAAATCCGGGCGTGAAAGAACAGTACCGGAAATGATATCCGCACGTCAAGCCGGTTGGGTTCCCGGTCGCAGAGAAAATCCGAGTTTGCTGGGGTGGGTTTGGGTACCCGATGTGGTATACCGTCGGGCATGTCATCCCAACCCGCTGGCGTCGCCCCCCCTACTGATCCCGAATCCGCCCTCACGAAGCTGGGGCTGGTGCTGCCGACACCGGCCAAGCCGGTGGCGGCGTATGTCCCGACAAAGATCACGGGGTCGCTCTTGTATGTGGCGGGGCAGATTCCGATCAAGAACGGGCAGCTCCTGTATGAGGGGTCGCTGCCGGGCGCGGTGACGGTCGAGCAGGGGATCGAGTGCGCCAAGCAGTGCGCCCTGAACGGGCTGGCGGCGGCGAAGGCCGCGCTGGGCAGCCTGAGCTGCATCAAGCAGGTGGTGCGACTGGGCGTGTTCGTGGCGAGCGAGCCGGGTTTCTATGACCAGCCGAAGGTCGCCAACGGGGCGAGTGAATTGATGCTGGCGGTGTTTGGTGAAGCGGGACGGCACGCGCGGGCGGCGGTTGGGAGCATCGCCCTTCCGCTGGGAGCGCCGGTGGAGGTGGAGTTCTTGTTCGAGGTGACGGCGGGAGAATGTCCCTGAGAGGACAGGCGTCATTGGGCGTGTGTCATCGGAACGCGAGGCGCTTGGCACCGGTGGGAGAGAAGGGTTGACCCACCGGCCGCGTGGCGGGGCGGCCGGGAGACGGGGCGGCGGAGTACGGGAGCGTCGGAGCGTCACGGGTTCGCGCGGGAAAGGGCGGGGAATGCGCTTTCACGCGGTCGAATCGCCATCCGCGATCACCGACGCGATCGCGTGCAACTTCGAATGGCTGAGCGAGATGTGCCAGGTCGCGATGCCGAGGCCGCCCGCAATCCGCGCCGCCTCTCCCGTCACGCGGAGCGTGGGCCGGCCCGAGGGCTCGGGCACGACCTCGATGTCCGTCCACGCGATGCCGTCACGCCAGCCGGTGCCCAGCGCCTTGAGCGTCGCTTCCTTGGCGGCGAAGCGTGCCGCGAAGCGTTCGGCGCGTGTCGGACCTTGGCCGCAGTACGCCGCCTCGCCGGGTGTGAAGCACTTGGCGATGAACCGCTCGCCGTGCGATTGGAGCATCTCGGCGATGCGCGAGATCTCGACGATGTCGACGCCGTGCCCTTTGATCGCCATCGCGTGGTTCCTGTTCGCCCCGGTGATCGGCGTCATTGCCCGCCGCGCGCGGCACGATCAGCGATCACGGCGCGTCATTCTACTTCTTGCCCCTGCCGCCCGGCTTGCTCTCGCTCTTCGTCGACGTGGACTCGCCCGCGGCCGCATTCTTTGAGTCCGCCTTCACGGGCTTGGACTCGGGCTTCGCCGATTCGGCCTTCCCCGCGTCGGCCTTCGGGCCGTCCGCCTTCGCGTCGCTCTTGGCGCCGCTCGCGGGATCGCTCGTGCTCTTGACCTCTCCCCCGCTGCTCTCGGCCTTGGCGGCCTTCTTGTACGACTCCGAGCGATAGTCGGTCTGATAGAAGCCCGAGCCCTTGAAAACCAGCGCCGCGCCCGTGCCGATGAGGCGCTCAAGGGCGCTCTTGCCGCACGCAGGGCACTTCTTCTTGACGGCGTCGCTCATCGACTGGAAGAGCTCGAACTCGTGATTGCAGGCCTTGCAGCGATAGTCGTAGGTGGGCATGGGGGAATCCAAAGCTCAGAGTTTCAGTGCGAGTCGTTCGCCACGCGTTGACTGGCATGACACAGATTCACATGGCACATGTTTTCATCGCACATCTCGGCCTGATATCGGGAGCCAGACCGCGAAGCGTAGAGTGGCGAGAGATCGATCGTGTACAGCGAAAGCACGCTGGAACCCCTCTGTCAACATGCCGCATGGCCTTGCCGTGTGGCGCTGTGCCATGTGGCGTGTCACGCGCTTCACGTGACTACGGCGCCACCGCCACCTTCGCCGGGCGAACGACCCGCTCGCCGAGCGTGTAGCCCATCTGAAACGTTGAAACAACCCGGCCGCTCTCCACGCCCTCGCCCGCCTGCTGCATGATCGCCTCATGCCTGCCGGGCGTGAACTCGTCGCCCCGCGCGGGATTGATGAGCCCGACACCGTGCGATTGAAGCACGCGGATGAACTCCTCGCGGATCATCTTCACGCCGCCCACGATCTGCTCGGCCGTGGCCTTGCTGTGGTCCTGCGAGAGCGCGATGTCGAAGTGATCGAGCAGCGTCAGGAGGCTCTGCACCACCGCGGTGCGACCTTGGACCTTGGCTTCCTGCTCGTTGGAGAGCGCCCGTCGCTGGTAATTCTGAAAGTCCGCGAGCGCCCGAAGCCGGGCGGCCTCGGCCTCGGCGAGCCTCGCCTCAAGCTCCGCGAGCTTGGCGTCGACCCCGTCGCCGCAGCACTCGCCCGCGTCCGCGCACTGGTCGCACGAGCCGCCGCCGCAGCAGCAACCTTCGCCCGCCGGATTCGCCTGCTTTTCCTGATCGTTCACGCCTTCACCCTGCGAGTGCTGGTCCGCCGCGCCGGGGTCTCCCGGCTTGGCGTCGCGGTCCTTGTTCTTCCACCATGCGCTCATGCGTCACCAACCCGTTCGGCCTCAGCCGCCGAAGATGTCCTTGATCTTGTCCATGAATCCGTGGCTTTCAGGAAGCACGGCCTTGTCTTCCGTCTCCGCAAAGTCGCGCAGCAGCTTCTCCTGCTTGGCCGTCAGCTTGCGCGGGATCTCGACCTTCACGCCAACCACCAGGTCGCCGCGTCGGCCCGAGCGAAGGTCGGGCAGGCCCTGCCCGTCGAGACGGAAGATCGCGCCGTGCTGCGTGCCCTTGGGTATCTTGAGCGAGCTCTTGCCCTCAAGCGTGGGAACGTCGACCTCGGCGCCGAGAGCCGCCTGCGTGAAGCTGATCGGCATCTCCATCCCAAGGTGATTCCCCTCGCGATCGAAGAGTTCGTGATCCTCCACTCGCACCACGACGTGCAGATCGCCGCGCATTCCCTCGCCGCTCGGAGACATCTCAGGAGGTGGCGGCTCGCCCTCGCCCTGCACGCGCACCGCCTGCCCGTCGCTGATCCCCTTGGGGATCTTCACCGAGATCGTGCGCTTCCGCGGCACGCGCCCCTTGCCGCGACAGTCCGGGCAGAACTCCGCGACCACGCTCCCGCGTCCGCGGCACGCCGGGCACGCCGTCACCATGCGGAACATGCCGCCCAGGCCCGATTGCTGGACCTTGCCGTGCCCGCCGCACGTCGGGCACTTCGTGGGCTTGGTGCCGGGCTTCGCGCCTGAGCCGGTGCATTTCTCGCACACGTCGAGGCGCGTGAATTCAACATCGCGCTCCGCGCCCTTCAGCACGTCGTCGAACGTCAGCGACACTTCGGTCTCGAGGTCATATCCGCGCGACGGCCCGCGCCGCCCGCCGCGACCACCGCCGCCGCCGCCCATGCCGGCCCCCATGCCAGCAAAGATGTCCTCGAACATCGAGAAGATGTCGGTGACGTCCATGCGTGAGAAGTCGTGCGTCGCCGGCCCGCCGCCGCGGCGCAGGCCCTCGTGCCCGTACTGGTCGTAGATCTTCTTCTTGCCATCGTCGGCCAGAACCTCGTAGGCCTCGGCGGCCTCCTTGAACCGGGCCTCCGCCTCCGTGTCCCCCGGATTGCGGTCCGGGTGATACTTCATCGCCATGCGCCGGTACGCGCGCTTGATCTCCTCCGCGTCCGCGGTTCGCTCAACACCAAGAACTTCGTAGTAGTCGCGGGCCGTCGGCATGGAGCTCACTCGAACTTCGAAGGACTCGCCTCACCACAGAGGCTCAGAAACACAGAGCAACACAGAGAAGAGCGAGGACTCGGGTCAGAGCACACGTCGGACGATGCTATCGCGCAGGTACGGCGTGTGACAGTTGATGAGCAGGCCGACTCGCTTCTCCATCACGCGCAGGTAGGTCAGGAGCTGCGCCTCGTGGATCGGCGGTGTCTTTTCGACCGCCTTGAGTTCCAGCACAACCTGCTCCTCCACCAGCATGTCCACCCGATAGAGCCCATCGGTAGGCCGCCCCTTGTAGACCACCGGAATTTCAAGTTGCCTTCGGAACCTGAATCCTCGTTCATTGAACTCGACCGCGAGACAATCCTCATACACCGATTCGAGCAGGCCGGGTCCGAGTGTCTTATGCACTTCGATGGCAGCCCCGATGATCGCGCCGGTCAGCGGGTCTTGGCCCTCCTTGCTCAGCACGGCTTCTCCCTCTGTGCACCCTCTGTGCTTCGGCGCCTCTGTGGTGAGGATCCGCGTTCGAATATCCCGTAGCTGCCATTTCCAAACCAGCCCGCGCGCCTTCGCGCGCGAGGCTGTGTTTCCTCTCCCAGGCCTAGTGCCTGGTGCCCAGTGCCTGGTGCCTGGTGCCTGGTGCCTAGTGCCTCTGCCTTTACGCCGTCGCACCGGTCGCGGGCGTGGTTTCTTCCTTCAGTTCCGTGATCAGGACGTCGGTCGTGAGCATCAGGCCCGCGACGCTCGCCGCGTTGATCAGCGCCGTCTTGGCGACCAGCGCCGGGTCGATGATGCCCATCTTGACCAGGTCGCCGTACTCGCCCGTCGCGGCGTTGAAGCCGAAGTTGTTGCTCCCGTCCTTGACCTTCTCGACCACGACGTCGCCGTCGAAGCCGGCGTTCTCGGCGATCTGGCGGCAGCAGCTCTCGACCGCGGCCGCGACGATGTCGTAGCCGACCTTCTCGTCCTCGGTCACGCGCGCCTTCTTCTGGGCCGCGTTGATCGCGTTCTGCGTGCGGACCAGCGCCACGCCGCCGCCGGGGACGTACCCCTCCTTCGCCGCGGCCCGGGTCGCGTGCAGCGCGTCGTCGACCAGGTCCTTGGTGGCCTTCATCGCCACCTCGGTCGCGCCGCCGACCTTGATCATCGCCACGCCGCTCGTCAGCTTCGCGAGGCGCTCCATCAGCTTCTCACGGTCGTAGTCGCTGGTGGACTTGTCGTGCTGGCTCTTGATCTGATCGGCACGCCC
>JADYYE010000069.1 GCA_020853815.1 Phycisphaerales bacterium
ATCAGCTGCTTCTGGTCGTCGATCAAGCGTTCGAGCTGGCGGCGGACGGCCCAGGTATCCTGTCCTTGGTCGAGCAGCGACGCCAGGCGCGACAGCTCATCGCGGACTTCCTTCTGCGACTGGGCCGTCGCTTGCTCGGCCTCGGCGCGAGACGGGTCGTCTTCGGCCCGCTGGGAGGCCTGCATGGCGCGGGAGGCCTGCGCCGAGGCGTCGCTTGCCGCGTCGAGCGATTGCCCGGCCTGGTCCAGCATCTCGCGGAGATCGCGGTCGCCCAGGGCGTTGCGCTCGACCCGCCTGGACAGGCGATCGACGGCGTCGCGCATCGGCGCGATCCGCTGCGTGAGCGCGTCCTGGCGCGACTGCGTTCCATGGTCCGCGGCGTCGCGCGAGGCGATCTCCTTCTGGTCCGCGTCGGCGCGCAGGGCCGACTGACGCACCGAGGCCAGGTCGGTCCGCACCTGCTCGATGAGATGCGTCTCGCTGATGATGCGCAGGCGTCGCACGACGGAGCGTGAAGGCTCGCGCGGCTTGCCCTCGGCCTCGAAGATGTCGGACGCGATGCCGGTCAATCGAACCTCGTCTCCAACGCGAAGTTCGAGCGTGGAGAGATCGATGGTCGCCGGCACGCGCAGCTGGCGAGTGAGCGAGTCGGGATTGCTCGAGGCGAGCGTGCTCGCTTGGCCGACGGGCTCGGGCGGCGCGCCGGCGGAGCCCGCGGGCGGCTTGGCGACCTGCGCCTCCATCGACGCGGCGCGAAGGCCCACGTCGTCGTCGGCGAGGATCGACGCTTCGATGACCGCGGTCGCGAGCACGCTCTCGTCCTGCGCGGGTTCGGCGACGACCACGGTGGGGGCGCGGTCGGGGTTCACCTGGAACGAATAGGCGGACTCGAGCACGGACGAGATGGCGTAGGAGTCGGTGAGGACCAGCGGGAGGCGGATGGACTCGCCGGCGGTCCAGGCGATGGTCCAGCGCGGGCCGGCGGCGGAGGCTTCGATGTCGCTCGGCAGCGTGACGCCGGGGAAGATGCGCGCGAGCGAATCGCGTGTGACGCGCGCCTTGCCGTCGGGGAGCGGCACGGGCTTGTTGAGCTCGAGGCGCAGCTCAACGCGGGAGCCGGCAAGGATGGGCGAGAGCGCGGCCCGTTCGTCGCGCCCGGGGCCCAGGTCGCGCTGTCCCCGCACGAACGTCTCGGTGCCCTCGGCGTAGGCGGGGGGCGTGACGACGGCCAGCGCGCCCGCGATCGCGGGCGGATCGACCAGCAGGACGCGGGCGGGCGGCGTCTGGTCGTCGCTGGTCTCGAACCAGTATTCGAGGCGCGGCGAAAGTCCCGGCGCGGCGGCGGGGATGTCGAGGTCGACCAGACGCTCGAAGAGATCCCCGGAGAGATCGCCCGCGCCGGAGTCGATCGCGGTGCGCTTGCCCTGGGGCGTCAGGAGGGCGCGCTGCACGGGCGACTCGCCGGGCACGTCGAGCAGGCGGTAGCGAACGGCGATGTCGGTGTCGGCGGCGGGACGATCGGAACGGGTGAGCAGGGCGCGGAGGGGAACCGCGGCGCCGCGCGGGTGCGCCACCAGACGCGTCGCGTCGACCACGCCGGTGCGCTTGGGCCATGACACGTCGGAGAGCGGCGTGAGCACGCGACGCGCGGCGATGCGCGACAGCTCGGGCGCGAAGGCGAACATCGCGAGGATGAGGCCCGCCATGAAGGCGGCCTCGGCGAGCGAGCGGCCCGCGGGGCGCGGGTTGAGGAGCGATCGGGCGGCGCGCCAGCCCTTCAGGCGAGCGGCGGCGGCGCGGATCGAGGCCAGGCGCATCGAGTCGTCGTGGGTGGGCGAGGGATGCTCGGCGAGCTCAAGCCCGGAGGCGAGCACGCCGGAGAGACCCGCGGCCTTGGCTTCGGGCGTGCGCTCCAGGCGCAGCGCGACATCGGGGAGCGCGGGCGCGAAGCGCAGCGCGGGGATGAGCGACTTGGCGGCGGTGCCGACGAGCGTGAGGAGGGAGATGAAGAGGAGGGAGAGACGCAGGCCGCCGGGGAGACGGATGAAATAGTCCAGGAGCGCGATGGCGAGGGCCAGAACGATGGCGGTGGCGAGGAGGACGGCCAGGGCGCGGAGGATGAGGAGTTGCTTGGCGCGGGTGCGGACGCGTGCGACGGCGTCGCGGACGCGGCGGGCGTCGGGGGCGGGCGGTCCTGAACTTTGGCTGGTGGTTGTCGGGTCCATGGGTGTCACCGCCTGGCGGATCGTCGATCGAAAGGTGTATCGGCCTCATGCTTCTCGCGGTTGGGTTCCGCCGCGAGGGTGCCGTGCGTTGGGTCCTCCACGAGCAATGTACGCCATGGTGTTCGGTTCGTTTCAGGGGAAAACGGGAGGTACAGGAGATTGCGCAATTTCGCGGTGATGCGCGGGAGAAATGGCCAAATTTCCAAATTGTCAGATGGCCAAATCAAGAGGGAGTAGAAGGTGGAATCGGGAATCGGGAGTCGGGAATGGGGAATGGGGAAGAGAAGAGGATTCAACGCAGAGGGCGCAGAGGACGCGGAGAAAGACAAGAGGCGATTCGGCAAGTGGGGAAGAAGAGCGGGCGAGAAAGTGCTGGAGTCGGGAGGGCCGGGGGAAGAGGCGAGAGCCAACAGAGAACGTGGAGGATTCGGTGCGTGAGTAGGTCTTTCGTGGACTCCGTGACTCCGTGACTTCTCTTTCTCGCCGTATCTTCTCAGTCCTTCCTTTCTAGACGAGGCGGATCCACTTTCGTCCGGCCCATTCGAGGGTGAGCAGGACGACGATGAGGGCCAGGGCCAACGGACGGTCCCACAGCGTCCAGATTTCTTCGGCGCC
>JADYYE010000250.1 GCA_020853815.1 Phycisphaerales bacterium
AAAAAAAAGCGAAATGAGTCGAAACCCTACTTACAATTCCAGTTTTTAAATAAGTTAAAGATTGGTAAAATTTGACGATAATATGGTACAAGAGCTTCACCAATCATATCGGCTGACATGACTAATTGTTGAAGAATTTTCAATGTTGTACATATTACTTTATGATTTCTTGTATTCAATGCATCTTAATATAAAATATGACTTGTAAAAAAAGTATATATTTTTTCCATAAATTTTTACTTTTAATTGGTACGATAAGTTGTGGAATAACAGGAAGAATTTTATTTCCACCATGTTCTAACATATCATGAATACCTTGGCGAGCAAAGAAGTCATGAGGATGCTCGATTTCACAAAGACCATCGAAAAACAACGGCAAATAATGATGATAATCAAGTTTTTCGATTTCCACCTAGTTTATTTTGATAGAATAGTAATTTCAAGGGAAAAAAAGGTTTTTTTTCTCGATCTGAATACCTTCCAAGCGATTTTATTTCCTTTAGTATCATGTTCAAGGGCGATCGGAAAATCACCACGTTCATAAAATTTACGGAAAGCAGTTGGTTTGCTATTACGAATACGTGTTGCTTCTGCCGATGGTGGGGCGTTTACCTAGAAACATTCAATAGAATGAATGAAGTTAAAACTAAATAAGAATTTACTTTAGCATTTTTTAAAAGAGATTTCACAGTAAAGCCATCGGTTTCCATTTTTCCAGATTGACGTAACTTAGCGTTCGCGTCACGACCAGATAATGTAGCTAAAGCCATTGGTTGTTGTCGACTTCTTGAAAGTGTTTCAAATTTTCACGTAAGTGACATACTCTTTTTCTTTATACTGTTTATTGACGACGCTTGTCAGAAATTCTATATTGCCAAGAAACAATCCTCCTCTTCCTATTTTTTTTACATTCACGAAACGACATCTTTTGTATTTTTTTAAAAATAATTATGAGTACAATTTTACTTCAGATCATTTTATATGGAACCAGATCGAAATAACTATCAGTTAAAGATTTTAGAATGATACGTGTCTCGTTTATGATGAATTAATCATAGAGACAACAGATTTGATCCAACGCTCAAAAAAAAGAAACTTAGCAATATACTCAAGATCTTATACTAGGTTTACTACGGATAGTATATCTTACTGAGTTTGTTGATTTCTATTTGATGTATTTGAAAATAAA
>JADYYE010000251.1 GCA_020853815.1 Phycisphaerales bacterium
TATAATTTCTGTTAACACCGGTTCCGGAAACGGCATCATAAGCCTAGTGTTACGGCCTTCGCCCGCCAGCTCAATCGCGGACCTTGCGTCCAACTTGCTGAATGTGCCAATTCCAGGATATTTCACCTATCCTCCATACACGATCGACAAGGTTGCGCCTACTACCTCATCAAGTTCGCTTGCATCTTCGAATCCCACCAGTTCTTCCAACGTTGAGTTTACAGTTACATTCCCGGAGCCGGTTTCTGGTGTGGACGTTAACGATTTTGCGCTAACCACCACCGGTGTCTTTGGCGCAGCTATCAGCGGCATCAGTGGATCGGGAAACGTGTACACGATCTCCGTCGATACGGGAAATGGTAATGGCACAATCCGTTTGGATATTTCAGTAGATGCAAGTATTTCAGACCTTACTGGAAATCAGCTTTCTGGTCTACCTTACACTAATGGAGAGACATATACAGTTACTAAAACCACTGACGCACCCTGGAACACCTTCCTGGGAGGGGATGGCAACGACCGCAGTTAAGCCATGATCGGCGATGGATGGGGAAACTTCTATGTCACAGGGATCAGCAGCAGCAGTTGGGGAAACCCGATCCAGCCTTATTCGGGAGGGGACGATGTCTTCCTCGCAAAGGTGGATGCGAGCGGGAACCTGGTGTGGCACACTTTCATTGGGGGCTTGTTTCCGGAAAACTATGGGCAGGAATTAGCCATCGATGATAATGGGGATGTGTATGTGGCAGGCAGAGGCGATAGTAGCTGGGGAAATCCGGTGCGACCTTATAGCGATCTGGGAGACGGATTTGTAACCAAGATAAACTCATCCGGGCAGGTATTGTGGACGACTTTCCTCGGAGGGGCCGCAAGTTTTGATGCAGCAAAGGGGATCGAAGTCAAGAATGGCAGTGTGTTTGTAACGGGGCATAGCTCGGCAAATTGGGGCAGTCCACTCAATGCCTATACGGGCGGAATCGACGGGTTTTTGGCAAGTTTGGATGCCGGGACAGGCAATTTGAACTGGAACACATTCTTGGGCGGAGCCGGGGAAGATTATCTTTTCACAGTACATGTGGACAATAGTGAAAACATATTCCTGGGAGGGTACTCGACTGAAACATGGGGCGCGCCTGTCATCGCGCATACCCCTGGGACTAACAACGATGGGTTTGTCACCAAATTCAATGCGGCGGGCGTTTTGATGTGGAATACCTTCATGGGTTCTTCCGAGGGGAGTGACATGGTGTACGGGATGGATGAGAGCGCCGCTGGTGATATCTACCTGGCAGGTAGGAGTCCCGCTTCTTGGGGCGACCCCTTGAACGTCCATGCGGGCGGTGGGATCGATGCATTCATTGCAAAGATGGATCCAGCAACTGGCGTGTTGGCATGGCATCGCTTTGTCGGCGGCAACGGCTCGGACTTTAGCTGGGGGATCGATGTGGATGACAATGACAATATTCACATCGTAGGCGGAAGCGACGCCAGTTGGGGCAGCCCGGCGCGCGCTCATGCAGGCGGGTACGAAGCCTTCTATGCAAGATTGAATGCCTCGGGTGAGTTGTTGGGGAACAGCTTTGCAGGCGGTGGCGGAGCGGATCGGGGATATGGCTTGGTAGTGGGGACAAGCAACGATATCTACCTGAGTGGTTATAGT
The DNA here is from genome assembly GCA_020853815.1 of Phycisphaerales bacterium. Taxonomy (GTDB): domain Bacteria; phylum Planctomycetota; class Phycisphaerae; order Phycisphaerales; family UBA1924; genus JABWBC01. Next base: position 1,661 of record JADYYE010000251.1, read on the forward strand.
GATGCGACCTGGGATACTCCAATTCGGGCGTATACAAACGGGAATGATGCCTTCCTCGTCCGGCTGGACATGACAGGGATGCCGGTGGTTGTGTCTTCGGTGACACGAGTCTCGGAGAATCCGACCAATGCCAGCAGCGTAAACTTCAAAGTTACTTTCTCGGAAGCGGTCACGGGAGTGGATGCTGGTGACCTCACTCTGTCCACCAGCGGTGTGACGGGAGCCTCGGTTACAGGAGTGAGCGGCACAGGCAACACATACACAGTTACAGTAAACACCGGGAGCGGTAGTGGCAGCATCCGCCTGGATGTAGTGGATGACGACTCAATTACAAATGCCTCGTCCGCTCCATTGTCAGGAGGCTTCTCGACAGGGCAA
>JADYYE010000070.1 GCA_020853815.1 Phycisphaerales bacterium
GCGTCATGCCAACACCCGCGCGCAATGTCCGCGCGATGCACCCCTTGCAACCATGCCACGGGTTCGGGGCGGGTGCCATGAAAACGCGGCAGGATGCGGCGATATGGAGCGGGCTTCGGGTAGGTCGGCACTCCGTGCCGACGCCTTCCTTCTCTCCATCGCTCGTCGCGCGATGAGGGCCGTAGAGCGAGAAGATGTCGGCGCGGAGCGCCGACCCACCAAGACACGCCCGCGCGCAATGTCCGCGCGATGGGCCCCTTGCAACCATGCCACGCGTTTGAGGCGGGGGCCATGAAAATGGGACGCGAGGGCGGGGATTGGGTGATGAAAAGAAACGAAAGAACGTGGTCAAGGCCGCAAAGCCGGCCCTTGACCACGCCACCAGGAACTGAGCCACCCGGAGCTGACCCACCATGATCGTGGTCAAGCACGCAAGGCCGGGCTTGGCCACGCCGCTCGATGGAGAGGAGGATGAGGAAGGCGGGAAGGCAGGTGAGGAAGAGGAATCGCACGGAAACGCAGAACCCTCGCCGGCGCGTCGGGCTCGTCAAAGCCAAAGCGCCGACCTGAAGGCAACTCCGCGGCACGCATGGCAGGCACGCGAGCGTTGAGTTACTCGAGCGCTTCCTCGGGCTCGCCCGGTTCGGGGGCGCGTGTGATGAGGCCGAGGAGGACGCAGAACGCGCCGCCGGCGATCAGCCAAAGGCGCGACCGATCGTCGGTCGACCACCTCTGGAGCATCGAGTCGACCTTGTTTCGCTCGGCGAGCGCCAACGGCGGCGGCTCCAAGGCCGGGAAGACCGAAGCGCTCGATGTGGCGAGGTCTTCGTCCTCCAGCAGCGGCACCCGGTCCATGGGGATTTCGTTGAGCTGGGTGGCGGCCAGAGCGACGACGAGCGACGGCTCCTCGCGGTCGAGCGCGTCGATGTACTCCTGGTAGCGGTCAAGTCGGGCCTGGCGGTGGGCCTCGATGGAGAGGGCGCGGTCGCGCAGGAACTCCGCCTCGCGCAGGTCGTCCTGCGCAGGAATGATGAGCACCGCGCCGAGCAGCGCCAGCCCCGCGGCCAGGAAGAGCCAGCCCGGGTCGAGAAAGGCCCCACGGGCCCGTTCGATGTGGTCCGTCACACTCACAACCCCATTCCATCGGGCAACTCGCCCGGCTTGGTCGACTTTCCACAGCATACACCTTGCAACCCCCCGCGATTCCCCGTGCTGGTCGGGGGGTGTTCAGGGGAGAGACATGGGGGGAGTGAAGTGAAGGGCACCGATGTCGCAGGGCCGACATCGGTGGCACGAAGAGGCGGGCCCCCTAGACTTGCCCCAACGTGAGCAGGCGAGTCGTGATTACGGGGGTCGGCGCGGTGACGCCATACGGCGTCGGGGCGTCCGCACTTTGGAACGGGCTGGTTGAATGCCGCCCGACGCTGGCTCCCACCACTCGCCTGGACGCGACGGGGTTCCCGTGCAAGCTGGCGGGCGAGGTGAAGGACTTCTCCGCCAAGGACTATGTGCCCAAGCACTACCGCAAGGCCGTCAAGGTGATGGCTCGGGATATCGAGATGGCCGTGGCGGCGGCGAAGGTGGCGGTCGAGGATGCGGGGCTGACCACGCGGATGTCGCTGGCCGAGGGCCAGGTGGGCGGGACGACGTATCCCTCCGAGCGGGTCGGGTGCCAGATCGGCGCGGGGCTGATCGCGGCGGAGACGGACGAACTCTCGGCGGCGCTGGTGACGGCGCGGAAATCCGGCGCGACGCTCGAGGAGCCCGGCGCGGGGTTCAGCCTGCGCATGTGGGGCACGGCGGCGGGCCCGGACGGCGCGACCGGCTCGGGCGGGATGAACAATCTCACGCCGCTCTGGCTGCTCAAGTACCTGCCCAACATGCTGGCGTGCCATGTGACGATCCTCCACGGGTGCGAGGGGCCCTCGAACACGATCACATGCAACGAGGCGAGCGGGCTTCTGTCCCTTGGCGAGAGCACGCGGGTAATCGAGCGCGACGCGGCGGATTTGTGCTTCTCGGGCGGCGCGGAGAGCAAGGTTAACTGCATGGGCCTGCTCCGCCTCACCTACGCGGGCAGGCTCGCGGACACCGGCGGCATGAGCGATGGGAGCACCATCGTCCGCCCGTATGACCCGGCATCCGCGGGAACCATCCCCGGCGAGGGCGCGGGCATCCTGCTCCTCGAAGAAGCGGACGCGGCGGCCAAGCGGGGCGTCAAGCCCTACGCCGAAATCGCCGGCTTCGGCGCCGCGCACTCGGACCCGGCCCATTGCTATGCGAACGGCTCGCGCGACATCGCGCCCGGCGCGGACGAGGGATTGCAGGCCGCGATCGAGAACGCGCTGGCGGATGCGGGCGTAAAGGCGGATGAGATCGATGCGATCGTGCCGCACGCGTCGGGGATTCCCGCGATGGACGCCGGCGAGGCGGGCGCGCTGCGCGCGGTGTTCGGGCCGCGCCTCGCGGGCGTGCCCCTGGTGACGGTTTCGCCCCTGATCGGCGAGTCATCGGCGGGCAACGGCGCGGTGCTGGCGGCGGTGGGCGCGCTGTGCGTGCGCCACCAGATGATCCCGGCACGGGCCCACGCGGGGAACTGCCCGCGCGACCTGCAAGCACACGCGACGGCGGCGGGCACGGCCCGGCTCCGTCATGTGCTCGTGTGCTCGTCCTCCTTCGGCGGTCAGAACGCGGCGATCGTGCTGCGACAAGTGTCCTAGGCGTTCCGGTTTCGGGCGTTCCGGTTTCGTGTGTTTCGTTCGGTTCCCTCTGGTTCACGGGGCTCTACCAACCCCTTCGGGAGATTCATCATGAGCGATCAGTATCGCGGCGGCGGCTACGGAGACTCGGGCGGATACGGCGGCGGCTACGGCGGCGGAGGGGGCGGCGGAGGCGGCGGTTACGGCGGAGGCGGGCGAGGACGAGGTCGCGGCGGCTATGGCGGCGGTCACGGCGGCGGTCACGGCGGCGGTCACGGCGGCGGTCACGGCGGCGGCCACGGCGGTCATCGCGGCGGCGGCTACGGCGACTCGGGCGAGCATCGCGAGCGTCGCGGCATCCCGCTGTCGGACCTCGATCCCGCGCTCACCGACGTGAGCCGCAAGGTCATCGGCTGCGCGATCGAAGTCCACCGCGCCCTGGGCCCCGGATATTCGACCGAGGCCTACCTGGAAGCGCTGAAGTCAGAGTTCGCCGGTCAGTCGCTGGCGGTCAAGCACAACCACGCGATCGACGTGAAGTACAAGGACAAGAAGGTCGCCACGACCACCGCCGACATGTTCGTCGACGGCAAGTTCCTGGTCATGCTGCTCAACCGTCCGGGCGATGTGTCGGGCTACGAGCGGGCGACCCTCCGGGCGCAGCTCAAGGCCGCCGACCTCGAGCTCGGGCTCATCATCAACTTCGCCGAGCGTCGCCTGAAAGACGGCCTGGTGCGCGTGCTGAACGTTGACAAGATCAACGCGGAACGCGGCGAAGACGGCGACGAGTACGAGGACGACCACGACGAGCACGGCGGCCATGGTGGTCACGGCGGCGACCACGGGCCGGAATCCGCGCCCGGCAGCGGCGAGACCGTCCGCTTCCAGTAAGTTCGAGATTCACCCCGCGTCGGCGTGACGGCCGGCGCGGGGATTTGTTCGACGCCAACGGAATCGGGGGTTTGGACTGATCATGTCGCGCCGCGTCGTCATCACGGGAATGGGCTGGGTCACGCCCCTGGGCCACGAAATCGCCCCGGTGTGGTCGCGCTTGCTCGCGGGCGAGAACGCGATCGGCCCGGTCACGCGCTTCGACGCGTCGACCTTCGCGACCAACTTCGCGGCCGAGGTCAAGAACTTCGACCTCGCCACCCACCTCGACCCCGCCCACCACGACCTCTCGCTCCACCAGCACGCGGGCACCAGCACCCGCTTCGCCCTCGCAGCCGCGGCGCAAGCCTGGAAACAGGCCGGCTTCTACGCCAGGCCTCCCGCCAATCCGCGCCGCGTCGGCATGTACCTGGGCTGCGGCGAGGGCACGCTGGACTTTGACAATTTCGCCTCCGCCAACATCGCGGGCTGGAAGCCCGAGGCGCGCGACGTCGACGGCAAGGCGTGGGCCGAAATGGCCCAGCGGCGCATGACCGTACACCGCGAGATCGAGCAGGAAGCAAACCTGGCGCTCTCGCACATCGCGTCGGCGTTCCGCTGCCGCGGGCCCTCGTTCAACTGCATGACGGCGTGCGCCGCCAGCACGCAGGCGATCGGCGAGGCGACGGAGATCGTTCGGCGCGGCGACGCGGACGTGATGTTCGCGGGCGGCGCGCACACGATGATCCATCCGCTGGGCCTCACCGGCTTCATCCGCCTGACCGCCATGAGCCAGCGCCGCGACAACCCCGCCCAGGCCGCACGCCCCTTCGACCAGACGCGCGACGGCTTTGTGATGGGCGAGGGCGCGGGGATGATCGTGATCGAATCGCTCGAGCACGCACTGTCGCGCGGCGCGACGCCCCTCGCCGAACTGGCGGGCTACGGGAGTTCGGCCGACGCGTTCCGCATCACCGACATCCAGCCCGAGGGCAAGGGCGCCCAGGCCGCCATGCTCCAGGCCCTGCGCCAGGCGGGCCTCTCGCCGCGCGAGACCGACGAGCGCGGCCGCCCGCAGGTCCACTACATCTCGGCGCACGGCACGGGGACCAAAGAGAACGACAAGATCGAAACCGCCGCGGTGAAGGGCGTGTTCGGCCCGCTGGCCCCGAAGGTGCCGTTCAGCTCGATCAAGAGCATGATGGGCCACCTGATCCAGGCCGCGGGCGCGGTCGAGCTGATGACGTGCGTCCTGGCGATCCAGTCGGGCGTGATCCCGCCCACGATGAACCTGAACACGCCGGACCCCGAGTGCGACCTGGACTATGTGCCGAACAAGGCGCGCGATCTCTCGGGCGTGGGCGGCGTGGACGTGTGCTTGTCCAACAGCTTCGGCTTCGGCGGGCAGAACGACACGGTGGTCGTGAGAAGGTTCCGGAAGTAACGGGCCGATCGGGCCGCGTCAGCACCCCGCATCAAAGTGCTCTGCGAAGGCGTCGTAGTCATCGCCATTGACGAAACCGTCGGCGTTGAAATCGGCGTCGGGATCGGCGACGTCAAAGGCAGAGGCGAACGAGTCGTAGTCGTCGCCGTTGACGAAGCCGTTCTGGTCGACGTCGCCGGGGCACGCAAGATGCCCCGCAAAGGCCTCGTCAATTGACGTTCCGAAGTAGCGAGATCCGATGCGGACAATGCCGCTCGCTCCGCCGCCAGTGAGTCCGATTCCGTCGATTGTCTTCTTCCAAATGAGTGTTTGGACAGGGGCATCGAGGCGAGTGCCTAGGGAAACACGACAGAAGTCGCCGCCCACCGGCATATCAAGAATGTACTCGCCTGCTTCGAGTGAACCGAAAAGGTCGTTCGGAAGCGTGTGGTTGCCGGCGATATCGACGGGCACGGCGAAGAGTTCGGAGTCGTGGTTCTGGCCGCCCCAGACTTGTCCGACGAGATACGGCGTTTCGCCGCGCATGCCGCTGACGATGGCGACGTCGCCCCAGGGCGTGCCCTCGAAGAAGGCGAGGCCAGTGGAGGTGCCGTTGTCGAGGTTGGCGGCGGCGGATAAGAAGGAGTTGTACAGGCTGATGATCGGGCTCTGCCCGACCTTGAACAATCGTCCCGATGGCGTGGCCGCAGCCCCGAAGGCGCTGCTGATGAAGCTGAAGCTCATCGCCAGCGGGCCGTCGCTGATGTGGTCGGGGTCGTAGACGGCGGCGGACACCTCGTGGCTCCCGCCGATGACGAGTTCTTTCTTGCCGTCGTTGTTCACGTCCCACAGCACGGCGGACTGGAAACTCCTCATGTGTTCGTGGCGTTCGGTGATGATGATCTGGCCGGTTGCGAGCGAGGCCGGCGCGAGCAGGGCGAGCAGCAGCACGCGTGCCGCACCGGTTCGCGGCGAGACTGAGCGCGCTGAGCCAGGGCGCGGGGCTTGGGCGTGGGGTGTGCGGCGGGTGTGCATGGGAGCGGACCTCTCACAATTTCCGGAACATCGTGACGCACGCCGTGTGCCCGTGGACGTAGCTCTCGTCGCCCACCGGGCCGAACTCGCCCGCCGCGAAGAATCCCGCCATAGGCAGTTCGTCGCTCGTCCCGCCGCTGGGGCTGATGGAGCGCCCCGCCTTGGCCAGGTCCTCGCCCGCCGGCATCCCCTGGAACGCACGCGACACCATCGACGCGTCGTGGTGCGGTCCGCCGAAGAGCGCGCAGCCGCGCTTGTTGCACGTGATCATGATCGCGCCCAGGGGCGGATCGCGCAGCTGCTGTGAATCCAGCAGCATCCCGAGGTCCTCGTGGGCGGTGGCGGCGTCGCGCACATGGAAGCGGACGGTCTGGCCGACGCGCATCAGGTCGCCCACGCCGATCGCGCTCATGGCGCGATCAACGCCGACCACGGCGCGGATCAGGTAATCGGCGCGCCCGAAGCGGTCCTTGTACTCGTTGACCACCCGCCCGATGAACAGGCCGCGCGAGAGCAGCGACCGCTCGCGCTGCGCGAGCTGCTCGATGACCTCGTGGAGCGCCGCGGCCGCGGGCTTGCCGCCCAGCTCGAGGATGACGTTGTTCTTGGCCTTGGTGATGACGAAGTTCGGCCCGACGGGGCGGCAGCCCTGGCTGACGATGTTCTCGACGCGGACGTTGCCGTGGATGTTGAGGCCGACCAGGCCGCGACGCTTGGCGGAGCGATCGCGGATGAGGGCGCAGCGGTTGTCGTCGGTGCCGCCGGAGGCAAGTCCGCCCAGCAGCACGGGCTGGAGCGCGCGATCGAGGCCCGGTCGCCGGATGGCGCGGTTGAGCGCCGGGACGACGCGGATGGTGGGGATGCTGCGCGGATCGGCGAAGACGAACGTGGCGCGCAGGTTCTCGGAGCCGATGGGATCGAGCTCGAGCGGCTCGCCGGGGTCGCGCGGCGTGCCGAGCGCCAGGTCCTCGTCGTCGAACGTCGAAAACTCAACGCCCGGCATGCGTGCGGCCCAGATCGAGACCGCCGGTGCGTCCTCGAATTCGCGCGAGCCCTCGACCACGCCGTCGCCCGAGACGCCGATCACCGCCTTGGGCGCGAGGATTTCGTGGACAACCGACGCGATTTCTCCGGCACCATCGGCCAGCGCCTTGGAGAGGAAGACCATGGCGACATCGGCGTTTTCCCCCAGGCGCGTGCGGCAGGCGACGGCGGCCAGCGAGGCGGCCTCGGTCGCGTCGGCGTGAGCGCCCACCCCCGCGGCGCAAGCCGCGATCTGGGCTGTGGTTGGAATCGCCATGCGGGTATCCTAATGGAAAGGCGTTGCATCGGCACGTCGATCTTGGTACGATCGGGTCGGAGTCGAGGGAGGGGAATTTCATAAATCCCCGCCGCTTGGCCATTTATCTGCCCCCGGAAAGGCGGCGAGCGTGCCATTGGCCCTCGCCGCCTTCACTTTTGGGCCGAGGCATCCGGGGATTATCCGGGGCATCCGAGAGATTTCAATCATTTCTGAAACGGTCGGTGGACTCAAAGGTCCGGCGGCGGCATACTTGGTGCGATGCGCGAGACGCCGCAAAGCCCGGAAGACCAGAAGCGCTCGCTCGTGGAGGCCCAGGACGGGTTCATCGCCGCGTTCGGGCAGATGGGGAGCGCGTGGGGAATCAGCCGCACGATGGCGGAGGTGCAGGCGCTCCTCTACATCACCGGCGAGCCCCTGTGCACCGACGACATCATGGAGCGATTGCGGATCAGCCGCGGGAACGCGTCGATGTCGCTGCGGGCGCTGCTCGATTGGGGCGTGATCTCTCGGGCCCACAAGCGGGGTGATCGCAAGGAGTATTTCCAGGCCGACCAGGACGTGTGGGACATGTTCCGCGCGATCCTGCGCGAGCGCATGAAGCGCGAGGTCGATCCGCTCCTCGCCTCGCTCCACGAGATCCGCGACAAGACCAACACGGAGCTGGCGGCCAAGTCCGACGCGGGCCGCGGCAAGCGCCCCCGCGACGACGACCCGGAGCTCCGACAGAAGATCGACGAGCACAACACGCGCCTGGACTCGATGCTCCGGTTCTTCGAGACGATCGAGGCGCTGAGCCAGAAGTTCGTGAGCCCCGCCGGCCGCGGGCTGAAGATCGCGGCGACGCTGCTCACCTCGCCGCTCCTGGCGGGCGGAGGCCGTGAACGATGAGCGCGTCGGCGCGGCGTCCATCGATCGCCCGATCCGTCCGCGCGCCCGCCGCGTTGCGGGGCGGCGTGACGCTCGCGTGGCTCCTGTCGCGCCGGGCGCTGGCGACGGCCAAGCCCGAGCTTTCGGGAGATCTGCAGGCCGGCCGCGGACCATCCGCGAACCCCGAGCTGCACTGGCGGCTCGAAGGCCCCGGCCAGGGCGCGTCGGCGGAGCTGGTGCTTCCCAGCGGGAAGCGACTGGCGCTCGGCGAGGCCCGCGCGGAGGAGGTCGAGTGGATCGAGCTCGAAACCCGCGACGGCGCGTCGTACGTTGAGGTGCGCGTGCGCGGCGGGCAGGAACTCGTCGCGGTCCTGACGCTTTCAAGCGAAGTGACCATCCGCTACGCGATCACGCCCGTGCTGGGGAGCAGGCTGGTCAACGGCCTGGGGCTCGGCGGCGGGTGCTATGAGCCGCCCACGGCGCGGTGGGAAATCACGGACTAGATTGGTTTCAATTCAAGCGGCGTGCCTTCCCATTGCCCATTGGAACCTCTGAACAATTCGAGTTCAGCCGCGAGGTCCGCTTCCAGTGGGCTGAAAAACCGCCTCGGAGAGGCGGGCCACCAAATACTCAGAGGTTCCTATTGCCTATTGGAACCTCTGAACAATTCGAGTTCAGGCGCGAGGTCCGCTTCCAGTGGGCTGAAAAACCGCCTCGGAGAGGCGGGCCACCAAATACTCAGAGGTTCCTATTGCCCATTGCCGCGGGGCTGTTCTCCACGCTGAACTCCGCGCGAATCCGCTCCAGGCGAGAACGCATTCAGGGCTCGGTCGGCACCACCGTGCGTCTCCATGGTCGCGGGTGCGAGCAGGTGGTCGCGGCGAGAATGGAACTCAAGCCGGATGGGGCTGTCGGCCCACACGAAGTAGCACGGAGTCCAGAACGGATTCGATCTGAAACGCGGGGCGTCTTGGGTGTCTCGCCGGTCCCCGGCGGCCGTCACATTCTTCCGTTGTTGCCCATCATCGACCGGATTTCAACCGGCATCCGCATCAAGCGGTTCCGTGGCTCGGCGCTCGGGCGATCTGCCCTGGGACCAACTACCGGCGTGAGGGCGTGTCCTTGTCCTCGTCTTCGACGAAGGCGTCTGGGAACTCGTCCTCGTCTTCGATGGAGTCTTCGACATCGGGCGGGGCATCGTCGTCGAACGGAGCCTCCTCGGTGTCGTCGGCTTCGTCCGTGGCATCGGCGCCGGCGGCGGGCGTGCTGGCGGTGGCGCTGGTGTTGAAGAGATCGCCCTGCTTTTCGCCGCGGGCGAGGCCCTGGGCCGCGGCGAGCTTCTTCATCGCGTCCCAGTCGGCGGGGGTGATGAGGACATCGCGGGCGACGGAGCCCTTGTGGTCGGAGATGATGCCGGCGATGCCCATGAGGTCGATGAGGCGGCTGGCGCGGGTGTAGCCGATGGCCAGGCGCCGCTGGAGCAGCGAGACCGAGCCGCGCCGGGTTTCGAGGACGATCTCGACGGCGCGGGGGAAGAGGGGGTCTTCCTGGGCGGCGGCGAGGGAGGCGGAGGAGTTGTTGGCGCTGTTGAGGGCGCGTTCTTCGTCGGTCAGGCCGCCCAGGCCCGAGCCCGATTCATCGGGCGCGGAGCGGAGTGCGACGAGCTGTCGTTCGAAGGAGGGCGTGGCGATGTCGCGCATGAAGCGGACGACGCGGCGGATTTCGAGGTCGTCGACGAGGGTGCCCTGGGCGCGGGTGAGCTTGTTGCTGCGTGGGGAGAGGAAGAGCATGTCGCCGTGCCCGAGCAGGAGCTCGCCGCCCTTGTGGTCGAGGACGATGCGCGAGTCCATGCCGCTGGCGACCTTGAAGGAGACGCGGCAGGGCATGTTGGACTTGATGAGGCCGGTGACGACGTTGGCCTGGGGGCGCTGGGTGGCGAGGATGAGGTGGATGCCGACGGCCCGCGCCTTCTGGGCGATGCGGATGATGTGGCTCTCGACCTCCTTGGCGGTCATCATGAGGTCGGCCAGCTCGTCGATGATGAAGACCATGTAGGGGAGCTTGCGCGGGATCTTGGCTTCCTCGGCCTCGTTCTGGGGGCGGAAGCGTTCCTTGAGCTCTTCCCACGACAGGCCGTTGTACGACGCGATGTCGCGGCAGCCGGCCTCGGCGAGCAGCTCGTAGCGTTCGTCCATCTTGTGGGTGGCCCACTCGAGGATCGCGGCGGCCTTGGACATCTCGGTGACGACCGGGCACATCAGGTGCGGGATGTCCTTGAACTGGCTCATCTCGACCATCTTGGGGTCGACGAGCACGAGCTTCAGCTCGCTGGGCTTCTTCGTGTAGAGGAAGCTCATGATGATCGTGTTCATGCACACGCTCTTGCCCGAGCCGGTCGTGCCGGCGATGAGCATGTGCGGCATCTTCGTCAGGTCTTCGATCAGCACTTCGCCCGACGCGTCCTTGCCCAGGAACATCGGGAGCTTCATGCCGGCGAAGGTCTCGCTCTTGCCCATCAGCTCGCGGAGGCGGACCTTTTCCTTCTGGGTGTTGGGGACCTCGATGCCAACGGTGTCGCGCCCGACCTGGTTGGGGACGATGCGGATGTTGATGGCCTTGAGGGCGCGGGCGATGTCGCTGGAGACGGCGGAGATGGCGGCGACCTTGGTGCCGGGCGCGAGGCGGACGTCGTAGAGGGTGATGACCGGGCCGGACTCGATGCCGACGACCTCGCCGTCGATGCGGTACTGGCGGAGGGCGCTTTCGAGGGCGGTGGCCTGCTCGCGGACGTATTCCTCGAGCTTGGCGTTGAAGTTCTCTTCGGGGACCTCGAGGAGATCGAGGGAGGGGAACTCGTACGGGCGCGAGGGCTCGACGGCCGCGGGGACGCCCGCGAGCGCGGGATCATCGGACGACTGCACGCCCTTGAGGTCCTCGGCGGTCGCGAGCTTCTTGTCCTTCTGGCCGAACAGGATGGGGAGCTTGGCGATCTTCTCGCGCAGGGCGTCCTCGCTGTAGACCTGGGCCGGGCCCGGGGTGTCCTCGGTCTCTTCGTCATCGCCCTCGTCGTCGGCGGCGACGGCGTCGGCGTTACTCTCCGGCTCGGTGACGGACGCCGCGGACTTCTTGCCCGGCTTTCGCGCGGGCTTTTCCGCCTCGGCTTCCTCGGCATCCGCGTCGTTGGCCGACTCGGGCGTCTGGCTCGCCTCGTCGTCGGAGTCTTCGATCTTGGACTTCTTGGACTTGGGCTTCAGCTCCGTCACGACTCCCACGCCCTCGACGCTTTCGGCGTCGAGCGCTTCGGCCTCGGCGGGCGCGAGCTCTTCCTTGCCCTTGCGCTTCCGCTTGTTCTTGAGCGCGTCGGCCTCGGGGATAGTCGTGTCGTCGTCGATGTCGTTGGTGCGTACCTTGGGCTTGGTGTCGCGGCGGAGGAGTCCGGCGAGCGCGCCGAAGATCCCGCCGCCCGTGCGGGCCGCGGACTTGCTGGCGGCGATGGCGGCTTCGCCCGCGATCTCTCCGGTGAACTTGCCGGCGGTGACGGCGGCGGGCACGGCCCGCTCGCGCGCGAAGCGCAGCGTCCAGCCGGTCAGGGCCGAGACGATCTCGTCGATCGCGACCACCGAGCCAAGGATGCCCATGAGGGCGAGCCAGAGGAACGAACCGAGCGTGCCGAAGCGATCGCCGAGTTCGGCGGCGGTGACGACGCCGACCGTGCCGCCCGCCAGATCGGGGAGCGGGCCGGAGAGCGGCGCCATGAGGTTCTGCAGGCCGGCGGCGGCGATGGTCATCATGACGGCGCCGATGAGGCGGACGGCGGCGTGACGCACTTTGCCGCCCATGGCGGTTGAAAGCAGTCCGAGTCCAACCAGAATCACCATCACCCAGGCGGCGTAGCCCAGGAGTCGGTAGAGGACGTAAGCGGTCGACGCCCCGAACGGCCCGCACCAGTTGGCGACCGGGTCGTTGGGAGGCCAAACGACGTGGGTGGGCGGGTCGGCGCGGTTGAACCCGATCAGGCTTGCCGCGACAAACGCCCAGGCCAGGAGGAGCGAGATCAGGAGGAGCTTCCGGCCCAGGCCGAAGGTGTCGGCCGACGACCGGGAGCGCCCGCTGCGAGACGACTTTCGAGAATCTGCCATATCGCAACCAAGATCGGATTCCCGATCGGCCCTAGGACAATTTCCGCGCAAGGTCAGCAAATCCCGATCAAATACCGTCCACAAGCTCTGGTGGGCCGCGGCCCATTGGTCCGATTCATAGACTCCGCCCCCTCATGTCTTATCTCCTCGCGATCCTGACCATCCTTGCCCTGCTCGCGCCCGTCGGCGCGGCCTGCCGGTGGCTCATGGACAACGCTCGGGAGGACGTGCCGACCGGGCTGGCGACGCTGCTGGGCAAGTTCCTGGCGAACCTGATCCATCGCTGCCGGGTCGAGGGGCGGGAGAACATCCCGGCGTCGCGCCGGCCCGGGCCTTTGATCGTCGTGGTGAATCACACGGCGGGGATCGATCCGGTGCTGGTGCAGGTGGCGTGCCCGTTCTTCGTGCGCTGGATGATGGCCCAGCGCATGCGGCTGCCGCAGTTCGAGGGGCTGTGGAACTTCCTTGACATCATCGGCATCGACCAGGAATCGCGCGACGCGGCGGCGATCCGCGCGTCGCTGCGCGTCCTGAGCGAAGGGGGCGTGCTCGGCATCTTCCCCGAGGGCGGCATCGAGCGCCCACCGGAACAACTGCTGCCCTTCGCGCCGGGCGTGGGGCTCCTGGTCTCGCGCGGGAGGGCGCGCGTGCTCCCGGTCGTGATCGACGGAACGCCGGTGGCGCCGACGGCGTGGGGGAGTTTGCTCCGTCCGAGCCGCTCGCGCGTGCGGTTTTTCCCGGTGATCGATTACCCCTCGATGAAGATGAGCGCCGGAGAGATCGTGAAGGACCTGGAGTCGCGGTACCGGGCGTGGACGGGCTGGCCGGTCAATTCCCGCCCGGCGGCGCGGGCGGCGACGTCTGCATCCGCTTCTTGACCGCGTCCAATCGCTTGCGATGAACCTCGCGATCGGGCTCCAGGATCGTGAGCGCGTCGATGTGGCGCAGGGCGGCGTCGAGGTGATTGGCCTTGATCGCCATGGTCGCCGCCAGTTCGCGATGGGCAGCGTCGTAGGGCGCGATGCGCGTGGCGCGCTCCGCTTTCTGGAAGGCCTTCTCCCAATCGTTGAGCGCGCCGTATCGCTTCGAGAGCTCCACCGCGATCGCGGGGTTGTAGACCTCGCGGATGTCCATGAACTCCAGGTGCGGGATGGCCTTTTCTCCTTCGCCCTGATCGAGGTAGAACTTCGCCAGCACGCGGTGCGGCAGGTGCTTGACGGGCGCCGCCAGCGCGAACCGCTCGATGAGCGGGACCATCTCCGGGCTGACCTTGCCCTCGTTCTTATCCAGGGCCGTCGACACCGCGAGCTCGAGAACCTGCGGATGCTCCGGGTATTTCTGGAGCCAGGCGTCGATGAGTTCGGGCGTGGGCGTGGTGCCGCTTCCGCCCTCAGACTTGCTCTGCGCGAGGAGCTCCTTCACGCTGGGAACGCCCTCTGGGCTGGCCAGCCCCCACGACACGACCTGCGCGTGGGCCCAGACCTTGAACTGGTCGAGGAACGCGACGCGCGACACGCCGAGCACGGATTCCATCGCCTGGGCCTCGCGCACGCCGGCGGCGTACTGGTCCATGAGCTTGAGCGGGGCGGCGGCCCCCCACTTCTCGACGATGAACTCGTACATCCAGTGCCCCTGGGCATAGGCCATGCCGCGGTCCTGGGGCTTCTGGGGGCGGGCGAATGCGACGTTGATCGAGTCGAGATCGAAGAGCTGGTCGGTGTCCAGGGCGCGGGCGAGCATCGTGCAACGCGACTCATCGCGCGGCGCGTCCTCGAGATACACGGCCGAGGCCTCGGTGAACCAGTGCGGCAGGCGGTTCCTGGTGCGCGAGAGCGTGACGGTGTGCGTGAACTCGTGCTGGATCACGCGCGACCAGTCGTAGACGCCCGTGGAATGGCCCGCGCCGACGCGCGGCGCTTCCATCGCGACCAGGGGCCCGGTGGCGGCGGCGATCGTGTGCAGCTGCGGCATGCCCGTGATGCGCACGGCGAACATCGCGTGGTCGGGCATGAGATCGATTACGGTCTTGCCCGCGGGCTTGTGGTCGATGCCGCCCGGGGCGTTGCCCGTGACGCGCTCGTAGATCTTCTCCAGCACCACGGGCATCTCGCGGGCGAGCACGAGGTCGTCGCCCTCTTTGTATCGCACGATGAAATGGTCGCTCTCGATGGACTTGAACCGAGCCAGGTCGGTCAGCATCGTGAGCGTGTTGGTGGCGCGGATGTTGAAGGGGTCGAGGCGGCGTGCCTCCGCGAGCGCTTCGCGTGCCGCGTCGTCGCGCCCCGCCTGAGCCAGGACCAGGCCGAGCTCGATCCACGCCTCGGCCCAGCCCGGCGCCTTGGCGCACGCGGCCCGCAGGGTCTTCTCCGCGTCCTCGTACTGGCGTGCCCCGCTCTGGGCCAGGCCCACTTCGACGAGCGCGGCCGCGGAGCCGGGCCACGCCTTTGCGAAGGCGGCGAGGTCACGCTCGGTGGCGGCGTCGTCAAAGAGCGACGCGCTCGCGGCGGCCCGCATCGCCAGCGCCTCGCGCTGCGCGGGGTGGAGCGTCAGGATGGCGTCGATCACTTCGAGCGCGGCGTTGGGATCGCGCTGGTACAGACGAAGCCGCGCCAGCGCCAGCGAACCATCCAGCGACTTCCCGCCCGCCAGTTCATCGAGCGCTTCCAATCGCGCCATCACCGAAGGCACGTCCATCTGCGCCGTCGTCACCTGCACGAGCAAGCTGAGCGTCTCGGCGGCCTTGGGGTTCAGAGAAAGGGCCTGCTCGAGGGCCGTGAACGCCTCGCCCGGGTTGTCCTTGTCCCACAGGAGCTGGGCCTCGCAGAGCGCGATGCGCCAGGAGAGCGGGTCCTTGGTCTTTCGCGCCTCGCCCAGCATCTGCATGAGCGCGTTGAAGTCGGGGAGGTCCTGCGGGCCGCGGCGTGACGCGAAGAGGAGCGTGCGCACGCCCTCGCTGACCTCGTCGGCGGAGAGCGCCGTGGTGTCTTCCAGACGCGTGCGCGTCGCGTTGATCGCCTCGGTCGCGCGGGCGGTTTCGCCCAGGTCTTCCGCCGCCTCGGCGATGAGGCGCAGGGACCGGAGCGACGTCGCGCCTGCGAGCAACTCGAGGGCCTGGCGCGCTTCGCCGGTGTGCAGGAGCGCCTCGGCGCGATCTTCGGGCGAGGCGTCGGGGTTGGTGAGCGCGTCGGAGGTGTATCGCCCGGACAGGAGAGCCGCCCGCCCCGCGAGCACGGGCTCGTCGAGGTCCGCGTCCTCCCACACGCCGTGCTCGACCTTTAGACGGCGGCGCTCGGCCTCGGACAGATACGGCGCCTTGAGCAGCGTCTGCACCGCGGGGTTGAGCTCGGGGAGCGAGGTTTCGTGCTGGGCCGCGGCACGCCCCGCGAGCAGCGCGAGCCCGAGCGCGAGAGCCAATCCACGACGCCGAACAGAAGGTCGTCCTGACACGCTCGCGCTCCTGCTGGTGGTCTCCGCGTTCGGGCGAGAACGAAATTCGCCCGGGACTTATTCGCCGCCGGCTTTGGGCGGGTTCGCCCCCGGTGCGGCCTCGGGCTTGTTGGCGGGACGCCGGAACTCCTCCACCTCGCCGTCGAAACCCTGGGGGGGCTTGGTGTCGAGAACGCCTTCGGGGATATCGACATCCAGCTTCACGCTCGTCAGCACAACCGTGGAGATATCGCCCGAGCGGACGATGGTCCGCGCCATGCGCGGCAGGAGCCTGCCGCCCGCGTCGGGGCGGTACCAGAGGCGAACTTCTCGGAACTCGTCGTTCTCCGGGTTCTTCGGGATGAGCTTGAGCTGCCAGCCGCTGGCGACCAGCTGCTTCTGGGTGTCGTCCTCCACGCCGTCCGCGGCGTCGAGGAGTTCGGCGGTGTAGCGCGCGAGGATGTCGTCTTTCTTCTGGCCGATCGGGATGGGGAGCGGACCCTCGCCGATCTTGAGCGGGTCGAAGACCTCGCCCGGCGCGACGAGCTGGCGGCGCTTGAAGCGCTTCTCGTCGGGCCAGGTCTCAAGAAGCCACTGACCATCGAAGACGTACCAGTTCGCGCGCTTCTCGAGGCGCTCGCCCGCCTGCATCCAGTCGAAGCGGATCGCGAACGCACGCGGGAGCGGCTTGCCATCGGCGCCGACGCTCGCGTTGCGGAAGAGCAGCGTGCCCTTGCGCGTCTGGCGATCGCCCTCGAGCTCGAAGAGCCGGTCGTAGAGGATCTCCGAGGAGAGCGACTTCATGCCCTTGTCGGCGGTCTCGAGCGCGGTGAGGAGCGCTTCGGCGCTGGCGAATTTCAGCGGCTCGCCGGGCTTGGGCGTCTCGGCGGGCTGGACGACCTTGGTGGTGCCGGTGGCGGGCGGAGGATTCTCGGTGGGCGCGCTCGGCTGGGTCGGCGCGGGCTGAACTGCGGGCTTGGGCTCGTCCTTGGGCGGCTCGATCGAGATCGGCGCGAGCGAGATCGGCGCGAGCGAGCCCATGGCCGCGATCCACCCGGCCAGCAGTTTCGCCACAAGCAGCGTCATGGTCGTCGTCCTTGAAAGGGTCCGTCAACGAGAAGTTCGGGCGTCATGCTAGTCAGACGCGGCGGGGCGTGCCGCGTTCGGATAGGGCAGTTTCCCCACCTGTTCGGAAATCTCCGGAATCGGCCGGACGCGAGCGAAGAGGCGTGCGATCGCAAGCACAGGGAATCACAGATCGGCGTGCGGGCGGCATTCGGAGTCCGTCACCTTTGGGGCGAACTGGAATTCGACCACACTCTCAGAGATCGGATGTGACGGCCGAGCGATCAAGAACCTCGACACGCATTGCCACTTCCGCCTGAATCCGCTCGAGAAACGCCTGCACTGGCCCTAGCTCACGACATGCAATCAGCGCAATGACATTGCTCGGCGAGCGAAAGAGCAACACGAAGCCGGTCTTGCCGCATCCCAGGACATGCCGGGGGCCGATGACAATCGGACGAACCTCAAGCCACACCTGCTCCAAGCCGAAGCGATTTCCGCCCGCCGCCAACCAGCCCGTACCGCTCAGATCTGCTACTCGCTGGCTTGAGTGCAGCACGATTCGCAGCGGTATCACATATCTGCGGATACTCAACACGAGACCCGCCGCACCCACGAAGAAGAACACGACGACGAACGGGTCGCTGAACGTGCCCTTCGTTAGCCACGGAAGTACGAAGCCCGCGATGATGCTCGTGATCGAGATCGCCATGCCAATGCTTGCCTTCGTAGGTCCGCGGAATTCAAGGCAGAGAGTCTCGGGTCCGGCGAGAATCTCCCACCGGTACGGAAAGGGTCGGAGGAACAGTTGCCGCGCGATCAATCGACCGTTGTCGCGCTCCGGCGCATCGGCGGCATTACCCCGCGTCATGTGTTCGACCTTGATCGCCATCTTTCAAAACCCTGCTCAGGGCTCATCCGCGGTCATTCCGCCCACCCCGCCCAGAAACTCGCGGAGGATCGCGGCGGCCGCGAGGGCGTCGCGCTTCTCCTTCTTCTGCTGGTGGGTCATGCCGCTGCGCGCCATGGACCAATCGGCGTCGGCGCTGCTGAGGCGTTCGTCCTGCAGGTGGACCAGTCGCCCGGTGCGGTGCGCCACTCGTTCGGCGAAGGCGCGGATGCGCTTGGCCTGCGGGCCTTCCGTGCCGTCCATGTTCAGGGGCAGGCCGATGACCAGTTCGCCGGGCGAATCGAGCCTCGCACCCGCGGTTCCCGCGGCCCGCGCGGGGCCCAGGTGCGATTCAACCTCGCGCGCGATGCTCTCCAGCAGCAACTGCCCGTTGGCGACGCCCATGCTCACGTCGAGCACGGTCAGGGGCGAGACGATGCGCGTCTCGGAATCGCCGGCGGCCAGGCCGGTTCGCTTCTCACCAAGATCGATCGCGAGGTACCGCATCACTTGAGGCGCTCGTCCACGAGGGCGTGCAGGTCCTTGAGCTCTTCGGCGCGGGCGCGGGGCATGATGAGCGTCGCCTCGGGCGTGCGCACGACGATGAGGTCGTCGCAGCCCAGGAGCGCGATGGTGTGATCGCCGGCGCTGGAGACGACGAGGTTGTTCTTGCCCTTGACGATCAGAGGCTGGGCCGGGCCGGAGACGCGATTGCCCATCGAGTCGGGCGAGAGCGTCTCACCGAAGCTGGGCCACGAGCCGACGTCGAGCCACTTCACGTCCATCTGCACGGTGCACACCGCGAGCTTGCCGTTGCGTTCCTTCGACGCGGGCTCCATGACGGCGTAGTCGACGCTGATCTTGGGGAGCGTGGGGTAGATCTTCTCGATCGCTTCGCGCTGGTGCTTGGTGCCCCAGGCCTCGGCGATCTTCATCACGCCCTCGTGGTTCTCGGGCTTGAACTGCTTGAGCGCATCGAGAAACGTGCGCGCCTTCCACACGAACATGCCGCTGTTCCAGCCGAACTGGCCCGACTGGACATAGGCCTGGGCGCGGGGAAGATCGGGTTTTTCGACGAAGCGTTCGACGTGGAAGGCGATGGGCTTGCCGCCGACCATCGCGTCGGGGACATCGCGGATGGGCGTGCCGCGCTCGACATAGCCGAAGCCGGTCGCGGGATAGGTCGGCGTGATGGAGAACGTGACCAGCCTTCGCGGGTCTTCCTCGACGAGCTTGAAGCCAACCTCCATCCGCGAGCGGAAGGCGTCACGCGGCTCGATGACGTGGTCGGCGGTGAGAACCGCGAAGCTCGCGTCCTTGTCCAGCTTCTGGAAGACCGCGGCCGCGAACCCCACCGCGTTCACGGTGTCGCGTCCCATCGGTTCGCCCATGATGCGGCTGTCGCCGTCCTTTCCGGCGAACTGCGGGACATCGCGCCGGATCACATCGCGATAGGACTCCGACGTACAGATGAAGCTGCGCGAGGGGTCGATCAGGCCCTCGATGCGCTGGGCCGCGAGTTCGAGAAGACTGATCGAGCGACCATCGTCGCTCTTGATGAACTTCAAGAGCTGCTTGGGCTGCTGCTTGCGGCTCATGGGCCACAAGCGAGTTCCCGCCCCTCCCGCCATGATCATCGCGTAACGCATGTGCCCTCAGGGTATCGCGCCGCGACCTGCGGCGACGGTCAGGAAATTCGGCGTTCCGACAGGGCCTTGTTCAGCACCGCTTCCATGGCGGCGTCGAATCGCTCGGCGGAGAAACGCTCGGCGCTCTGGCGGCAATCAACGCCCGCCTTGGCCAGGCCCTGACCGCCCTTGGGCGCTCTGGCGATCGCTTCGACAAGGCTGGTCACCGTGGGCTCGCCGAAGAAAACGCCCGACTTGCCGTCGATGACGGTCTCGAGCGCCCCGCCGGCGCGGAACGCGACGACCGGCAGGCCGCACGCCTGGGCCTCGACGGCCGCGATTCCGAAGTCCTCGACCTGCGGGTGGATGAGCACCGAGGCTCGCCGGTAGAGGCGGCGCAGTGCCTCGTCGTCCACGCGCCCGACAAAGCGAACGCTCGCGCCCGCCATCGCGCGGAGCCGCGACCACTCGCTCCCGCTCCCCGCGATCACCAGGCGCTGACCGGTCGCGTTGGCGGCCTTGATCGCCAGGTCCACCCGCTTGTATGGCTCCAGCGCGCTGACGACCAGCCAGAAGCTCTCGCGCGGCGTGGCGGCGTCGGGCGTGAAGAAGGTCGTCCGCACCGGCGGATGAACCACCTGCGCGTCGCGATCGAAGAACTGCTGGATCTGGGCCGCGATGAACGCGGAGTTGGCGATGAACGTCGTGACGTGGACGGCGCTGGCGCGGTCCCAGGCACGGAACTTTTCGCCGAACTTCCGCAGGCCCGCGGCACGCAGTCCGCCGCCGGCTTCATAGGCCTCGCGCTGCGACCAGAAGTACCGCGCCGGGGCGTGGCAATAGCACACGTGCGGCACTCCGCCCGGCGCGCGGAGCCCCTTCACCGCGCAGGAACTCGACGACACCAGCAGGTCGATGGGTTTGCGAGCGTGATCGCGCGCGAGCGACGAAGAGAGCGATTCAACAAATCGCGGATACAAGGGCACCAGCCAGCGCCGGAACTCCACCGCGCCCGGAAGCCGCGTGAAGGGCGGCGTGATCCGCGCCAGGCCCGCGAGCGTCGGGGCCTGCGTCATCTTCTCGCGGTCATCGAACATCGTGTAGACCGGCGGGTGGTCGGCGGGGGAGGGCGCGAATCGCTCGATCGCGAGTCGGGCGAGGCGCTCGAGCACGGCCTCTCCGCCGCGATAGCCGCAGAGCCAGTCGTGGGCCAGGGCGATGCGGGCGCTGGCGCGCGAGCCGGCGGGGGCGCCGGCGCGTCCCTCAACCCGGACGGGTTTATCCGGCAGGGGAACGCGCGCGGCGAGCGTCTCCCGCGGGGGACTCTGGTTGGCGCCGCCGTCTACCATCGCCGCGATGAACTCCGTTCCATCTCAATCAGCCAGGCCGCTCCCCGGTTCGACCGCGGGCACGGGGCACGCGGGTTCGTCGAACAAGTCGGCCCTTGATTATCGCAGGGAGGCGGCGATTTTCCCGCGGGCCTCACGTCCGATCATCGACGCCCATTCCCACGTCATGGGACGCGACGCCGCGAGGGTGTACGCCGACGCGGCGCGGACGTTCGGTGTGCGTCTGACCTATTCGATGACGCCGCTCCCCTTGGTGAAGCCGGTGCGCGAGGTGATGGGCGATTCGGTGCGCTTCATCGCGATCCAGACGTGGACCGACCCCGACCGGAACCGCGCTCACCGCCAGGGATACATCGACGCGATGGAGACGCTGGCGCGCGAGCACGGCTCGCGGATGATGAAGATCTGGTCGGCGCCGCGCCTGCGCGAGCTGTTCCCCGGCGAGTCGGGCGCGGACCTTGTCGAGATCGACAGCCCGTGGCGCGTCAAGATGGCGCAGGCCGCCGAAGCGCTGGGGATGATGATCATGGTCCACGTCGCCGACCCCGACACGTGGTTTGCGACCAAGTACAGCGACGCGAAGATATATCGCACCAAGCGCGAGCAGTACATCGGGCTGGAGCGCATGCTCGATCGGTTCACCTGCCCGTGGATCGCGGCCCACATGGGCGGCTC
This sequence comes from Phycisphaerales bacterium, assembly GCA_020853815.1. GTDB lineage: Bacteria > Planctomycetota > Phycisphaerae > Phycisphaerales > UBA1924 > JABWBC01. The sequence continues at coordinate 21,369 of JADYYE010000070.1, forward strand.
GTCGGAGGACCTGGACTTCCTCGATGGTCTGCTCGCTCGACACCCAAACCTGCACATCGACACGTCGGCGACCAAGTGGATCGTGCGCGAGTTGTCGAAGCACCCCGCGGCACGCGTGGTCGAGTTCTTCACCCGCTGGCAGGACCGGATTCTTTTCGGCACCGACATCGTGACCAGCGACGACCACCTGAAGCCCGCGAAGGACAACCCGGCGCACCCCAAGGCCGACCAGGCCAGCAGCCCCGAGAGCGCGTTCGATCTGTACGCGAGCCGATTCTGGGCGCTGCGCGCCGTGATCGGCGGCGGATACCAGGGGCCTTCACCCATCGCCGACAGCGATCTGGCGATGGTCGACCCTTCGCGCTTCACGCCCGACGACGCGCCGATGCTCCGCGGCGTGACGCTCTCGAGCGACGTGCTGGACAAGGTCATGTTCGCCAACGCCGAACGGGTCGTGGGCGGCTGGTGGCGCGAGCACGGGGGTTGGTGAGGATGTGAATTTCCGTGCCACCGACCGCGAGGACGCGGTCGGTGCGCTTCAAGTCACAGGCTCAAACCCTCGCCACGATTCCCAGCCCTGGGCGGGATACTCGCATTTGATGGGTGACTCTTCACCTCGCCACCAAGCCACACTCGACCACCGCCACTCCGATGCGCGAAGAACCAATTCACGCTCGACCGGGTTCTGGTGGATGTAGGCGATGGTGCGGGAGAGCTCATGGCGGTCTCGAACGTTTCGATCGAACCCGCCGCCCTTGAGCCAGAATCGCAACGAGCCGTCTGGACGCGCCAGTCGCCCCAAGATCGGCGCTTCGAGGCGCCGCCACCGCGAGATGACTCGCTGCGCCACCGACATCTTGAGGAAGCGAAGCGCGTCGATCATGGATTCGGGGTCCGCGCGGAGCAGCAAATGTACATGCTCGGGCATTACGACCCACGCAAACACTCTCAGAGAAAACCGCGATTGCGCCTCCGCGAGCGACGCGACGAAGACATCACGAATCGCGGGTCTGCCGAGCAGGGGCAGGCGATGCTCGCAAGAGAACGTGATGAACCTCGCCGGTCCATGACAGTCACGTCGGCGCATGCGCTTTCGATCGTGTGATTCCGCGTTGCGTTGTTCCATCGGCGTATCCGGTGTCACGACGGGCGGCCGCGGCGCTGATCGTAACGAGACGGCGAGCGTCGCCCTTGGGCACCGACCGCGAGGACGCGGTCGGTGGCACGCCAGCAGTGCCTCGCCCCGACCGCAACTTCTCGCACGTTCGAGCACGAAGACACCACGCCTACCTCGGCGTCGCCTTCGCGAGAATCGTGTCGAGTCGTGCCGCCAGCGCGTTGGCCAGGCGCTGGTCGAGCGGCGCGCGGAATGCGCAATCAAGCTTTGAGGGTCCGAGTCGGTCGCCGAACTCCGGGCTCGCCGAAACCAGGCGCAGGGTGGCGTCGCCCAATCGTCCCGTGAGCACTCGATCACCCGGCGAGGTGTTGGGGCTGAGGAACCCGCCGCCGCCGTAGACACCGATGCGTCCGTCGGCGATCACCACATGGCGCACCGACGCCGAGCAGGCGGTGGAGTCGATGGGCGTGCTCCCGGCCTTGGGCGTCAGGAAGAGGTGGATGTGGATGAACTGGCCGCTCACCCCGGTAAGGTCCGCGGCGGGATCGAGCGCCTCGCCGGGAAGATCGGTCAGATAAACGTCCGCGGTGTTGCGATCGCCCGCGAGATACGCGCTGGTGCGCGGGCGGAGTTGAAGCGTCCCGCCGCCCTCGCCCTTCACGCTGGTCAGCCTGATCCCGCCGAGGGAAGAACAGCCGGCCAATCCGGAGGTCAAGGTCGCGAGAATCAAGGAAACCACCGCCAGCCGAGCGTGGAGCATGAAAGACCCTCCGTGCAACACCCACAATACCCGGAGGTGCGGAGCGCCGCCCGACACCGAACTGAATACTATCGGGAAAAGACCCGAATAAACGCCGCACGATGGAACTCATCGAGGGTCGGCGTGTCAGACTGAAATAATGAAGTGGTTCTTGGTCGCTGAGGCGCGAGGGAGGCAACCCGTGAGCAAGACGAGGCGGCAGGCTGGCGCGATCGCGGGGTTGGCGATGCTCGGCGCGCTGGCTGGTGCGGCGGGCGCCCAATCAACCGAGGACGGCGGGATGACGCCAATGGTTCAACCCCAGCCGACTCCGCCGGCGACCAGATTGACGCGGGGTCCAGGTCGTTCGAGCGGCATGCCGCGGTCCCGGGCCGCGGTTCCCAGCCGCGATGGCTTGGACGTGTGGAAACGGGTACCTCGGGTCGGCATCGATGCCCTCACCGAACGACCGTCGCGTTCGAGGAGTCCGACATCCCCTTTGGTATCGTCGCCGGCATTCAGCCCCTTGTTCGCCGAGGGCTCGGGTTCGAGTGGTCGGGAAATCCGCAATGATCGGAGCGGCGTGTCCGTGAGCGGGAGCTACGGCGACGATCACTTCCGGGTCAACGCCAACATGTCCTCCGCGATCGCGGAGTCGGCCTATCGCAGCTGGATCGGCGCCGACAACCGTTCGTATTACTCGCCCTACTCACGGGTCGGCTGCGCCGGAAACCAGTGCGGCTACAACGCAGGTTCGAGCTGGGGGTGGGGGAACGATCGATTCTGGGGGGCTGGCAACTACCCGACGAACTACTTTCGTTACTGGGGAATCGACCCCCTGTGGGGACGCAGCCGCGTCGGCTCGCCATTCACCACCTATTACGGCTCGGACCCTGCGCTCGACGTGAACTACCAGCCTTCGCAGGCATCGCAGCCCAGCGCGCCATCCGAACCGCCGCCCACGCCCGACGAGATCGCCAAGCTCGCGATGTCGCTGGGTCGGTACCCGGAGGCCGTCGACGCGCTCAAGCTGCACCTCAAGGACAACCCGAATGACCCGGCGGCGATGCGCCGGCTGGGCATCGCGCAGGTTCTCTCGCGCCAGTGGGACGACGGCTTTGCGCGGATCGCCCGCGCGTACCAGGCGGACCCGGTGCTTTCGGACGTGCCGCTGACCGGCGAAGAGCTCGGCGTGCGTGAGGACGTGCTGCGCGAGCTGACGGGGCGCGTGGTCTCGCGGGCGCGCCAGGGGCGTTCGCGCGACGCGTGGATGACCGCGGCGATCCTGATGCAGTCGCGCGACAAGAACGAGCAGGCGATCACCATGCTCGAAGCCGCCAAGAACGCGGGCATGGACGCGACGTTGTACGCGCGGATGCGTCAGTCGCTCGCGCGGTGAGCGGAAGTCCCGCCGGGGCCTTCGATGCCTCGTCTCGTCCGCGAACGCCCGCGGTGATCGGACGGCGGTTTCACCCGGCGACGCCCGGCGTTCGCCGCTTCATGACTTGGGCGCGGTCGCTTCTTCCATGCCCGGGAGCGGCTCGAACGTGCCGTCGCGCTGCACGCGCAGCGTGTCGGTTTCGAGCAGGTAGCGCAGCACCGCCGTGCGCAGCTGCGTCACCGCGCGGTCGCGGGCGTTGAGCGCGTCGAGCAGGTCGCTCTCGGCCTCCAGCCTCTTGCGCGTGTCGATCTCCGCCTTCTTGATCTCCTGCTCCAAACGTCGCCGCTGCGTGATCTGCACCTGTTGCTCGGCCAGGCGGAGCTGGAACCGGGCCAGGTCCACCGCGCGCAGCGCCGCGCGGACGTTGAGCACCACGTTGTCGCGTGCCGTGCCGTAGTCGCGCTCGGCCCGGTCCAGCGAGATCGACGCCTGCTTGACGCGGAGCTGCTCGCTCCGCCGATCCAGCGGGAGGCTGAGACGCAGGCCGGCGTCGTACGAGGTGTCGTCGGGGTCGAACATCACGCCGCCCTCGCGCGTGTCGCCGTCGGTCGGGATCGACGCGCCGGCGCTGACGGAGAGGTCGGGGAGCAGGCCGTTCTTGGCGTTGTCGAGGTTGCGCCGAGAATCCTCGACCTGGTCGCGCCGGTTCTGCAGGTCCAGGCGCAGCTCCAGGGCCAGCCGGGCCGCGTCGGCGAGGTCCGCCTCGGGCTCGGGGAGTTCGAGCTTCAGCGGCCTGATGATGAGCGGCTTCTCGACGGGCAGGCCGAGCGACACCTTGAATCGATCGAGCTGCAGGCGGTACGCCTCGCGCAGATTCTCGAGGCTCGCCAGCCCGCTCAGCACACGGTTCGACGCGTCGGCGCGATCGAACTCCGCCTTGCGCCCCGCCTTCACGAGTTCGCCCGTCTCCTGCTCGAACGTCCGCAGGCTCTTAAGCTGCTGCACCTGGTTGCGGATGCTCGCCTGCGTCTGCAACAGCGCGAAGTAGTCGTTCGCCACGTCGACCAGGAACTGGCGGCGCGAGCGCTCGAAGGACCGCGCGGCGTACACCAGGTTCCGCTCCGCTTGGATCAGCGACTCCTGGGCGATCAAGCCCGCCCCGCGCATCAGCGGGATCGAGGCGTCCAGCGCGATCGCCGACGATTGGCGATACCGCCCCGTCGCCTGCTCGCGCAGGTGCTCGGTCGCGTCCCACAGCCAGCGCGCCTGCACGTCCCCGCCGTACGGGAGTTTCTGCGTCACCGCCAGCTCGTTGAGCAATCGCGCCGTATGGTCGAAATCGCCGTCGTCGCCGGAGCCGGTCAGCGTCGCGCTGGTCGTGTTGCTGAGTCGCGGCGACCACTGATGGCGCTCGATGAGCAGCGAGATCGCCGAGAGCAGGTACTGCTCTTCCGACGCGAGATAGTCGGGCGCGGAGCGCTGGCCCGCGCGCCACGATTCGGCGAGGGTGACCTCGAGCGCGCCGTCGGCCGCGGCGCTCTGAGCCGCCGGGTCCTCCGCGATCGCGTCGAGCGACTCGTTGGTCGCGTACGCGTCGGTGAGGCCCGACGCCTCCGCGATCCCCGCGTTGAAGGACTCCAGACGCTTGGCGACGTCGCGGGCCTCGTCGGCGGGCTTGAACGTCAGTTCCCGGGCCGTCGGATTGCGAGTCTCCGGGGCCTTGGATGTGTCGATCGACTTGGTTTGCCCCGGAAGCGAGCGAGAGGGGGAAACCGTCCCAAGTCGCGTGGAGCGCTCCGCGACCAGGTCGTTGATCTCGCGGTCGAGCGACTCCAAGCGCGACGAACAACCCGCCAAGAGCAGCAGGGCGGCGGGTGTCACAAAAAGGGCTTTTGTTCGGGTCACTTTGGTCGGCTCCCATCGCGCGAAACACAGAATAGCGGCCTCTTCCTCCGACCGAACCCCGAAATGAGAACCTCCGGGGTGGTCCTTTCGTTGCAGTTGGCCTTGGCGAGCGCTAGTATTCCGTTCCACTTTCTCCGGCCTCTTTATTCGTATTCCGTTAGGTTTGCGAACGAACGGTTCGTGTGGGTTCCCGCGACAGGGCTGGCGGAAGTGAAGAAGTATGAGGAGCGACCATGCCTGCGGTGACCTATGACGGTCAGAGCTTCATGCTGGACGGGCGTCGAGTGTGGATCGTCAGCGCGGCGGTTGAATACGCACGCGTGGCGCGGGCCTCCTGGGCCGACCGGATCCAGGCCGCCAAGCTCGCCGGGTTCAACACGATCGACACCACCGCGGTGTGGGCGCGGCACGAGCCGCGTTCGGGCGTCTTCGATTTCACGGGCGACAGCGACGTTCGCCATTTCGTGAAACTGGTGGGCGAGGCCGGCATGTGGCTCATTCTCCGCGTCGGGCCGTACGTCGGCGCGGGGCTGGACGGCGGCGGGCTCCCCGCGTGGCTGACCAGCCAGGCGGGCGTATCGCTGCGCACGAAGAACGCGCCATTCCTCGAGGCTTCTTCACGCTACGTCACGGCTCTGGTCGACC